>DATMXU010000102.1:0-15716 GCA_035562355.1 Pseudoflavonifractor sp.
GAAACATATGGGGTAAAGGATCTGGAGGAGATCGTCAGGCTCCTCCGCGCCCCCGGCGGCTGCCCCTGGGATGCCGAGCAGACCCATGAGAGCATCCGCCGAAATTTCCTTGAGGAGGCCTACGAGGCCGTCGAGGCCATCGACGAAAAAAGCCCCTCTCACCTCCGTGAGGAGTTGGGGGACGTGCTGCTCCAGGTGGCGCTCCACGCCCAGATGGAGGCCGAGACCGGCTCCTTCGACTTAGACGGCGTAGCCGACGGCATCTGCAAAAAACTCATTTTCCGCCACCCCCACGTATTCGGGGACGTGACGGTCTCCGGCACCGGTGAGGTCCTCTCCAACTGGGAGGACCTTAAACGCGAGGAGAAGGGCCAGGCCACCCACACCGACGCGCTGCGCGCCGTCGCCCGCGCCCTCCCCGCCCTGTGGCGGGCTGAGAAGGTGCAGAAAAAGGCGAAAAAGGCCGGGTTTGACTGGAGCGATGTCTCAGGCGCGGTGAACAAGCTGGGGGAGGAGCTGGAGGAGCTCAAGACCGCGGTGGCCGAGGATTCCAACGTGGAGGAGGAGCTGGGGGACCTGCTCTTCTCGGTCGTGAACGCGGCCCGGTTCCTCCATGTAGACCCGGAGGAGGCCCTGACAAAGGCCACCGACAAGTTCATCTCCCGCTTTTCGAGGGTGGAATCGCTGGCCCGCAGCCGGGAAAAAGCCCTGGAGGGCATGAGCCTCGCTCAATTGGACAAGCTATGGGAAGAGGCAAAACAGGACTTAAAAGCGGAAACGCTTTAAGTATACACGCGGCAGGCGACCGCCGCCGCAAAAGAATTTAGGAGGAGTACCACTATGAATAAAGCTGAGCTCATCAACGCCGCCGCTGAGAAGTCCGGCCTGTCCAAGAAGGACACCGAGGCCGCCGTCAATGCCGCTATCGAGTCCATCACCGAGGCCCTCTCCGGTGGGGACAAGGTCCAGCTCGTCGGTTTCGGCAGTTTCGAGGTGAAGAGCCGCGCCGCCCGCATCGGCCGTAACCCCAAGACCAAGGCCAGCATTGAGATCCCCGCTTCCAAGGTCCCTGTCTTCAAGGCCGGCAAGGCTCTGAAGGACGTCGTCTCCAAGTAAGAAACGTTGAGCCGCCGAGCAGGGGAGCCTGGACCGGAGTGATAGGCAGAGCCCAGGACGCCGCGCAGCGGGGGCCTGGGCTGTCTGGAGCCGAAGGAAATGCGACCCGCCCGTGAGGCGTGCAAGACGTGACAGATTTATGCTAAGATGGGGCTGCCGCGGACGCGGCGGCCCCGTTTCTATCAGGGAGGAAATCAGATGCGCTTAGACAAGTGGCTCAAGGTCTCCCGGCTCATCAAGCGGCGCACGGTGGCGAATGAGGCCTGCGACAACGCCCGGGTCACCGCCAACGGGCACACCGTAAAAGCCTCCTACGAGGTAAAGGCCGGGGACGTGCTGGAGCTCCGCTTTGGCGAGAGGGTCGTCAAGGTTGAGGTACTGGCGGTAGAGGCCCAGGTGAAAAAGGACGAGGCCCCGGCCATGTACCGGGAGCTGGCGTAGAAAGCCGCTCTGCGGTGACGCGGCGATCTTCCCCGCCCTCCATAAAGGGAGAATATGCAAAGCTCCGGCAGGGCCATAGGCCCTGCCGGAGCTTTATATGTTCCTATTACGGAATCAGTCCGAAATCCTGAAACGGGAAGAGGACGGTGACGGCGCGGCCAAGGAGGCGGCGGGTGTCCACGGTGCCCAGGAGCACGTCGCGGCTGTCGTTGGAGTGGTTGCGGTTATCCCCCATGACGAAGATATGCCCCTCGGGCACCGTCACATGGGACTGGCTCTCATAGGGGGGGACGCGCATGGGTTCGAAGTTGATATAGGGCTCATCCAGCGCCACGCCGTCCACCGTGACGGTCCCGGCATCGTAGTCGATATCCACGGTCTGGCCCTCGGTGGCCACGACCCGCTTGACAATGGGGCCGGTCACGTCCCGGAACGCCTGAGTGAGGACCACCACGTCCCCCTGGTGGGGCGTATAACCCAGCTCCTGTACCACCATCACGTCCCCGTCGTGGAGGGTGGGGAGCATGGAGGGGCCTTCCACGTAGAGGATGCGCCCCACAAAGAGGAGCAGCAGTACGATGATTGTCAGGCAGCCTACCACCACCTGGAGCCACTCGTAGAGCGCCACGGCAAAGCCGCCCCCCTCGGGCGTCCCCTCCTCTAAAATTTCTTCTTCCGCCATCTCTATTCCCCCTGACCGATCCATTTAAAATGGTCCATGGGCGCAAGCACCATAAGCACCCGGCCTAAAACATAGCGCCGGTCCACCGTCCCCAGGGCGGGGAAACGGCTGTCCAGCGAGTCGTTTCGGTTGTCCCCCATGACAAAGATATGCCCCTTGGGCACCGTCACGCGGGAGGCGCCCCCGAAAAAGGGCTGCCGCATAGACTCCTTGATATAGGGCTCGTCCAGCACCACGCCGTCCACCGTGACGGTCCCGGCGGCGTAGTCGATGTCCACAGTCTGTCCCTCGGTGGCGATGACCCGCTTGACAATGGGCCCCTGGACGTTTTCAAAATACTTGGTGAGCACCACCACATCCCCCTGGTGGGGCGCGTAACCCAGGCTCTGGAGGAGCATGGTGTCCCCATGGTGGAGGGTGGGGAGCATACTGTTCCCATCCACGCCGATGACCCGGCCTACAAAGGTAAAGACCAGAATGAGGCCCACCAGGGCCGCCGTCAGCGCCTGCAGCCAGAAATAGAGGTCCACCTTAAAGGCGGCCGTCCCGGTGAGCGGCTCGGACCGCTCCGGAGATCTGCTCAAGCGCTTTGCCACGGTCTCAACTCCTCCGGGAATATCTCGTCAAAACGATATTATACCCCGATTTACGGAAGATTGCAAGGGCAGGGGGTCACAGGAGGATCGGTGCGGCTCCGCCGCCCAGACAGCCCGCCTCCCGGGTATGGCAGGTGAAGAGGAGGATCTGGCGCTCCTCAGCCAAAGTGAGGAAATAGTCGAGAGCCAGGGCCATGCGCGCGTCGTCAAAGGCGCCCAGCGCGTCATCCAGGACCAGGGGTACGCTTTCCTCCTCCGGGAGCGCCAAGCGGCAGACCGCAAGGCGCACAGCCAGATAGACCTGCTCCGCCGTGCCCTGGGAGAGGGCGAGGGCGCTCCGGGGCAGAGCGGCGTCCGCCTCCTGGGCACTCGCCTCGAACTGGCGGCTCAGGCCCACCTTGGCGTACTTTCCTCCGGTGAGGGCAGATAAAATCTCCCCCGCCAAAGCGTTGAGCGCGGGCGAGAACCGGGCCTGAAGGGTGGCGTTGGCGGCGCCCAGTGCCTCCAGGGAGAGGGTGAGGGCGTCGTACTCCTGACCGCGCCGCTCCAGCTCCTCCCCCAGCTCCTCCCGGCGGGCCTCGAAGAGGGCGCTGTCGCCCAGGGTGTTGAGCTCGCCGGTGGCGAGGGCCAGGTCGTTCTTCCGGCGGGCCAGCTCCTCCTCCACGGCGGCAAGCTGAGCGGCAAGCTGCTGGGGCGATGTCTCCCCCATTGGAGGGGGCGGAGCGGCCCCGTCCTCCCCCACCGGACCCTCGGGTCTGGGAAGACTGGCAGCCAGGGCGGCGGCCCCCTCCAGGCGGACCAAAGCGGCGGTCAGCTTTTCCCGGACCGAGAGGCCCCGGGAGAGGGCGGCGGAGACCCCGAAGAGGTCGGTCACATGGGGTTCGAAGATGTGAACGGTGTCGAGAAGGCTCTGGGTCAAATCGGTTCTTTGCGCCCGCAGGTCGGCGGCGGCGGCGCGCACCGCCTCCAGCTTGCGCCGCGCCTCCTGGGCGGCGACATGGCGCTCCCGGTAGGCGCTGGCCTGGGCCAGGATATCATCGGGGTACTGGGCCGCGTACTTGTCCAGTACGGCCTGGGCACCGGACCGCCAGGATCGGGTGCGGGCCGCGCCCATAAGGGCGAGGATAACGGCAAGCGCTGCCCCGCCCCCCGGGACGCCCCAGAGCCAGGGGCTTGCCCCACGCATCGCGAACAGAACGGCGGCAGCTGCGGCGGCGGCTATGAGGACGAGGAGGGCGGCCAGCCCGGTGCCCCGGGGCGGCCTTGCCGCAGCCCGGTCCCGATCCTGGCTGGCCTGACGCCAGGCCTCATCAGGGGACATGGGGGCAAAGAGCCCCTCCCCCGCCGCCTGTTCAAGGGTTTCCGCTTCGGCCTGGGCGGCGGGGAGCTGGCCCTCAGCCAGGCGGAGGTTTGCCTCCAGGGTCTTGTGATAGGCCAGGTCCCCCTGGGCGGCGCGGAGAGTCTCCCCGTCGGGCATACGGGCTGCGGCGGCCTGGAGGGCCTCCACCTCGGCCTGGGCTGAGCGCAGGGCGGCCTGGGCTGTCTGGTACTTCTCATACCTGTCCCGGTTCTCGGCCTGCCTATGGACCGCCAGCGCGGCCGAGATGGCATTTTTACGGGCGGTGAGGCGCTCGATCTCGCCCGCGGCCTCCCCGGCCTGACTCCTGGCGCGGGACTGACGGGCCAACGTGTCGTCCAGGACCGCCCGCTCGTTCTCCAATTTGGGGATCAGGCCCGACTTATTGTACCTGCGGCGGCGCTGCCACTCCCTCAGCCTGCCCTCCACCTCGGTGTAAGACACATCCTCCTCCCCGGAGGAGACCAGGGCGGCGATGCGGCGCTCCAGCTCGGCGTCGGCCCCGATGGCCGCGCCCCCCTGGCCCACAAAGGCAGAACGCTCGTACACCTCGCGGGAGACGCCCAGCAAGATCTCTCCACAGTTCTCGGCGGTGAGGCCGGGCACGCTCTCCTCCGTACCGGTGTAGACGGCGGAGAAGGCGGCAAATGGGGCGCTCCCCTTGGGGCCCCGGCACAGGGTGATATCCCGGCCATTCCAGGTGAGGTTCATCTCCCCCTCCATGGGGCCACCCGCCCAGGGTTGATAGCGGTTTTTCTCGGCGATATAGCCCTGCCTGTCCCGTTCCCGGGTGGGGATGCCATAGAGCATGGCCCGGAGAAAGGCGCACCAGGTGGATTTTCCCCCCTCGTTGGGTGCCTCGATCAGATTGAATCCCGGTTTGAGCTCCAGCCGGGCGTTGCGGAGCTTACCAAAGGAGGCCGTCATCGATTTGATTCTCATAGATAGCAGTCCTCCCGGTTCTCCAGCGCGGCAAGGCCGAAACGGACGGCCTTTTCAATTCTCTCCCGCTCCTGGTCGCTCTCAGCGGCCTCCAGGCGGCCGCGCAGTTCCCGGAGGAAGAGCCCTGTGAGGGTGTCCTCCCCCGCGCGGCTCCACAGGTCCCGGCGGACGCGGGTACGGTCCCGGAGGGAGACGCTGTAGAAATACGGCGCGGCCAGCTCCTCCAGGGCGGCAAGGTCGAGGCCCTCCAGGGCGCTCTCACCGGTGAGGAGGATGCGGTAGATGTCCCGCTCCGCCCCCCTGGGGAGCGCGGCGGAGAGCGCGGCGGAGGGGTCCTCCCCCGTCACGTCCACCGATAATATCTCATATCTACGCCCCGCTAAGGGGACGAACTCACAGCGGAGGCTGTCCTCCCCCACCGTGCCGCGGAGTACGCCCTTCTCCCCCAGCTCGTCAAAGCCCCGGCCCTCGGGACAGCCGGGATAGGCCCAGGCCGTATCCCCGGCGTACCGGAGGCCGGTGCCCGCGTGGACATGGCCCAGCGCCAGATAGGTGAGGCCGCTGGCGGCGATCTCCTGCGGGGCGATGCTGCCGTACCGCTCCCTGCCGTCCACGTCGCCGTGGACGCACATGAAGTGGAGTCGTCCGTCCCGCGGGGCGGCAAAGCCCGCCAATGGGGAATCGTCCCGGAAGGGGGCGGTGAAGGCGCTGCCGTAGACGGCGCAGTTCAGCTCCGGCAAATCGACCCGCTCCACCTGAGCCGTGCGGAAGATATGTACGTTCCCGGGCCAGGACAACGTGGCCCAGGGGGAGCGGGGAGAGTAGAAATCATGGTTGCCGGGGGAGAGAAAGACCCTGGCCCTCATCCGCCCCAGAGTGCGGACCAGAGCCTGAGCGGTCTCATAATAGGTGCGCTCTCCGTCCAGAAGGTCCCCGGCGAGGAAGACGAGCTGCGCCCCCTCGGCGGCGTCGGCCAGGCGGTCCAGCAGGGCGCGCTGCTCCTCCCGCCGTGCTGCCGCCTGCCGGGGCAAAAGCGCCGAGAAGGGGGCGTCCAGATGGAAGTCGGCCCCGTGGATAAATGTGATCATAGGCTCCCCTCCTTTAGTCGTGCAGGTCGATCCGCTCGACGGAGACGCAGCGCCCCGCGTCGGTGTCGATGGAGAAGAGGACGCTCTCCAGCTTACAGGGGCCGTCCGCCGCCTCATACTTGGCGGGCAGGCCGCCCAGGAAACGGTTGACCGCCTGTTCCGGGCGGATCCCCAGCACGCTGCGGGCCGGGCCCGTCATGCCCAGGTCGGTGACGAAACCCAGGCCGGCGGGAAGGACCTGAGTGTCCGCCGTGGGGACATGGGTATGGGTGCCCCAGAGGGCCTGAACCCGGCCGTCCAGATAGTACGCCATGGCCCCCTTCTCGCTGGTCGCCTCGGCGTGGAAGTCCACCACGGCGAGGTCGAAGTCCCCCTTGGACAGTAGCTTGTCCGCCAGCGTGAAGGGGTTATCGAAGTTGGAGTCCATCTCACAGCGGCCGATGAGATTCATCACGGCGATACGCAGGCCACGCGGCCCCTCGTAGATCCCCCAGCCCTTGCCGGGAACCCGGCTGGTGTAGTTGGCGGGGCGGAGGATATAGGGGTTCTCCTCCAGATAGTCGGTGATCTGGAGACGGTTCCAGGTATGGTTGCCCAGCGTGATGACGTCGGCCCCGGCGGCAAAGATATCGTCGGCCTGGCGGGGCAGGATGCCCACACCCGAGGCGTTTTCTCCGTTGACCACGGTAAAGTGCACATCCTTGAGCTTTTTGAGCGGGCGGAGATGGCGGCTGAGGCAGGCGATGCCGCTCTCGGCGACCACGTCGCCCACGGCGAGAAGGTTGAGGATCATAGGCTTTGCCCTCCAGTGGGGTGATTTCATTGGACTGATAAGACTTATTATATGTGATTTTGTGGGAAAGCGCAATGACGCTACGCCAGCAAAACAAAAAAGGGAACCGGCCCGGAGCCGGTTCCCTTTTTGCTATTTGGCGTATTCGATGACCTTGGTCTCGCGGATCATGTTGATCTTGATCTGGCCGGGATACTCCAGCTCCTCCTCGATCTTCTTGGCGATGTCCCGCGCCAGGAGGACCATCTGGTCCTCGCTGATTTTTTCGGGGGCCACCATGATGCGGACCTCACGGCCGGCCTGGATGGCGAAGGACTTCTCCACGCCATGGAAGGAGGAGGTGACTTCCTCCAGTTTCTCCAGGCGCTTGATATAATTCTCCAGGTTCTCCCGCCGGGCGCCGGGCCGGGCGGCGGAGACGGCGTCGGCCGCCTGGACCAGACAGGCCACCACGGTACGGGGCTCCACGTCGTTGTGGTGGGCCTCGATGGCGTGGACGATGTCCTCGTTCTCCTTGTACTTGCGGGCCAACTCCACGCCGATGGCGACATGGGAGCCCTCCACCTCGTGGTCAATGCTCTTGCCCAGGTCGTGGAGGAGACCGGCCCGCTTGGCGGCGGTCACGTCGGCCCCCAGCTCAGCGGCCATAAGACCGGCCAGGTGGGCGACCTCTATGGAGTGGTTGAGTACGTTCTGCCCGTAGCTGGTGCGGTAGCGCATACGGCCCAGGAGCTTGACAAGCTCGGGGTGCAGGCCGTGGACGTTGGTCTCGAACACGGCGCGCTCGCCCTCGGCCTTGATGGTGGCGTCCACCTCACGTTTGGCCTTCTCCACCATCTCCTCAATGCGGGCGGGGTGGATGCGCCCGTCCACAATGAGTTTCTCCAGCGCGATGCGGGCGATCTCACGGCGGACCGGGTCAAAGCAGGAGACCGTGATGGCCTCGGGGGTGTCGTCGATGATGAGGTCCACGCCGGTCATGGTCTCCAGGGTGCGGATGTTGCGGCCCTCGCGGCCGATGATGCGGCCCTTCATCTCGTCGTTGGGGAGGGCCACCACGCTCACGGTGGCCTCGGCCACATGGTCGGCGGCACAGCGCTGGATGGCGAGGGAGAGGATCTCCCTGGCCTTGGTATCGGCCTCCTCCTTAAACTGGGCCTCGATCTCGCGGATCTTCATGGCCGACTCGTGGGTGACCTCAGCCTCCAGCTGGTCGATGAGGTAGTTCTTCGCCTCCTCGGCGGTGAAACCGGAGATGCGCTCCAGCACCTCCATCTGAGCTCTCTTGACGGTGGCGACGGCCTCCCGCTCTTCTTCGAGGGCGGCCAGCTTGTTCTGAATGGTCTCTTCTTTTCTCTCGATATTCTCGGTTTTCTTGTCAATGTTCTCTTCTTTTTGCTGGAGTCTGCGCTCCTGTTTCTGGAGCTCGGCGCGCTGTTCCTTGGAATCGCGCTCAAAATCGTTGCGGGCCTTGAGAATCTCTTCCTTGGCCTCGACCAGCGCCTCGCGTTTCTTGCTCTCGGCGCTCTTGATGGCTTCGTTGATGATGCGCTTGGCCTCTTCCTCCGCACTGGCAATCTCCTTCTCGGCGGTCCGCTTGCGGATCTGAACGCCGATGGGAATACCGAGCACGAGCAAACCGAAGAAAAGCGCGATAACGCCTACTAATACGGTAATCCAAATTGACACCATGGGAATTCGCTACACCTCTCTTTCTTTCTGATTTTTTTATCATCTTTCATAAAATGGTACGTGCGAGAGGACCCGGCTTGTCCATTTCGCATAAAAATTGGAAAAGCAGAGATGCCGCTTTCCAAAACGCTATACCTTATCTATTTTAGTGCGGGAACGTTCTCGTGTCAAGGAAATTCGTAAGCGATGGAATATTCCCGGTCGATCTAACAGAAAAACCGGGCCACCAAAAATGGCGGCCCGGCGGATCAGTGCTCTTTCAGCTCCTCCGGCAGGGAGTCGTCCTCCCGGATCCAGTCCTCTACCTGGACGATCGTGTACTCGGTCTTGGTCTCCCGGATGACCACCCGCTCGATGCCGGCGTTGATGATCTGCCTGCGGCACATGGAGCAGGAGGTGGTGCCGCTGACCAGCTCGCCGGTGGCGGGGTCCTTACAGGCCATGTAGAGGGTGGCTCCCAGGGTCTCGCTCCGGGCGGCCGAGATGATGGCGTTGGCCTCGGCGTGGACGCTGCGGCACAGCTCGTACCGCTGCCCGGAGGGGACCTTCAGGGCCTCCCGGGTACAGTAGTTTAGGTCCACGCAGTTCTTCCGACCCCGGGGAGCGCCGTTATAGCCGGTGGAGACGATCTCGTCGTTGCGGACGATGATAGCCCCGTAACACTTGCGCAGACAGGTGGCCCGCTCCAGCACGGTCTCCGCGATGTCCAGGTAGTAATTATGCTTGTCGATTCGCTTCATGCGCCGCTCTCCCAACTTTTTTCACTAAGTATAGCTGTTTTTCCCCCGCCGCGCAAGACACAATTCACATATTGTTTACGTTTGTTTCCTTGACGTAGACGCATTCTCCCGTTATCATGAATCATAAGATAGCGTGTATCGCTCCATTTTTGACCCCCGCGGGCCTATCCGCCCACGGTTCTTCCATGTGAAGGAGACGAAATTTCCCTATGAGCTGGCTACAAAAAATCATGTATGGCCGATATGGCGGGGACTATCTCTCCGTTTTCCTCATCGGCCTCTATCTGCTGCTCCACCTCACCTCCCTGCTGCCCCATCTGTGGGTATTGAGCTGGGTGGCCCTCGTACCGGGTCTGGTGGCCATTTTGCGGATGTTCTCCCGCAATATCCCCCGGCGCAGGGCGGAAAACGCGAAATTCCTAAAGCTGGCGGGGCCTTTCCTCGCGTGGTGCCACCTCCAGCGCGCCCGCCGCAAAGACAAGGACCACAGCTACTTCAAGTGTCCCAACTGCGGCCAGCACCTGCGGGTGCCCAAGGGCAAGGGCAAGATCTCCATCACCTGCCGCAGCTGCGGCGTGAGCTTTGAGGAGAAGAGTTAAAGACGGAAAAACGGGCGGGCAGCCAGAGCTGCCCGTCCGTTTTTACCTGGAAATCTGAGGAGGTACGGTATGCTGGTCACGGTAGTCCCCCACGACGGGGCGTGGGAGGGGCTGTATGAGGCCGAGGCGGTGCGAATACGGGCCGTTCTGGGAGAGAGTCTGGTGGCAATCCACCACATCGGGAGCACGGCGGTGCCGGGACTTGCCGCCAAGCCCATCATCGACCTTATGCCGGTGGTGACCGACGTGGCGCTGGCGGATGCCTGCACCCCCCAATTCGAGGCCCTGGGGTACGAGTGCATGGGGGAATTTGGCATCCCGGGCCGGCGGTTTCTCCGCAAGGGGGCCGACGAGCGGACCCACCACGTGCACATCTTCGGTCTGCGCAGCCGGGCGGATATCGCCCGGCATCTGGCGGTGCGGGACTATCTGCGCGCCCACCCCGCGGCGGCGGCGGAGTATGGACGCTTGAAGGCGGAGCTTGCCGCGCGGTTCCCGGAGGACATCGGGGGCTACTGTGACGGGAAGGACGCCTTCGTTAAGGCCTTGGAGCGGGCCGCGCTGGCGTGGTATGAGAGCCCCCCTCTCCTTTGAAACGGCCCTCTCACTTCCCCACGCAGAAACGCTCAAAGATGCGCTCGGTGACGTCCTCGCGCACGGTACGGCCCGTGAGCTCGCCCAGGGCGGTGAGCGCGCACTCCACGTCGGTGAGGACGGCGTCGGGCGTGATGCCCAGCGCCTGGCCCGCGCGGGCCCGCTCCACCGCCTCCAGAGCTCGTTTGGCGGCGTCGGCCTGGCGGGCGTTGGTGAGGAGCTCGCCGCTCTCCTCCCGCGCGCCCAGGGGGAAGAGGGCCGCCACCGCGGCGGCCAGGTCCTCCATCCCCTCCCCTGTCTTCGCGCTGAGGGCCACCACAGGGGGCGGCGTTATCCCCTTGATAGAGATTCCCCTGTTCCCCCGCCACAGGTCAGCCTTGGTGAACACCAAAATCGTGGGAGCGTATTCCATGGCCTCGGTAAGCAGGGCGGCGTCCTCCTCCGTAAAGGGCACGGCACCGTCCACCAGCATCAGGATGAGCTGAGCGCTCTCCATGGCGGCGCGGCTACGCTCCACCCCCAGGCGCTCCACCTCGTCCCCCGTCTCACGGAGGCCGGCGGTGTCGATGAGCCGGAGGAGGACGCCCCCCAGCTCGGCCTTCTCCTCGATGGTGTCCCGGGTGGTGCCGGGGAGGGCCGTGACGATAGCCCGCTCGTACCCCACCAGCGCGTTGAGGAGAGAGGACTTGCCCGCGTTGGGCCGCCCCACAAGGGCGCAGGGAACCCCACGCACCGCCCTCCTCCCCCGGTCGTAGGTGGCCAGGAGGCTCCTCAGGTCCCGCCGGGCCTTGTCCAGCGCATCCTCAATGGTCTGGGCCCGAAATGGATCTATGTCCTCGTCCGGGTAGTCCAGCACGGCGCAGAAGTGGGCCATCAGGTCGGTGAGGCCCTCATAGATCTCCCCCGCCCGGCGGCCCAGCGCCCCGGAGAGCTGCCCGGCCGCCAAGCGGGCGGCCGAGGGGGTCTCCGCGTCGATGAGGTCGGCCACCGCCTCGGCCTGGGTCAGGTCCAGGCGGCCGTTTAAGAAGGCCCGCCGGGTGAACTCCCCAGGCGGCGCCTGCCGCGCCCCCTGGGCAAAGAGGGCCTCGAGTCCCAGGGAGAGAACCACGGGAGAGCCGTGGCACTGTATCTCCGCCGTGTCCTCCCCGGTGTAGCTGTGGGGGCCGGGGGTGAAGGTGGCCAGGGCCTGGTCGATGGGCCTGCCGTCCTTGTCGCGGAGGGTGCCGTAGACCAGCTTGCGGGGCGGGCAATCCGCCAGGGGTTTCCCGTTCTGGGGCGTAAAGACGGCGCTCGCGGCGGCGACCGCGCCGGGCCCGGACAGGCGCAGGATGCCGATGGCACCGCGCCCCATGGGGGTCGCGGCGGCGGCGATGGTATCGGTCATGGAGGTCACCTCGTTTTCATGGGTGATATTGTACCATGTATTCCGCGAAAAAACCAGCGGCGGGAGCCTCTCGCTCCTGCCGCTGCAGCCTGTCAAAGAAGTCCTACGGGACCTCTTTGACAAGCTGCTACACTTTTTGAAACACCGTAAGAAGTTTCAAAAAGTGGTTTTCCTACACATGAAAGGGAACCCTGACGGTTCCCTTTCACACTTTCCCTCCCTCCGAGATGTTGGGCCTGGGCGTTTTTTGACAGTCTAAAGCGGCGGGAGCCTCTCGCTCCCGCCGCTGTCTTAGACCCCGTATTTATTTTACGGTGATGTCCGCATCCTGCTTGTAGGTCAAGCTGTTCTTGATGGCGGCCAGGATGTCGCCGTGGGCGTCCTTGAGGGAGATGGTGGCGCTGCTCACCACGTCGGCCAGCATGGCCTTGTCCTCATCGGACAGGGCGTCGTACTTCTTCTGGTCGCTCTCGTCCTTGTTCTCGGCTTTGAGCGGGCGGCCGTTCACGTCGGTGTACTTGTCAAACCAGGCCTGGACCTCGTCCACCGTCATGCCCACGAAGAGTTTCTGAAACGCGTCCGCCTCGGTGGCAAAGGTGCCGGAGGCCAGGACGTAGCCGTCGCCACGCTCGCGCTTGGTCTGCCAGGAGGCTACCTCGGTGAGGAAGGTGTCGTCGGTGTTGGAGGCGACGCCGTCCACCTTGCCGTCGTGGTCGGCGTCCAGGTTATAGGGAGTCTGGCCGGGATAACCGGAGAAGTGGGGCATGCCCTCCCCGTCGTAGTTGGGGGTGGCAACCTCCAGCGCGTCGATGATGATGCTGGCGATCTTGCCGTCGGCGTCGAAGAGGGTGCTGGCGTACACGCTGGTGTAGCTATAGACCTGCACGTCCTTGTCGTCCTTGCCGGGGCCCACGCGGCCGTTGGAGGCGGCGCCCAGGCCGATGCCCTTGATGCTGGCCGGGGTGGCGACGGGGACGCGGTTGTCATAGGCCTTCTTCAGGGCCGAGACGAAGTCGCCGTGGGGGTCCTTGAGAGAGATGGTGGCGCTGCTCACAACGTCGGCCAGCATGGCCTTGTCCTCATCAGACAGGGCGTCGTACTTCTTCTGGTCGTTCTCGTCCTTGTTCTCAGCCTTGAGGGGGCGTCCGTTTACGTCGGTGTAGGTATTGAACCACGCCTCCACCTCGGACACGGTCATGCCCACGAAGAGGCGCTGGAAGGCGTCCATCTCGGTGGCGAAGGTGCCGGAGCCCAGGGCATAGGTCTCGCCCCGCTCACGCTTGGTCTGCCAGGCGGCAAGGTCGGCGAGGAATTGCTCGTCGGTGTCCGCGCTCACGCCGTCCACCTTGCCGTCGTGGTTCTCGTCGTAGTGATAGCCGCCCATGCCGGGGAACCCGGCGAAGTGGGGCATATGATCGCCATCGTAGTTAGGGGTGGCGGTCTCCATGGCGTCGATGTTCAAAGCCAGTATCTTGCCGTCGCCGTCGAAGACGGCGTTCACCAGAGCGGTGGTGTAGCTGTAGACCTGTACGTCCTTGTCGTCCTTGCCGGGACCCACGCGGCCCACGGACACGGCGCCAAAGCCCTGATAGAGGTCGGACGCTGTGGTGGCCTTGGGAGGCTCGACCGGCTTTTCCTCCTTGGGGGTATACGGGAACTTCTCAGGGTCCAGGGCGTTATTCACGGCGTCGATACAGGCCTTGCTGGTAACAGTGGCGCCGGAGACGGTATCCACACCGTCGGTGCCGCCCTTCTCCTTGATGGCGGCGGCCATAGGCTCCAGTGCCGCGCCGCCCAGGGCGGGGGTCTCGTCGGGGCCGGTAAGCTGGACATCGGCGACCTTCCCGCCGGTGACAGTGACGGTGGCGGTAACCACGCCGCCATAGCCGTTGGCCTGACCGGTCCGGGTCTCATTCCCGCCAGCGGGGGCGGTGTCGCCGCAGGCCGCCAGGGGTACCAGCAGCGCGGCGCAAAGGGTCATTGCAAGGATATGCTTGTTCAGTTTCATCTTTTCTCCTCCTCAGTAAACTACTGTGTAATGGTAATCCCTTGTTAAATGTTTGTCAATAGTCTCTTTCCCTTCTTGCCCGCTCCTCCTTAGGCGTCGGTTTCTGCCCTAACATCAGACGTTTTCCTGGTGCCCCCACCGCACAATGTTTAGAATGTGCGGTGCGTCCCGGAAGTATGCGCGATAACAGGATAGTGGCCTCCATAATATGGCGGCTGCCCCTGGGCCTCTGGCCCCTGTGGAAGAAGATGGCCGGGGCATAAAAAAGGGCCGTGGGCGGAAAGGAATCGCCCTTCCGCCCACGGCCCTTTTTTATTTTACACTGTAGGACTCGCCACCAGGAAGAGGGTGGCGTTGCCGCCCTCGGCCTCGGTAAAGCTATTGTACATGGTGTAGTTGTACATGAACCGCTCCGCGCCGTAGACACCGTAGCCGTCCTGGTTGTGGTCGGTGGTATCGTAGGGGTCGGCCACCAGGAAAACGTCGTCCTGCTCGGTCTCGGTACCCATGGTGTCGTACCCGATGATGACCTGCCAGTGACCGCCCCAGTCGTTCCAGGCCACCAGGACGGGCTTGCCCTCGGCGAGCCAGCCCTGGATGGTGTCCATCCAGACCTCCTCGGCGGGGTTTTCATAGTCCAGGGTGGAGGTATATGTAAAGCCGCCCACGCCGTCGAAGATATCGGCCATCTGCAGGAGGGTCGTGCCGGGGTAACCCTCCATGTCGGTGCCGTCCAGAGAGTGGCGGAGGTCCGCCAGCGTCGCCTCGGTCCAGTCTCCCGTCTTGCCGTACCACTCCAGCACCATGAGGGCGGCGGCCACGCCGCAGCTCCACTCGGAGGACTGCTGGATGGTCTTGAAGTTGGTCAGGACGGTGAGGGTGTCGCTGCTCTCCAGATTGTAGACGTCGGGGTGGGCAAAGTAGGGGGAGCTCTGGTGGTCCCCCTGGCGCTCCACCGAGTCGGCCCCGTCCTCGGGGGAGAGGTCCACGGCATAGGGAATCTTCATCTCGTCGGTGTAGTTCTCGGTTTTTTGGGTGTTGTTAGCATCCACAAGGGATGGGTCCGCCGCCCCGGGCGTTGCGGCACCTCCGTTATTCCCGCAGCCCACCGTGGTGAGCAGCAGCGCGAGGGCCAGCGCCAGAGTGACTGTTTTTTTCATCTCTCGATCTCCTTTTTTACCTCAATTTCATGCCGTAGCTTCGACATGTTGGACGTAATTATACGGTATCGGGACCCCGCACGCAATACACAATCATTCCAATTTTTTGCCCTCGCCCGCCGTCCCCCTCTGTCACTCCACCAAAACCGGCGCGCAGCGGGCGGCCGGCATTTTTGTCGTTTTGCCCGCGCTTTTTCTCTTGACAAAATTTTATGTCAACTATTTCTGCATATCAAACTTTCCACCGTTTACATAACCCATGTGGAAAAGCCTGTGGACAATGTGGAAAACCCCTTGAACACGGACTTTACAATTTATTTACAGACAAACGATATTGAATATCGGAATGAATAAGGTATGTAAAATCCGTGTTATGTGTCCCCCCGTCGGGGGCAAAGCAAATACCGGACGGGAACCTCCCGTCCGGTATCGCGCGTTCACACCAGATGGCAGGCCACCTTATGCCCCGGCTCCACCTCCCGCAGGGCGGGGGCGGCGGCGCGGCAGTGGTCGGTGGCGTGGGG
>DATMXU010000103.1:0-10804 GCA_035562355.1 Pseudoflavonifractor sp.
GCAGATAGCAAATGAGGGCGGCCAAGAAAAACGTGGTAAGTCCCACGTTGAAACCGGCTCCGTTCAAATAGGGCCGCCCGATTTTAAGCCGTGAGGTCAACAGCCCGGCGACGGGACTGATGACCAGGGGCGTGAGCAGACAGAACCAGGGGGGAAAGGCGGTCCTCCCCAGCAAGATTAGAACGGTATATACAAGCCATCCGAAGGCTGTGACGCCAATGGCGGCCCACCATGTCATGTCCATAAACAGCACATATTCGTTGAAGAGCCGTTCACCTGATTTGCTCACAGGCCGCCCTTGGCGATGATCCTCAAAGAGGCCCTTACACAGCGTTCCCACGTAGTAAAAGGCGACGTGCGCGACCGGAGACAGGCTGAACCCCACGCCCAGCCCGGCGGCAGCAATTGCGGCCGAAGGGGAGGAGCCAGCCAGGGAGTAGAGCGAAAAGATAGAAAATAACATAAAAGGAATTGAAAAGTTGGCGATCAAAGCGCCGAAACGCAGGCGGGAGACGGGGCCGGAGAGCATCAGGACGGCCATTTTCTTATTTTTGATCCCCATGCCTTGCAGGAAGTCCCGATACTTTTCCTCCTCGATGTCAAAGCCCACCAGGAAGATATCCCCCACCAGCCAGCAGATCCCGCTGATCAAGCCCGCAATCAAAGATACCAGCGTCCAGTCCATTACGCATCGCCCCCCGCGGATTGCAGCTTTTGCATCGAACCGGCCACGGCCCGCACGTCCTCA
The DNA here is from genome assembly GCA_035562355.1 of Pseudoflavonifractor sp. Classification (GTDB taxonomy): domain Bacteria; phylum Bacillota; class Clostridia; order Oscillospirales; family Oscillospiraceae; genus Pseudoflavonifractor. The sequence goes on from DATMXU010000103.1 coordinate 749, forward strand.
TCCGTCCCTTCGCCCTCTATGTTCCGTATCACGGGAATCCGGTAGAGCCCCTCTATCTTCGTCCCCGCCGCGCAGTAGAACCTGCCGAAGCGTCTGTCGCCGTTGACCACGACGCCCCTGACCAGCGTTCCGTATTGCCGCAAAAAGGTCTGGGTGGACTTGGGGATCTGGCCGAGCCCTGTGTTTCTGGTAATCAAAATGCAGGGCTCGTGAATTGGTTCGGAGATGGGCTGCAAGGGGTGGAATAGCTTTTCGGCAAATTTTTTGCCCAGCCCGGTCCGGCTGTCATAGACGATTCGCATCATGCACCTTCTTCATAAATAATGGATGGGAGAATGGGTTAGGAGTGGCTAACTATAAGTTTAGCATAGATTCCAGAGAAATCAATATGCCGTTGACCGGTTGCTAAGGCGATGTGACGTCGACATAAAACGAAGGACAGGGCGCCTCTCTCATTGAGCGGCGCCCTGTCCTATGTTATATTTTACCGTTGATCTATTTCCGCCATTCTTCCCGTTTCGTGCCTGCAGTCTGGTGTGGTCTTGTCTGGGCAGAGTTTTGCGCTAGGTGAGGTCGAGCTGATAATATTGGGAAAAAAGGGCCCGGTTGCGCTCGTCCGAGCCGTCCAGATTGCTGCTGCGCAGGACGGGAGGGACCTGGCCGTTATCCAAATATTTTTGCGCCACCAACATGGCGAGGCGCTCCATGAGATAGGCCCCCGCGATGGTGGAGGTCGCGCCCATGGTGATGCCGCTGTCCCCGAGGGGGGTGGCGGCGTCGCCCGCCTCTGCGCAGTTGTCGATGACCAGCTCCGCCACGTCCTTCAGCAGCTTTCCGCTGGGATGGCGGGAGGCGCATCCCGCGCTGTGGCGGAGGGAGGTGAGGGCAATCACCGCCGCCCCGCGCGCCTGAGCCTGGAGCGCCAGCTCCACCACCAGGCCGTTCCGGCCGGAGTTGGAGGCGATCAGCAGCACGTCGCCCGGGTGTACGGGGTACTGGGTCAGCACCACCTGGGCGTACTGGGGGATGCGCTCCACCAGCGTGCTCTTCATGGGGTGGGCGTCCAGCGTGAACTCAGGCGGGGCGATCATCCGGACAAAGGCGAGGCCGCCCGCCCTGGCGTAGAGCTCCTCGGCCATCATGTGGGAGTGTCCCGTGCCCGTGGCGTAAAACCGCCCTCCCTGGGAAATACGCTCATAGATCAGCTCCGCTGCCTGCCGCAGGACGGGCTCCTGGGTCTCATGGAGCCGCGCCAAAAGCTCAACCGTCTTGTGAAAAAACAAGTCGTCCATTTTCTGATTTCTCCTCTCACCAGCCGTACTGTTCCGGTCCCCAGCTGCCCTGCTCCAGCGTCTGGCGCAGGGAGAGCCTGACGCCGTGGGGGACCTCGTGTTCCACAATGACGCCCGGGCCGATCACGCTGCCGGAACCCACCTTTGCGCCGGGCATAAAGACGGTATGCACTCCTGTGCGCACATAGTCGCCCAGATATGTGGCGCTGAAAAAGGGGTGTTCCCCCGGCTCGCGGCGGCCGTTTACCCGCTGGGGCGCGTCGCGGTCGTCAAAGCGCAGGGTGCCACAGGTCGTCCCGGCGCCCAGGTCGGAATAACTTCCGATACAGCCGTAAAATTCTCCGTAGTGGTAGAGGTATACCTTGTCCATCAGCATACCGCCCAGCAGCTCGGCGCAGTGGTCCACAATGCAGTCGTCGCCAATGGCGCAGCCGTCGTAGATCTGGCAGTAGTTGCGCACGGTGCAGCGGTCTCCCACCACACAGTTGCCCATGAAGACGGCCCCGTTGTCGATGACCGTGTCCTCTCCCACCACCAGACTGCCATAGACGCGCACATTTTTCCCCAGGACACTGCCGCGCCCCAGGGAGACATAGCCGTCCACCTGCGCCGTGGCGTCCATGCGGCTGCCGGGGGAGAGTAAATTTTCCCGGAGCGCCCCGCAGCGCAGGGCGACAAGGAAAGCGTTGGCCTCCAGCAGATGCCAGGGCTTGTCAACGTCAAAGCACCAGCCCGTTCCCTCCAGCGCCCAGATAGGGCCGCATCCGAGCAGCGCGGCCTCCAGATAGGGCTCACAGGGGACGGATACTCCGACCTTGACCTGTGGGAAGTAGCTGGGCGTGCGCTCCAGCGCGCGGCGAAAGCCGCCGTTCAATCGAAAGGCGGCAAAGAAATGGGTCATGGCGTTTCCCCGGTCATGGGCGCCGATACGGCCCAGCGCGCCGTCCTCCAGCGCGCAGGCGATGTGGTTTCTGGCGCTCTCGCGCAGGGGGTAAACCAAGGCGGTGGGGCTCGGCCGCTCCAGAAGGGCGCGCAGGTCGTGGGGGTCCATCACAGTGTCGCCGTAGAGCACAAGGTACTCCGCCCCCTCGTCCTCACTCATGCCCAAAAGCAGCGTCTCCGCCGTTCCAGCCGTCTCCACGGGACAGACGCTCACTTCACCCCAGCCGTCCAGCGCGGCGCGGATCGCCCCCGCGTCCCGGGGGCGCGCCATCACGCGGATGGGCGCGTCGGTCATGCTCCGCAGCGCCTGGACGTTCCAGAGCAGGAGCGGTTTTCCCGCCGCCTTGCGCAGCGTCTTGGGGACCGTGGCGTCATAGGGAAAGAATTTAGCGGCGTTTCCCGCGGCCAGAATGATGATCTCCATAGGCGTCAGTCCTGCCACATGGCGCTGAAATAAAGGGCGTTGCCAAACTCATGGCTGCGGATGATGGCCTTGGCAAGGTCGGTGGCGTCGTAGCCCCGGCGTCCGGTCATCTCAAAGCACAGGCGCATGCCCTCCTTCCGCAGGAAACGGATGGTCACGCCGTCCTTGTCGTAGCCGTCCAGCACCTCTTTGACCTGATCCGCCTTCAGCGGGGAACTGATGATGAGCATAGCGCTGCCTCCTATTTCATGTTGTTATAGTCCACCAGGCGGAAGGGGGTTCCGCCATAGCGCAGGAACCGGACCATACCTCTGGCGTCCTCGTGGATGTAGCCCAGAACGTTGACCGCCGGGTCGGCGCCCAGGTCCTGGAGCGGGATCTGCACCTCGCCCATGTATTGGAGTCCCCGGCGGTTGTCCATCGTCAGGGAGTAGGCTGCCCGGACGGCGCAGCAGAAGGGTTCCAGCGGAATGCCCCGGGTATCGGTGGCGCGGATGACCGTCTCCGGCTGGTCCCGGCGGCTGAGAAGGGGGGTGGCGGCGAGTTTCTTCCTGAGCGATTTGGGTACCCAGGTATGGTAGACCACGGGCAGCTCCAGCTCCGGCGCCGCGTTCAGGCGGGCCATAGCCGCAAGCTCCCGTGGGGTGGCCGAGACGTCTCCCAAAAGCACGCAGTCCACACCCATAGCGAAGAGCTCAGCCATAGCGTATTCGGGGGAGAGTCCCCGGTGCCGCTCCACCGTGCAGACGCCGCAGCTCGGCGCGTGCAGGCGGGACAGGCCGGTCTGCGAGGCGGCAAAGGCGCTGACCTCCACGCCGTAGGATTTGCACATGGCGATGGTATCCGCCATATCCTCCGTCGAGAGGCCGGTATTGCTCCTCGGATAGAAGTTGAAACAGGCGACCGTCTGGGACAGGTCCCCCTGGGCGCGGATACAGCGGAGGGCCCGCTCCAGACTGCCGTCTTTCAGGCCGGGCACTATGAGTTCGGATGCGTTCAGCTCGATGAGGACGCCGGAGCGGTTGCACGTCAGCTGGGCCAGCTCCCCGCCGCTCAGGCCGCTGTCCACCCGCAGAGCGGCGATGCCAAGCGCGGCAAGCGGGGAGAGGTCGTCCGGCGTACACCCGAGCTGGGCGAATACCACCTCGTCCACATCGGCGGTGAGGCGCATCCCGAGGTCTGCGCACATCCGCCATGCCGCGGCGAATTCGGGGGTGAGAAAGCTGCGGCTCCCCTGAAAATGGAGCCGGTCCAGCAGCAGGGAGGTGAACACCCTGGTAAAGCCCAGGGAGGATGCGGCGCGGACGTACCTCTCCAACTCGGGGCCGTCCGTAAATTCGGGGTAGATGCTCACGCCCAGCGCGCCCATGGGCCCGGCCTCCTCTCAAGTATCAGTCGTGCAGGTCGCCTAAGTAGGGGTGGTGTGCCTCGATCATCTCATCCAGCATGGCCTTGGCGGTCTGATAGTCGTTCACGAAGGGGTTCGCCAGAAGGGCCTTCAGCGCGCCGGAATAGCTCCGCTCCACCGCCGCCTTCGCGGTGAGCTGTTCATACGCCTTTACCTCGCTGATGAGGCCCGCCACCTGGGTAGGCATTTTCCCGAGCACCAGGGGCACCGCGCCCCGGCGGCCGATGAGGGCGTTGGTCTCAATGACGGCATCGTAGTCGAGGTCGGCGATAGCCCCTTGGTTTTTGACGTTGACGGTATGGACCTCCATCCGGTCGCAGTAGATGGCGTCGATGAGAGAGACGGCGGCCTCGGAGTAGTAGGCGCCGCCCCGCTGCTCCAGCTGTTTCGGTTTCTCATGGAGCTGCTGGTCGGCATAGACGGCGAAGAGCTCCTCCTCGATCTTCTGCACCTGCCGGGCGCGGGAACCCTTCTCGGCCATATCGCGCTGCTCCTCGGCCAGCATTTTGGCGTTGGCGTAGTAGTAGCGGTGATAGGGGCTCGTCAGCATGCCCAGGGCGGAGAGGAAGTCGGCGTCCCACACGATATCGGAAATGGCCTCCAGTTTCTGGTACAGCGGACCATCCTTCCCGCTGCGGTAGAGCTCCATCAGGCGGGGGAGGATATCCTCGCCGTCCAGATAGACCGCGGGGATATAGCTCATGTGGTTGAGCCCCAGGAAATCGGCGTCGATCCGCTCGGGAGCCACCTCCAGCAGCTTGGCGATGTCCCGTTTCATACAGATGGGGACGTTGCACAACCCCATGGAGCGCACCTTGGTATGGTTGAGAATGGCCTCGGCGTTGATGCCGGAGGGGTTGGTAAAGTTGATGAGCCAGGCGTGGGGGGCCAGCTCCTCTATCTCACGGCAGATATCCATCAGTACGGGGATGGTCCGCATGGCGTTGCAGAAACCGCCCGGCCCCGTGGTCTCCTGCCCGATGATGCCATACTTGAGCGGGATGCTCTCGTCCTTAGCTCTGGCGTCCAGGCCGCCCACTCGGAACTGGCTCACCACAAAGTCGGCGTCCCGGAGAGCGGCGGCGCGGTCCAGCGTGGCGTGGACCTCCAGAGGCACATGGGCGGCCTCCGCCATACGGCGGGCAAGGTCCGCGATGATCTCCAGTTTCTGCTCCCCCTCGGGGATATCCACGAGCCAGAGCTCCGCCACGGGCAGATGGTCCGCGCGCTGTAAAATGCCCTCGATCAGCTCGGGCGTGTAGCTGCTGCCACCGCCGATGACGGCTAATTTCAAACGGTCTTTCATAAGATTGCCTTCTTTCTATTCTCCCGCGCACAGCTGCTCCGCCAGCAGGAGAGCTCCCTCTGCGGCACAGCCGGCGGGAGGGGCGATGACGATTTCAGGGTAGTTGACGCCGAGTATTTCGCGCAAGAGGGAGGCGTACCGGGGCACATGCTCCAAAAGTCCGCCCATCAGCGAGAGGGGGAAGTCCGCCCGTCCCATCCGGGAGGCAAGGCCTCCCACCATGCGCACCAGCGCCCGGACCTGTCCCTCCACGATTTCGCGGGAGACCGCGTCGTGCTCCATAAGCTCCAGCACAGGCCGGGCGGCGGAGGCGATGGCCCGGACGGGCAGTCCCTGCTCCCCTGTGAGCACGTCCAGCAGGTCGGGGACCTGCGCTTTGCCGTACAGCGCAAGAAGCATTTCGGTCAGAGCGGTCTGGGGGCCGCTGCCGTCATAGGCGCGAAAGACGGCAGCGATGCCCTCGATGCCGAGACGGTAGCCGCTGCCCTCGTCCCCGGCCAGCGCGCCCCAGCCGCCCGAGCGGATCTCCTCACCGGAGGTGGTCCTCCCGGCGGCGATGGAACCGGTGCCGCAAATCAAAATGGCGCCGCAGGCGCCGCCATGAGCGCCGAACAGGGCGGTGCTGGCATCGTTGCAGGCTTGGACGGAGCCCCCATATCCCAGATCACGCAGCATGGAGCGATAGAGCTCCGCGTCGCTTTCGCGGTCGATGCCCGCCATCCCCATGGCCAGCGCGGACTGCGCCGGATCCGCGGGCAGGAGGGGGCGCAGGTCCTCCAGAATGCGGACGAAAACGTCGGCCACCGCCGCTATGCCGATGCTCTGATAGTTGGTCTCCGGATAGACCCGGTCCAGGAGGAACTGGGACTCACCAGCCCGGCGGGCCAGGACCCGCGTCTTGGTCCCTCCGCCGTCGATCCCGATCAGGACAGGTTTTGTCACTGTGCTCCACCCCTTGCCACGCGGCCCTCCAGGGCCGGCTTTGTACGGATCACGCGCAGGCGGGCGGCCCGGTCGTGCCCGGTGCGGTTTTCTCCATCCGCGAAGAGATACAGGATGCTGATCAGGAAGGGAAAGCCCTGGAAGAGATAGAGCGACAGGCACTTCAGACCGCTGCGCGCCGCCAGTTTCCATGCGGTCAGCAGGCGGTTTTCCGAGTGGCTCAAGGGGACGATGCGCAGCCCCATCAGGAGCTTTCCGGGGGTCCTGCCGCCCAAGAGCAGGGTGCTGAAAAACTCATAGACGAACAGTACTATGAGGCTGAAGGCGAAGGCGCGCTGAAACAGGAACGCGCTCTCCAGGGCCAGCTCCTGCAGCTCGGAGCGCGGACCGGTAAAGGCCGAGACCGCGCGGAAGGAGTCCCCGACGCTCCGAAAATCAGGGCGGCCGGTCAGGAGCCCGCACAGGGCCAGAAGGACGATGTAGAGACCGAGATCCGCGAGACCGGCCAGAATACGCACGATCCGTTCCCGGGTAAAAACCCGACGCAAAAAGTCCATATGTACGGGCTCCTTTCCTCTTATTGGGCTTTAAGCGGCAGTGCCGGCAGCCTCCTGGGACTCCATGAGCACGTTGCGCTTATCCCAGCTGCGGATGAAGGGGAACCAGATCAGGAACGCCACCACAAAGTTCAAAAGCTGCAGGATGATCCCGCCGATATGTCCACCGGTGGCCAGATAGCCGCTGATGAGGTAGGGAGTGGTCCACGGGATGGTGAGGCCCGCCATGCGCGGGAAAATGTTTAAAAACATGCCGAAATAGGACACGGTCAGCACCACCAGCGGGGACAGGATGAAGGGAATCATCAGGAAGGGGTTCATAACGATGGGCAGACCGAAGACCACAGGCTCGTTGATGTTGAAGAGACCGGGGCCGATGCTCAGACGGCCCACCTGCTGGAGGGTCTTGGACTTGGCGAAGATCAGCATATAGACGACGACGGGCAGGGTGGTGCCGGAGCCGCCGATCCACAGGAGATTTTCCACGAAGGTCTGGGTGATGATGTGGGGCAGGGCCGTGCCGGCCTGGAAGGCAGCGAGGTTTTCCAGGTTAGCGTTGAGCCAGATAGGCTCCATGACCGAGGTGACGATGGAGGAGCCGTGGATACCGAGGGACCACAAAAGCTGCTCCATCAGGACGGCCAGGGCCGCGCCGGGGTAAGAGGTGCCCGCAAAGGTGAGGGGGGCGGAGACCATGGCGGTGATAAAGCCGGACAGGTCGCCAAAGGGGGTCATCCGGAACAAGAACTTGACTACGAGGGACAGCACCAGGATGACGATGGCAGGGACCAGCGAGGTAAATGCGCGGGAAACTGAGGGAGGGACCGAGCCGGGCAGCTTGATGACCAGCTTTTTCTGGACGATGATGCGGTAGAGCTCACCGGCCAGGAGGGCGATCAGCATACCCACGAACAGGTTGGAGGTTCCGAACAGGTCGGTGCTCCAGGAGCCGGTCTCCACATCCATGGAGTTGACCATGAAGAAGGAGGCCAGAGCGATGACGCCGGCCGGCATACCGTCCACGGAGTAGCTGTCCACCAGGGACTTGGCAATGCCGAAGGTGGCGATCAGGGAAATAAGGTTCATGGTGGCGGGGGCCACGTCGTTCCAGACAAACTCATTCCAGCCCTCGCCAAAGATTCCAGCCATAAAGCTCTGATATGCGTCGATAGGGAACTCGCCGATGATGATGAACAGGGAGCCGACGATCAGCAGCGGCATGGCCAGAACAAGACCGTCGCGCAGGGAGAGCAGATGGCGTTGATTCGCAATTTTGGTGGCAACATTAAAAAATTTGTCTCCCAAGGTTCGGGCACCTAATTTTTTCAACACACTCATTCCTCTCTTATAATAACTGAAATAAAATTAGACCGTGATATTTAACCGTTTAGCAAAGCAAGGGATTTGTCAAGTACCTTCGCGCCGTTCATGCGGCCGTAATCCACCATGTCGATCACGGCGACATGGATGCCGGCAGGGCCGTATTCCTCCGTCAGCCGATCCAGGAGATAGCGGACCTGAGGCCCCAAAAGGAGGACGTGGGTACCCGCGATATGGTTTTTGAGGGCCACTTCGGCCACTGCGTTGATATCGGCCTCCAGCCCCCGCTGGGCGGCGGCCTCCCGCATTTTTTGCACCAGCATACTGGTGGACATCCCCTCGGAACAGACAAGAAGAATTTTTGTCATTGCTCTCTCGCTCCTTCCAGCGCAGCGATTTGATGGCTCATCTCCAGCAGGAGTTTCGACAGGTCCTTGAGCAGCAGGGCGCCGTTCAAGTGGTCCTGTGCGTGGACCATCATCAGATTCACTTCCACCGGCTGACCGGACATCTCCTGGCGGAGCATGTCGGTCTGGACGTCATGGGCGGAAACCAGAGACTGCTCGCACTCGTCCACCGCGGCGGCAGCCTGGTCAAAGTCCCTGTCCAGCGCATGGCGAATGGCCTGAATGGCCAGGCTCTTTGCATTTCCCGCCTCTGCGATCAGCGAGAAAGCCACAACATTAATATCCATGGTTCTCCTCCCCTTTTCTTCATTTCAGCGCTACTCCTCTCCAAAGCTGGTTTCAAAGAGCTCCTTGATCATGGCGAGGTCGCCGGCGGCGTCGTCACCCTCGGCGAGAACGTCCACCTGGTCCCCACATTCCAGCCCCAGCGCCATCAGCTCATAGATATTGGAGATGTTCGCCGTGGCCCGTGGGCTGCGCAGTTTCACGACGGAGCTTATGGACTCAGATACCTTCACCAGCTTGGCGATGGGTCTGGCGTGCAGTCCCATCTTGTTTTTTACCTGTACACTCGCGATTTCCATAGATCGACCTTCTTTACCACAAATACCTTGTGCACTACCACAGGCCTTGTGTATAAAAACAGCTTTGGGGTGGGGTGCCCAGCCCCTCCCTTGCGCTGTCTTTATTGATTGAAGTGGCCCAGGCAGGCGCGGACCTCCGCCGCGCCCGGAAGGGCCAGGATCTGTTCGAGCCGCTGCCGCCATGCGCCGCAGTCGACTCCGGCAATCTGCTGCCGCAGGGCCAGCACGTTGACGGCGCTCACGCTGAGCTTATCTACGCCCATTGCCAGCCAGAGGGGAATCAGCAGCGGGTCCTGCGCCGTCTGCCCGCAGATGGAGACTTCCTTTCCCGCCCGATTTGCCTGGCGGGTGACCTCGTTTACCATGCGCAGCAGCGCCGGTTCGCAGGGGTCGTTGAGATAGGCGGTCTGAGGATTCCCCCGGTCTGCCGAGCAGAGGTACTGCAAAAGATCGTTGGTGCCGATGGAGAAGAAATCCACCTCGCGGATAAACTGGTCCGCCATGATTGCGGCGGAGGGGATCTCCACCATCATCCCGATGGGGATATCCTCCCGGAAGGCCTGCCCCGCCGCGCGCAGCTCATCCTTCACCTGTTCCACCAGACCCTTGGCCTGGCGCAGTTCCTCTATGGTGGCGATCATGGGGAACATGACGCGGATATCGGCGTCCGCCGCCGCGCGCAGGATGGCGGCAAGCTGCGACTTGAATACCTCGGGATGCCCAAGGCAGTAGCGAATCGCCCGGCAGCCCATGAACGGGTTGGGCTCGGGGTCCATATGGAGGCAGGGGACAGGCTTATCTCCCCCCGCGTCCAGAGTACGGACGACCAGGGGCCGCCCCTCCAGGAGCCTGCCCGCCCCGGCGTAAATGGCGT
>DATMXU010000104.1:0-4160 GCA_035562355.1 Pseudoflavonifractor sp.
ATATCCTCTTCACTCTTCGCATCGGGCTGTTTCTCATCGGCCCAGCCTTCCTCAATCGCTTGGTCCTCTGCGTCCTTCACCGCCACTGGGCCGGGCAACATGGGCATTCCCCCCATTCTACCGCCGGGAGCAAGCGTGGCATCCGGCAGTCCAAGCAGCTCCTGTGCCCCGCCGGGCTGCAGGCCCCGCATACCGCCGCTCCAACCGGTCATACCCGTACCCATACCAGCCCTTGCCTGCGCCACCGCGTCGTCCAGCGTGTCCAAAAACTCCATCACGCCGTTTACCGTATCCTGTTGGCCCACAAATTGGGTCGTTCTCAGGGTATTGCGCACTTCCGCGCTCTTCGCCGCCAGATCGTCCAGCGCGTCAAACGTCACACTTCCCCCGCTGTCAGCCAAAATCGTACCATAGTCCCGCTTCATCTGCTCCACAGTCTCGCTCATTCGAGCTTTGGCTTCGCCGGTCATATTTGCGCTTTTCAGCAGTGACGTGACGGCCCCGAAGAAGAACCCAACCGCCACGTCCTTTGCCGCCTCCTCCGAGGTGGGGCGGTAGTTTTCATCCAGCGCGTACCGCGTGCCCATACTTCCGGCGGAAAACGCCGCGCCGGCCAGTCCGTCCCTCAGGATGACGGCGGGCACGGGGTTCTGAACGCCCAAGCCAAACAGCGCCTTGGTTCCAAGCGCGCCGACACCGGCAGACGCAAGGCTGCCCGCGCCGCCCGCAAGCGCATTCACGCCGAAACTCTTTGCCACATCACCAGCACTCCCACCCTCCTCTGCCTCGTGGAGCGCTCCCATCGTCCCTGTGACGCCGCCCGTGGCAAGAGCACCCTGTATGGCCATGGGTAGTTCTGAGAGCAGGGGTGCACCCTTTACCGCCGCGCCGAATAACTTCCCTAACCCATACATCTGCATTACATTGCTGACAACCTGTCCCCCCGCGTACCCGATCGGGCTTGTGTCTTTCGCGTCCTGAAATGAGGCCGCAATAGATCCCTTCACCGCCATCGTCTTCTTCAGCGTCGGGTCCTTTATACTCAACTCCGGGTACTTCTCCTCCGATTCCGTCGCGTATTCGGCCAACCATTCATCTGACTTTTCCAACGCGGTTTTTGCATACGGGATCGCCGTAATGAATCCAGCGGCAATAGCCGCCCCCAAGCTGGTCTTGTTGTGCAGAACCCCATAAAGCTGCTCATAAGAACCCCGCTTTTCCCGTTCTTCCTGAGAGGACGGAATTCTCCTCAAAACATGCCCCATCTCCCTCATAGCGTCCTTAGCCTCTGCCTTTTCTCCCTCTGTGAGCGGGCGATTAAGAGACGCCAGCGCATTCCACCGCACCCACTTCTCCGCGTCGCTCCGCTCAGCCTCCTGTTTCTTTTTCTGCTCATAGATCGGCGTCAGTGCCGCAATCTCCCGCTCTGTGCGCTCCAGTTGGGCGTCGGTCCCCGGGTCGCCCCCGATGGTCAGGAAATCCGATTGGGCGGTACGAAACGCCGCGGCACTCGTGCGCAGCTTGTCTAGTTTCGCCTGCACGTCATAGGAGGTCCCAAAGGTCTCACCCTCCGCGTCCGCCCTGCCCGCCAGGGGCAGCATGACGGGTTCCTTCTCCTGCTGCGGCGCGCCGCCGGCCCGGCTGCCGCCAAAAACCCCGCCGCGCTCCCGCTCTGTCTCCCTGGCCAGCGGCAGCATGACCGGCTCCTGCGACCGGGAGGGCAGGGTCCCTGTCCTCGGCGGCTGCGCCGTCCTCTCCGCCCCGCCCGGTCTGTCCTGCTTTACCACCGGAAGAAGGACTGCCTTCGGCTTTTCCGCGCCATGCTCCCCCAGCTCCTTCCGCACCTTTTCAAGCAGCGAACCCGTAAAGCCTTTTGTATTCCAGCTCTCCGCGTCAAGCTCTCTGAACATGCCGTTTCCCCCTTTCACCTCTCGCCCACCCGGCGTCTTTGTTCCGTGCGCCCTGGCGCTCGGCGCTTCTACACCCGCAAATAGCTCTCGTCCACCTCTCCGCCGGTCATGCTGTTCTCATAGTTCTCCCCGTCCTCCATGTCGCCGTTCGCCTCCTGTCTGACCGCCCCCAGCGTGCGAAACTGCACGAAGTACCGCAGCGCGTCGCAGATGTGGGTGATATTATGGGGCTCCGTGGCGCAGTCCGAGGGGTTCCTGTCGCTGTGCTGGAGCGCGGGCAGGTTGCGGATGAGGCCCGCGCACTCTTCGCTCACCAGCAGCCCCGGCCGCCCGTCCCGCATGGGCTTTAAGTACTCCTTCAGGGTGAGCCAGCCCTGCACCCGGCTGTTGCTCGCCTTTACCAGCCCCACGCCGCCCGCCGTGAATACCTCCGCCATGGTCCGCCCCGTGTCCTTCTGTGTGCTCCACAGGTCGGGCGGCGCGATGGTATAGGCAATGCTCTCGTCCGGCAGGGTCAGGCTGCGCATGAGCGCCGCGGCGGCCGAGACGATGAGTCCCGGCTGCTGTACCTCCCGGTACACCCACGCCCGCCCGCCGAAATCCACCGCCACCCACAGGCAGGCGAACATATCGAGGCCGTAGTCGATGGCCCTGTACCGCACCCACTCCCGCGGCACCACGAAGGGCTTGACCACGTGGGTCTCCCGCTTGAACTCGGCGAAGAACTGCCCCGCCATGGCGTCCCAGTCGCCGTATCGGTGGGCCGCCCGGATGTCGTCGGGCAGCAGGTCCAGCATCCTCAGGTAGTCCGGCGAGTGCTCCATGAGGGCCTTGTTGTCCTCCACCGTGGCCGGGATGAACACGTAGTCCTTCGGGTCCTCCTCCGCCAGGTACTCCCGCGCAACGAAGAGCCGTTTCACCCACAGATGCCCCACCCCGCCGGGATTGCAGGTCAAATACATCCGCTTGGGGATGCGGTTCACGCCGCGCAGGGTGGCCGCCAGGGTGCGAAACTCCCATTCGGTGAAGTGGGTTGCCTCGTCCAGGAAAATCCAGTCGTACTCCTGGCCCTGATACTCCGTGATGGCATTGGCGCTCTGTAAATGCCCGAACTTGATGATGGACCCGTTGGCAAAGAACAGGCTGCGCAGGGTGACGTTGTAGGTAAAAAGCTTGTCCCCCGCCGGTCTCCCCCCGACGGCGGCGGTGCTCAAAAGCGCCACAAGGGGCTGGATGATGGTGTTCTCCAGCTCCGGGTAGGTGCGCCGCAGCATCAGTATCTTGATGCCCGGATAGTACAGCGCGCCCGCCGCGCCCTTTACCCGCACCGCCCAGCTCTTGCCGCCGCCCCGGGCGCCGCCGTAGGCCGTGTACCGCGCCGTGGAGGTCAAAAACTGGGCCTGCTTTTCGTTGGGTACGCCAAGATCCAGTGCGATCTCACCCTTGACCGCCTTGCGCGGCCTGCCTCTCTGCGCCATCTCGTCCTCCCAAACTCCATTCCGCTGCGTCTCGTCGCCCGCCCTCACCCCGGCGGACCCGCCGCGCCGGGGTGCAAAAAAGAGCCGACCAGCGCGGTTTTCCCGCACTGACCGGCTCTAAGGCTCCCTGGTCTTTACTTCGTGTTCTGTTTTACACTTCTTGCACCAGACCCATATCCTGCCGTCCTTGTCCACCCGGAAGAGCTTGTTCCAGTGCTCCGGACACAGGCCGTAGCCGTCCTGCATCACCGTTTTTTTTGCATTCAATGCCTCATGCCCCCTTTTTGCCGCCCCGCCCGGCGGACCCGGCGGGGCACTGCATCCCGGCTCATTTCCCATACGCAGCGGCCGCCTTCCCGTCGCTCTTCCCGAAGCTGACCGATACCTGAAGGCCCTGGCCGCCGTCCTCCGCCGGCCTGTCCAAGTACCTGCTGTAACACGGCTGCTTGAGCCGGAACAGGCTCATGGTGTCGTTCCTCTGCTCCAGGTCGTCCCGCATCCGAATCATCGCCCTTTTCAGCACGCCGGAGTGTTCGGTATACTTGCCGTCCTCGTCCCTCAGCCAGGCGTCAAAGGTCTCCTCCGGAAGGCCCAAATGCAGCACCAGCCCGGGCTTTGTATACTTTCTCCCGGCCTCGTCACAGTGGTCAAAATACCGGCCGCACAGAACCTCCAGCTCATCCCCGGTGTATGTAAGCTGTCCCTTCCCGCCCTTACTTCTACCGCTACTGCCTGCCAATTAGATCCCCCCGATCCTATACCCCTTATCTAC
>DATMXU010000105.1:0-6202 GCA_035562355.1 Pseudoflavonifractor sp.
AGTCTGCTATAATAAAGGCACGGAAATAGGCAGCCTTTCCACTTGCAGGACGCTCTGTTTTACGGTACAATGTAAAGTAGGCCAAATGTCTTTTTATGAAGAAGAGGACGGGCCGGTTCTTTACATAGTACATAGACGCAAGGAGAGCGGGATATGGAGCTACTGGAGCAGCGCATCCGCAAGGATGGAAAGATCAGAGAGGGCGGAGTTTTGAAGGTGGACAGCTTTCTGAACCACCAGATGGACATCAGCCTCTTCTGCGAAATCGGCAAGGAGTTCCACCGCCTGTTTGCAGCGGAGCAGGTTACTAAAATCTTGACCATTGAGGCGTCGGGCATCGGTATCGCCTGCCTGACTGCACAGTTTTTCGGCGTGCCCGTTATTTTCGCCAAGAAGAACAAGACCAAGAACATTGCCGGGGACGTGTACACCTCCAAGGTGGAGTCCTTCACCCACGGGAAGGTGTACGATATCATCGTCTCCAAGGAGTTTCTCCTCCCCAGCGACCGGGTGCTCATTATCGACGACTTCCTCGCCAACGGAAGTGCCCTTCAGGGCCTCATCAAGCTGGTGCAGGACGCCGGGGCCACTCTAGCGGGTGCGGGCATCTGCGTGGAGAAATCCTTCCAGCCCGGCGGCGACCTTATCCGCGGTATGGGCGTCCGGCTGGAGAGCTTAGCCAGGATCAAAAGCATGAGTGTTGAAGACGGCGTAGAGTTTTGCTAGGCAACTGAACCTTGACAATGGACCAACCTGCTGCCACAGTCGGAAGTCAACCGATCAGCCCCGATGGCTGATCTCGGCCTTTCGGGATGAGTGGACCGGAGCGTGGAATATCTGCGCAGACCGGTAAAAAGGCGGGAGAGTTTGTCTCTATTTGTGCGTTCCACAGATATGAGAGCTCTCCTTTTCTTTTAGAGCAGGGCAGCCTCCGGTCATACCCGGCGAGAGCCGAGTTGATAGATACCTCATAATCTATTTTTAGGAGGAACAGAAATGAAGAAAAAATTGCTTGCACTGCTCTTGAGCGCCGCCATGGTATTCGCGCTGGCCGCCTGCGGCGGCACAGCCGGAGACAAGGGCTCCGCCGCCCCGTCTGGCTCCACCGCTCCTTCTGACTCCACCGCTCCGTCCGGCTCCCCCGAGGGCAAAACCATCAAGGTCGGCCTCATCTGCATCGGCGACGAGAACGACCAGGGCTATACCTTCAACTTCATCCGCGGCAAAGAAGCTGCCACCGAGGCCCTGAAGGCCGAGGGCATCAACGTGGAGTGGGTCGTCAAGTACAACATCGGCGAGGACTCCACCTGTGAAGACGCCAACATTGAGCTGGCCGAGGAGGGCTGCGACCTCATCATCAACAACTCCTTCGGCTTTGAGGACTACATGCTCAAGGTAGCCCCCGATTACCCCGAGATCGAGTTCATCGCCTGCACCAACCTGGGCTCCTCCTTCTCCGATCTGGAGAACGTACATAACGCCTTCGCCAACATCTACGAGGGCCGCTACCTGGCCGGTGTGGCCGGCGGCATGAAGCTGCAGGAGATGATCGACAAGGGCGAGATCAAGCCCGAGGAGGCCCTCATCGGCTATGTGGGCGCGTTCCCCTACGCCGAGGTCATTTCCGGCTTTACATCCTTCTACCTGGGCGCGAAGAGCGTGTGCCCCAGCGTCACCATGAAGGTGAAGTACGTCAACTCCTGGTCCAACGCCACCGAGGAGGCCAACGCGGCCACTGCCCTGTGCGACGAGGGTGCCAAGCTCATTTCCCAGCACTCCGATAACGCCACGCCTGCCACTGCAGCCCAGGCCAAGGGCGTGTTCCACTGTGGTTACAACAACGACATGACAGCCGTGGCCCCCGAGGCCTCCCTCCTCTCCACCCGCATCGACTGGTCCCCCTACTTCCAGTATGCCATCAAGGCGGTAGCCAACGGCGAGAAGTTTGACAGGGACTGGACCGCCGGCTACGGCGATGGGGCCGTCGTGGTGACTCCCCTCAATGAGAAGATCGCCGCCCCCGGCACCGCTGAGAAGCTGGCCGAGGTGGAGAAGAAACTGGCCGACGGCAGCGTCCATCCCTTCGAGGGTCCCTGGACCGGTACCGGTCTCGCCTTCGGCGCCGACAAGCCCGACACGAAAACCATGCCCGCGGATGACTACTACAAGGAGTCCGACGTAGCAGGCGGCGGCACTTCCGCCCCCTCCTTCTACTGGATCATCGACGGCATCACTGCAGAGAGCTAACACGCTCCACATATAGGAATGGGGGCGCTAAGGAGCGCCCCCATTCCTATCAAGAAAGGGTGAAACATGTGGAAACCTCCTGCGCGATTGAACTGAGACATATTACGAAACGCTTTGGCAAGGTGCTTGCCAATGATCG
Organism: Pseudoflavonifractor sp.; assembly: GCA_035562355.1. Classification (GTDB taxonomy): domain Bacteria; phylum Bacillota; class Clostridia; order Oscillospirales; family Oscillospiraceae; genus Pseudoflavonifractor. The sequence continues at coordinate 2,387 of DATMXU010000105.1, forward strand.
GATCGACATGAAACTATACCGCGGTGAGATCCTCTCCCTGCTGGGTGAGAACGGCAGCGGCAAGACGACCCTGATGAACATGCTCTCCGGCATCTATTTCCCCGACGAGGGCGATATCTTTGTGGACGGAACACCTGTCACCATCTGTTCCCCCAAGGACGCCTTCGACTTAGGGATCGGCATGATCCACCAGCACTTCAAGCTGGTAGACGTGCTCACTGCTGCGGAGAACATCGTCCTGGGGCTGCCCCAAAAGGGCAAACTGGACCGAAAGAGCATCTCCAGAGAGATCGGCGAGATCTCCGCCAAATACGGTTTCAATATCGACCCGGACAAGAAGATCTACGATATGTCCGTGTCCGAAAAGCAGACCGTGGAGATCGTAAAGGTCCTCTATCGCGGCGCCAGCATCCTCATTCTGGACGAGCCCACTGCCGTGCTCACTCCGCAGGAAACCGAGAAACTCTTTGCCGTCATGCGCAATATGAAGGCGGACGGGAAGGCCATCATCATCATCACCCACAAGCTCCATGAGGTCATGGCTATCTCGGACAAGGTATCAGTTCTGCGCAAGGGCCAGTATATCGGCACGGTGGACACCGCCCTCACCAACCCCCAGAACCTCACCGACATGATGGTGGGCCGGGCCGTCAGCCTGGATATCGACCGCCCCATTGTAGAGAACCAGAGCCTCCGGCTGGAGGTAAAGGGTCTTACCGTGGTGGACAACGAGGGGGTCAAGGCCCTGGACGATGTGAGCTTTACCGCCATGGGCGGCGAGATTCTGGGCATTGCCGGCGTGGCCGGCTCCGGCCAGAAGGAGCTTCTGGAGGCCATCGCAGGCCTCCAGAGGGTGAAGAGCGGCAGCGTCCTCTACTACCCGCCCCACCCGGACGAGCCCGCCGCCGGACAGCACGCGCCGGCGGACAAGGCCGGGGAGGAGCTCATCGGAAAGACCCCCCGGCAGATCAGCGAGATCGGCGTGTCCATGTCCTTTGTCCCGGAGGACCGGCTGGGTATGGGCTTAGTCGCCAGCATGGATATGACCGACAATGTCATGCTCAAGAGCTACCGGGAGGGCAAGGGGCCTCTGGCCGACCGCAAGACCCCCAAGGCTCTGGCGGAGAGGCTGATCAAGGAGCTGGAGATCGTCACCCCCGGCGTGAGCACGCCGGTGCGCCGCCTCTCCGGCGGCAACGTGCAGAAGGTGCTGGTTGGCCGGGAGATCGCGTCCAGCCCCACGGTGCTCATGTCGGCCTACCCGGTACGGGGGCTGGATATCAACTCCTCGTACACTATCTACCATCTCTTCAACGAGCAGAAGGAGAAGGGGGTCTCCGTCATCATGGTGGGCGAGGATCTGGACGTGCTGCTGGAGCTGTGCGACCGGATCCTGGTCCTCTGCGGGGGCAAGGTCTCCGGTATTGTGGACGGGCGCACCGCCACCAAGGATGGCGTGGGCCTGATGATGACCCGCGTGGGTGGAAAGGAGGAAGAGAGCCATGCAGGAATGTAATACTTGCCATACCCCTTTTGTGCGCCTCGCCAAGCGGGACGTCATGCCCCGTCAGATAACCTGGGCCATCCGCGGCGCGGCTCTCCTCGTCGCCCTCTTCCTGGGTGGACTGATCATCTCCATCACGACATATGGTGTCCCCTCCTTCCTGGGGATCTTTACCAATATTTTCACCGCCTATGGAACTCTCCTGGACGGCGCGCTGGGTAAGGCCACCGCCATCCGGCAGACCGTGAAGATGGGCATCCCCCTCTTGGGCTGCGCCCTGGCCATCGCCCCTTGTTTTAAAATGCGGTTCTGGAATATCGGCGCCGAGGGGCAGATTACGGCGGGGGCAACCCTAGCCACCTATTTCGCCCTCTTCTGGGCGGACAAACTGCCCTCTCCCGCGCTGCTGCTGGTCATGGCCATCGCGGGCATGGTTGGCGGCGGCCTGTGGGGCCTGGTGCCCGCCTTCTTTAAGGCCCGATGGGGCACCAACGAGACCTTGTTTACCCTGATGATGAACTATATCATCATCGGCGTGGTCAAATGGCTCCAGGGCGGTCCGTGGGAGAAGATGCCCCGGGGCAGCCAACAGATTCCCCAATTTGCCGCGGCGGCCCAGCTGCCCCGGGTGGCGGGTGTCTACTGCGGGTGGATCATCGTGCTGGTCATGACCGTGCTCATGTTCCTCTACATGAAATATACCAAGCAGGGCTATGAGATCGCCGTGGTGGGCGAGAGCGAGAACACCGCCCGGTATGCGGGCATGAACGTGGGCGGCATCGTCATGCGCACCATGTTTATTTCCGGGGCAATTTCGGGTCTGGTGGGCTTTATGCTAGTGTCGGGCGCCAACGGCACGCTGTACGACGGCGTGGCGGGCGGCGTGGGCTTTACCGCCATCACGGTGGCGTGGCTCTCCCAGCTCAATCCCTTTGGCATGGTGGCGGTCTCCGGCCTGCTGGCCGTGCTGGAAAAGGGAGCTGATACGCTCCAGACCCGGATGCAGGTTCCCGCCTCCATCTCCGACATCATGACGGGGCTGGTGCTCTTCATCATGCTGGGGTGCGAGTTCTTCATCAACTACCGGCTCATCTTCCGGGGCAGCGAACAGAAGAAGGGGGCGAAGGAATGAGCTTAAAAAATGTTTTGGATCTGATCTTTGCCGCCGTCATTACCGGCGCGCCGCTGCTCTTCGGCACCGTGGGAGAGACCCTGTCCGAGAAGTCGGGCAACCTGAACCTGGGCGTCGAGGGCATGATGTACATGGGCGGGGCCTTCGGTCTGGGCGCGGTATACTACTATGAGCAGGCCGCGGGGGTGGCAAACGGCCCCCTGGCCGTGGCCATCGCCCTTCTGGCCGCCTTCGCGGCGGGGGCCTTCGGCGCGCTCCTCTTCAGCTTTCTCACCATCACCCTCCGGGTAAACCAGAACGTCACGGGCCTCGCCCTCGCCATCTTCGGCACCGGCGTGGGCCAGTTCACCGGTGAGCTGATGCGGGTCAAGGCAGGCGGGTTTGTCTCAGTGAGCAATTCCCTCAAGGCAGTCTTTTCCGATTCGCCCTTCCCCAAGGTCCTTCAGGACCTGCCGGTGGTGGGCCAGCTTGTGTTCAAGTACAACGTCTTTGTCTACCTGGGCATCGTGATGGCGGTGATCATCGCCTTCTTCCTCAGCCGCACCCGGAAGGGGCTTTACCTCAGGGCTGTGGGCGAGAGCCCCGCCACCGCCGACGCGGCGGGCATCAACGTCACCCGGTATAAGTACCTCGCCACCACCATCGGCGGCGGGATCTCGGGTATCGGCGGCATGGTGTACATCATGACCATCGCCGGCTGCGTCTGGAACCATGAGGGCCTTGCCGGCGAGGGCTGGCTTGCTGTGGCGCTGGTCATCTTCTGCCTGTGGAGTCCCCTGCGTGCCCTGTGGGGCAGCGCCCTCTTCGGCGGACTGATGATTTTGTACCTGCGCCTGCAGCTCTCCTTCATCCCCGGGCAGCTCTATAAGATACTGCCCTACGTGGTCACCGTCATCGTCCTGGTGGCCGTGAGCATGAAGAGAAGGCGCGAAAATCAGCCCCCTGCCAGCTTAGGGCTTGCGTACTTCAGAGAAGAGCGGTAACGTCAAAGAGACAGCCCTGCCCGCGCCGACCGGCGCGGGCAGGGCTGTCTTATTGTTCCATGGGGGCCGCCCCCAATCGGTTTCCTGAATACCATTGAAGGGCGGCGCGCTCCAATATCATAAAAATAACGACGAAGGCCGGGCGCCTGCTCCTGACGCCCGGCCTCCGCCGAAGGAAAGAGGATACAATGAAATGA
>DATMXU010000106.1:0-10285 GCA_035562355.1 Pseudoflavonifractor sp.
CCAGGTGGGCGGCCAGCTTCTCCCGCATTCCGGGGATGTGGGGGGCCAGCTTGGGCCGCTGGGCGGCGATGGTGGCGTCCACGTTTCCCACCGAAAAGCCCGCCTGGGCCAGCCGCTCCATCACCCGGTCCAGCAAAACGAGGCTGGAGACCCCCTCGTAGGCCGGGTCGCTGTCAGGAAAGGCCCTGCCGATGTCCCCCAGCCCCGCAGCGCCCAACAGGGCATCCATGACGGCGTGGGTGAGCACGTCGGCATCCGAGTGGCCCAAAAGGCCCTTTTCATAGGGGACCTCCACGCCCCCCAAAATCAGCCTGCGGCCCTCTGTCAGCCGATGCACGTCGTATCCATGACCGATTCTCATGTCATCTCTCTCCCCTGCAGGATCGCCTCGGCCACCAGAAAGTCGGTGGGGGTGGTGATCTTGATGTTCTCATAGGAGCCCTTGGTAAGGGCCACCGTCATGCCGATGCGCTCCACCGCCGCGCAGTCGTCGGTGAGCATCACGCCGTCCTCCTCCGCTTTTTTCAGCGCGCCCAGGATGAGGTCGGCGTCGAAGACCTGCGGGGTCTGGACGGCGAAGAGGCTATCCCGCTCCAGAGTGGCCTCCACAAAGCCCCCGGCGGCCCGCTTGACGGTATCCTTCACCGGCACGGCGGGGGCCGCCGCGCTGCACTCGGCCGCCCGGAGGACGGCCTCGTCAATGACCTCGGGGGGGACCAGGGGCCGGGCCCCGTCATGGATGGCGATGAGGGCGGCGCGCTCCGACACCTCCAGGATGCCCGCCAGCACCGAGCGGGTGCGGGTATCCCCCCCCACGATCACCTTCGTCACCTTGGAGAGGGCGTAGTCGCGGCAGAGCTGGCCCACGGTGACGATGAGGTCGGGCCGGGTCACCACCACGATCTCGTCGATCAGGCTGCTCCCCTCCAGGGCCTTGAGGGTGTGCATCAGCACCGGCCAGTCCCCCAGCGGCGAGAGTATCTTGTCCTGCCCCTCCATCCGCGCCGCACAGCCCGCCGCGGGTACCACCGCGGCGCACCAGGGCCGCCGTTCCCCCTTTTCCTTCTTAAAAAACCGGCGCAGCAATCCCATCGCCATCGCCTCCTCAGGCTATGTATATGTAAACAACGGATTGCCACATGCTTATGTGGCAATCCGCTATAAAAATACCGCGGTCAGGCCAGGGCCCGGTTGATGCGGGCCTCTACCTCCTCGTAGCTGCTGCTCTGGGACAGGACGATCTCGGAGATGAGGATCTGCTTGGCGGAGTGGAGCATCTTTCGCTCCCCGGTGGAGAGGCCCCGGTCCACCTCGCGGAGCATGAGGCCCTTGACCACCTTGGCCACCTCCAGCAGGTCACCGCTCTTCAGGCGCAGCATATTCTCCCGGTAGCGGCGGTTCCAGTTCTGGGTCATGTCCACCTCGATGCCGGGGATGGCGCGGATGACGGCGTCGGCCTCGTCCTTCTCGACCACATGGCGCACGCCGATCTCCTCACTGTTCTCGGTGGGGATCATCACCAGCATACCGTTCACCGGCAGCTTGAGGATATAGTATTCACGTACTACGCCGTTGACCTTCTTCTGCACCACGCTGTCCACGATCCCCGCGCCGTGCATCGGATGCGCGATTTTGTCGCCTACATGGAACATTCTAAGCCTCCTATGTCTCAAACACGCCCCAAATTCTTATCTTCTCTCCTCTATTATAGCGAATCTTTTTACCTTTTGCAAGTAAAATTGAGCTTTACATAGGCTTCGTCAAAAAAAGCCCCCATTTCCGAATGGAAATGGGGAGCTTTTCATGTGTTTTTACTCGGCCGACTCGGCGTCGCCCTCAAAGGCGGGCGCGACGGCGGTACCCTCGCTGTCGGAGGTGGCGACCAGGCTGTCCCCGCCCTCCTCCTCGGTGCTGCCGGAGCGCTGGGCCTCCTCCAGGAGCGCGCGGATAGAGAGGGAGACCTTCTTGTGCTCGGAGTCGATCTCGGTGATCTTCACATCCACGGTCTGGCCCTCGCGCAGCGCGTCGCCGGGCTTGTCGATGCGGCGGTCGGCGATCTGGGAGATGTGGATGAGGCCGTCCACGCCGGGGACGATCTCGGCAAAGGCGCCAAAGGTCATCAGCTTGACCACCTTGACGGCAGCCGTGTCGCCCGCCTGGTACTTTCCGGTGAACACGGCCCAGGGGTCCTGGCCCCGGTCCTTCATGCCCAAGGAAATCTTCTTCTTCTCCCTGTCGAAGGAGATGACGTATACGCTGACCTGATCGCCCACCTTGACCACCTCGGCGGGGTTCTTGATGCGGCTCCAGGAGAGCTCGGAGATATGGACCATGCCGTCCACGCCGCCGATGTCCACAAAAGCGCCGTAGGAGGTCAGGCTCTTCACCGCACCCTCGTACTTCTTGCCCTCTTCGATCTCCTCCCACACCTTGGCCGCGCGCTCGCCGCGCTCGGCGTCGCTCACCTTGCGGATGGAGCCCACCACGCGGTGACGGGCGCGGTTGATCTCGGTGACCACAAGGCGGACCTTCTGCTTGAGAATGTCGCTCATGGGAGCCTCGCGGGGCAGACCGGTCTGGGAGGCGGGGACGAACACGCGCACGCCCTTGATGGACACGACCACGCCGCCCTTGTTCTCCTCGGTGACCACGCCCTCGACGGTGGTGCGCTCCTCGCAGGCGCGCTCCACATCCTCCCAGCTCTTGACGGTGTCAAGGCGCTTTTTGGACAGGGTGACCACACCCTCCTGGTCATTGACACGGACCACGAAGACCTCGATCTCCTGGCCGACCTTGACTAAATCCTCCACCTTTACAGTGGGGTCGTCGGTCAGCTCGGACACCGGTATGTAACCGGCGTGCTTAGTCCCCAGGTCGACGTAGATTTCTGTAGGCGTGATGCTAGTGACGACGCCGGTGACCTTCTCCCCTGTATGCAAAGTTTTGATCGATTTCTCCAGCAGTTCAGCGAAGGATTCTTCGATCTCCATAATTTCATCGCTCATTTTGTCATAGACCTCCTTTATAATCCACCCGGGCGTGGAAGCGCCCGCGGTGATTCCAACAGAAGCCTTCCGGTCCAGGGTGGAAGGTTCCAGTTCCTCCGCCCCCTCGATCCACAGGACCGTGGGGCAGAGCGCGCCGCATAGCTCGGCCAGACGCTTGGTGTTGGAGCTCTTCCGGTCGCCCACAACGATTATCGCGTCGCATTCGGCCGCCAGCTGCTGGGCCGACCGCTGCCGTTTACACGTAGCACTACATATTGTATCAAAAACTTTTAAATTTGTACACTCTTTTTTTGCTTTTTTTACGGACTCCTCCCAAGCCGCCTGTGTGGACGTGGTCTGGGACACCATCGTAAGGGGGAGCTCCCTCCGGGCGGGGTCCTCCTTCAGCCAGGAATCCAGCGCCGCCCCGTCGGACAGGACCACCGGGTGGGCGCACCAGCCCGCGATGGCGGTGATCTCCGGGTGGCCGGGGGTGCCGATGATGAGGGGCTGCCGCCCCTCGCTCTCGGCCCGCGCCACCAGCTTGTGGATGGCCGAGACGTTGGGGCAGGTGGCGTCCAAAATCTCGGCGCCCTTTTCGCGCAGGCGGTCATACACCGCCCTCGCCTCCCCGTGGGAGCGGATGATGACGGCGGCGCCCTCGGGCACGTCCTCCATATCCTCCACCGTGGCGACCCCCATGGCCTCCAGGCGTTTCACCACCGCGTCGTTGTGGATGAGGTGCCCCAGCATGACGCAGCGTTTTCCCTGGGCCGCGGCGTCCTCGGCCAGCTTGACGGCCCGCTCCACGCCGTAGCAGAAACCGGCGTGCTCGGCCAGCAATACCCGCCTCACGCGCCCACCCCGCCCAGGGCGCTGACGCGCTCCATCAGGTCGGCGGCCACGGCGCGGTAGTCCTCGGCGGTGGCCCTCTTCTCGCCGCTTGGGGCCTGCGGGTAATAGGCCTCGCCGACAACCACGGTGGTAAAGCGGAACCAGTTTTTCTTTTCCGGGATGTACACGGGCACCAGGGGTACTCCGGTGCGCATGGCCAGCATGGCCGCGCCGGTCTTTGCCTCGCTCTCATGCCCGTCTTTGTCGAGGCCGTTCTTCACCCGGGTCCCCTCGGGGAAGAGCAGGATCTTTTCCCCGCTCTTCAGGTACTTCATGGCGGTCTTGATGGCCCCCACGTCAGCTTTGCCACGGTCCACGCCGAAGACTCCCGCCATCTTGAGGAGCCAGCCGATGACCGGCATACGCATGAGCTCGGCTTTCGCCATGACCCGCATCTGGTTTTTGAGCCCTGCGGCAAAGACCAGGAAGAAGGGATCGCTCATGGCGGTGTGGTTGCCGCAGACCACCGCGGCCCCGGCGGGCAGGTTCTCCCGCCCCGCGCAGCGCACGGGATGGACGAGGTTGAAAAAGGGCCAGATGACGCTCCAGATCACCGCGTAGAATGCTCTCATGCCTCCACCCTCTCCTTTATCACCTGGAGGAGTCCGTGAAAGCTCTGCTCCAGAGAGTTGCCCGTGGTGTCCACCAGCACCGCGTCCTCCGCCACGCGGAGAGGGGCCGCGGCCCGGCTGGAGTCATTCCTGTCCCGCTCCATGATATCCGCGAGGACGGTATCGAAATCGCAGTCCTGGCCCCGCGCCATGAGCTCGGCCCGGCGGCGCTCCGCCCGGTCCTCCGGGGTAGCGGTGAGGAAGATCTTCACGTCGGCGGCGGGCAGCACCACCGTGCCGATGTCCCGCCCGTCCATCACGACGTTCTGCTCCTCGGCCATGCTGCGCTGCATCTGCAGCAGGAAGGCCCGCACCGCGGGAATGGCGGAGACGGCGGAGGCGTAGCGGGAGATCTCATGGCGGCGGATCTCCCCCGTCACGTCCTCCCCGTTCAGAAACATATGCTGCAGCCCGTCGTCCCCATACCGAAGGTCCACGGCGATGCTGCTCAGCAGGCCGGTGACGGCGGCGGTGTCGGTGGGCTCCACGCCCCGGCGGAAGGCACACAGGCCCACGGTGCGGTAGATGGCGCCGGTGTCCACGTAGAGGAACCCCAGCTCCGCCGCCAGCAGCCTTGCCAGCGTGCTCTTACCCGCGCCGGAGGGCCCGTCTATGGCGATACTCTTATACTTCATGCGTTTGCTCCTCAGTCTCTCAGCGTTTGGGCGGCGGCCTCGCCCGCCGCGTGCCCGGTGCTCCAGGCGATCTGGAGGTTAAAGCCCCCCGTGTAGGCGTCGGCGTCCAGCAGCTCTCCCGCCAGATAGAGCCCCGGCATGAGCCTGGACTCCATGGTGTTGGGGTTGACCTCCTTGACGTTCACGCCGCCGGAAGTGATAATGGCCTCCTCCACCGGACGGGGGCCCCTGACGGCGATTTTCAGGCCCTTCAGCGCCTCCAGAAGCCTGCGGCGCTGCTCCTTGGTCACGGCGTTCACCTTCGTGTACCCGGGGATACCCGTCAGCTCCTCCAGCACGGGGGCCATGAGGCGGGGCACCAGTCCCTCCAGCACGTTGTGGAAGTCCCGGTTGGGGTTCTCCCCAAAGTCCCGCAGAAGGCGCTCATCCAGCGTCTTCTCATCCAGGGCGGGCTTAAGGTCGACGGTCACGGTGTAGGTCTCGGCGTCAAAGCTCCTCATATGGGCGCTGGCGCTCAAAATCAGGGGGCCGGAGAGGCCAAAGTGGGTGAAGAGCATCTCACCCTGCTCGGCAAAGACCGCCTTTCCCTTTCCGTCCCTCACTCTGATGGAGACGTTGCGCAGGCTAAGCCCCTGCATCCGCCGGCAGATATCCCCCTCGGCGACCAGAGGAACCAGCGAGGGCTTGGGAGGCACGACGGTGTGGCCCAGCGCGGCGGCCATCCGGTACCCGTCCCCGGTGGAACCGGTGAGCGGATAGGACACGCCGCCTGTGGCAAGTATAACAGCCTTACACCTATGCGTCCCATGCTCCCCCTTCACGCCGGAGACCGCGCCGCCCTCGGTGAGGACGGCCTCCGCCCGGTCCTCCAGGAGGTCCACCCTGGCGCGGCGCAGGGCCATGAGGAGGGCGTCGATGATATCGGCCGACCTGTCCGACCGGGGAAAGACCCGGTTGCCCCGCTCCGTCTTCAGCGGCACGCCCAGCTCCTCAAAGAGTGCCTTGACCGAGGCGGGCGGAAAGCGGGTGACGGCGCTGGTGAGGAAACGGCCGTTATGGGGAATATTTTTCAGCACCTCGTCCGCGCCGCTGTCGTTGGTCACGTTACAGCGGCCTTTGCCGGTGATGTAGAGCTTGCGGCCCAGCTTGGGGTTGCGCTCCATCAGCAGGACGCTGCATCCGCTCCGGGCGGCGGTGAGGGCGGCCATACAGCCCGCGGCCCCGCCGCCAATCACGATGATATCAGCCATGGTTCTCCTCTGCCTTCTCATAGACCTCGTACTCGTCCCAGATCCGCTCCAGCGTCTCAAAGGTCTTGGAGAGGTCCTCGTTCTTCCTCCGGCCCACCGCCATAATGAGGGCGTTCACCAGGGAGAGGGGGGCCACCAGCGAGTCCACGAAGGAGGCCATGTCGCTCTTTGCAAGGAGGGCATGGTCCGCGATGGGAACCAAGGGCGAGGCGCTGCCGTCTGTGATGGCCACCACGGTGGCTTTGCGATCATGTGCAAAGTGCATCGCCTTTACAGTTCGCTGCGAATACCGGGGAAAGCTGATGCCGATGACCACGTCGCCCTCCGCCACCCGCAGAATCTGCTCAAAGACCTCGCTGACCGAGTTCGTATGTACGATGACCACGTTTTCAAAAATCAGATTGAAATAAAAGCCCAGAAAGCTGGACAGCGCGGCGGCTGAGCGGACGCCCAAAATGTAGATGCGCTTGGCGCCCACGATGGCGTCCACCGCGGCGTTGAACTGGTCCCGGTCCACCTCCTCCAAGGTCATGCGGATCTTCTCAATGTCCGAGTGCATAACCCTGGGCAGAATGTCCTGGGTGCCGATGCGGTCATTGGAGACCTCGATGCGCTGGATGGAGGTGAGCTTGCCCCGGATCATCTCCTGCAGCGCCTTCTGCATGGCGGGGTATCCGTCGTACCCCAGCTCGGCGGCAAAGCGGACCACCGTGGACTCGCTGACGTTCACCGTCTTGCCCAGCTTGCTGGCCGTCATAAAGGCCGCTTTATCGTAGGAGAGCAGAATAAAATGGGCGATGGCCCTCTGCCCCTTGGAAAATCCCCCCATCCCGTTCTGGATGGACGCCAGTATATCTTTCGACATAGCCTGAACCCTCCCGGTCTTCGCCCTGCTTGCCGCAGGGCGTTCCTCTCTATCATAGCTGTATTTTCAGTCAAATACAAGTGTGTGCATGCAAGAAATGAAATCACTCCTGCAAAAATGCACTATTTCTTCAGCCCGGCCAGCTCCTCCGCCGTAAGGCGCCGCCAGGCGCCGGGCTTTAGGTCTCCCAGCGTCAGGCTACCCTCCCGCACCCGCCGAAGGCGGGTGACCGTGAGTCCTGCGGCGGCGCACATACGCCGCACCTGCCGGTTCTTCCCCTCGTGGATGACGACCGAGAGGAGTCCGTCTCTCAGCCGCCGCACCCTGGCCGGGGCAAGAGGGACGCCGTCCAGCTCCATAGGTCCGGCCAGGATGGGCAGCGCCCGCTCCACGTCCCCGGTCACGGCGACGTGGTACTCCTTCTCCGTCTCATGCCTGGGGTGGGTGAGGAGATTGGTCAACGCCCCGTCGTCGGTCAAAATCAGCAGTCCCTCGGAGTCCAGGTCCAGCCGGCCCACGGGCCAGACCCGCGCGCCGCAGTCCGCCGTCAGCTCGGCCACCGTGGGCCGCCCCTTCTCGTCCGAGAGAGTGGTGACGTAGCCCCTGGGCTTATGGAGCATGAGGTAGGTGCACTGTTTCGTCCGCGCCAGGGGCACGCCGTCCAGGGCCACCGTGTCCCGCTCCGGGTCGGCCCTGTCGCCCAGATGGGCCACGGCGCCGTTGACGGTCACCCGCCCCGCCTCAATGTACCCCTCCGCCGTCCGGCGGGAGGCCACGCCGCAGGCGGAGAGCAGTTTCTGCAGGCGCTCTTCCATTTTTCCGCCCCGCTCTCTGTAAATAACATAGGTTAGGAGCGGCGAATGCCGCTCCTAAGCGCTAAAGATCCCGGTTCCAAAGGCCGCAAGGAAACCGGTCTCCTTGGGCCTGTTCAGAAAACCCCGGATCAGCTCAACCAGGCTCTTCACCTTGGGCGCGTTGCTCGCCACGCTGGCGGCATAGACCAGATAGGTCCTCCCGAGCTCCCGGCCGTCCAGATAGAAGACCATCTCCCCCGCAAGGTTTCCCTTGCGCACGGGCGCGCGGACGCTCTCGGGCAGGATGAGCTTTGAGGTGACCTTCTCCCCCTCCGTCAGCGGATAACGCAGGTCCTCCGCGGCGGCGACGGGCACCAGGCGCACCAGACTGCCCGTCACGGCGAGGCTGCGCACCTCCTGCCCGGCGGCGGCCAGCGTCTGCAGGGGGTAGACCGCAAAGCCGTAGTCCAGGAGGGAGGCGTGGTCCTTCCAGTCGTTGGGGGCGTTGAGCGTGACCGCGATCAGCCGCTGCCCCTCCCGCTCCGCGCAGGAGACCAGCGTGCGCCCGGCCGCGTCGGTATACCCCGTCTTCATGCCCACGCAGCCCTCATACTGCCAGAGGAGCTTATTGTGGTTGGTGAAACTGTGCCCCCCTATGGTGATGCTCCTGGTGGAGACGATCTTAGCCAGCATCTCGTCCTCCATCACCACCCGGGCCAGCTTTGCCATGTCGGCGGCGGTGGAGTAGTGGCTGTCGTCCGGGAGACCGCTGGGGTTTGAAAAATGGGTGTTCTCCATCCCCAGCTCGGCTGCCCAGTCGTTCATCCAGCCCACGAAGGTATCCAGCCCGCCGCCGCAGAAGTCCGCGATGGCGAGGGCCGCGTCGTTGCCCGACACCAGAAGGAGACCGTAGAGCAGCGTCTCCAGAGTCGCCTTCTCCCCCGGCTTTAGGTACATGGAGGAGCCGCCGTCCAGAGTGTACTCCCGTTTCACCTCCACCTCCTGCTTGAGGTCGGGGGTGGAGCGGACGGCCACCAGCGCGGTCATCAGCTTGGTGATGCTGGCAATAGGCCGCTTTTCATCGGGATTTTTTCCATAGAGCACCCGCCCGGTTGACCCGTCCACCAAAATGGCGCAGGATGCCGACAGCGAAGGCTCCCGCAAGGTCTCCGCCCTTACAGAAATAGACGAGCATAAAAAGAGTACGGCACAAAAGGCCGCAATGACCCTTCTCATACAGCACCACCCCAAAAAACAAGATGGTGCTATTATGAGTCCTAGAACTCGTCTTTATCCTTTTCTTTTTGCTTCTCGATAAACCCGGTGACCTTGTCGATGACCTCAGGCACCATCTCAATGACCCGGTCCACGCTGGTGGGCGGATAGGGGGAGACGGGGATGAGCCGCACCAGGTCGCCCTTGACCACCAGGAAGGAGACGGGGACGATGGTGACCCCCGAGCCCGCGCCGCCGCCAAAGGCGTTGTCGGCGTCCGGTTTCTGGTTCTTGCCCGCCCAGTCGCTGCCGCCGGACGCAAACCCAAAGCTGACCTTGGACACGGGGATGATGGTGACCTCCCCCGCTTGGATCGGCTGGCCCACGATGGTGTTCACGTCCACCATCTCGCGAATTTTCTGCATGGTGGTGCTCATAAGCTCTCCGATGGGATGCTGCTTGTTTTCCATACTAAACCGCCTCTTTCTCTGCGTTTCGTTTCGCTCTGCCCCGGAGGGTGAGTTTTAAAAATAAAATGAGCAGCCGGACCGAGAGGACGACGCCCTGCCCGATGGTCATGGACAGCGCGGCGTGGACGTAGACCTTGGGAACGCTGGCTTGGAAGTCCACCGCCGTGCGGATACGCCGCTCCTTCACCTTGAAATTATGCTCGAACACAGGCAAAATCATACCGATGGCCACGTTGGCCCTGCCATAGGCCATGGCCGCCGCCGCCGCGTCAGGCGCCGCGGCGGTGAAGTCGAGGCGGAGCCTGTCGATGCGCACCTTCCGCCGAAAGCCCCCCACCGCCTCTGGGATCAGGGGCAGATACTGCCTGAGCCGCTCCAGTGTGCCGCCGGGCTTGGCAGGCGGCTCCTCTTCCGGCTTCTGCTCCTCTTTTTTCTTCCTTTGTCTCTTTTCCTTCTTCGCCTTGGACGGCTTGCGTTTTATGGGGTACAGGGTGTAGAAAAACGGCCCCACCCGCAGCCTTGCGAGCAGGCCCTCGCCGCCGTACTCGGCAAAGCCGCCCACCC
>DATMXU010000107.1:0-15167 GCA_035562355.1 Pseudoflavonifractor sp.
CCCCCGACGAGCACCCCCTGGAGAGCTGCGCCCGCCTCTTCGACTTCACCCGTCAGATCCAGGCGGCGGCGGGGAGCATCCCCGTGGTGGGCAACGGCTACACCTGGCTCCGGCAGTTTGCCCCCAATGTGGGCGCGGCCAATCTGGCCGCCGGTAAGTGCTCTTTCATGGGCCTGGGCCGTCAGAGCTTTGCCTACCCCGACGCGCCCCGTGACGTCCTCGCCACCGGCGTGATGGACCCGGCCAAATGCTGCATCTCCTGTTCCAAGTGCACCCAGATCATGCGCGACCACGGCCGCACCGGCTGCGTCATCAAGGACGCCCAGGTCTACGCGCCTCTCTATAAGGAAGCCCGGGCCGACGCCGCGCAGCGTGAGCACGCCTTTCAGTAAGGAAAGGGGCCTTTTAAAATGAAAGAAATTCTCTATCATAACCGCATCGGCAGGGTCTGCGCCCCCGGAGCGGTGGACTATATTGATGCCGACGTCACCGTACCCCAGGGGGACGAGGTCGTCGTGGCGGTCAAGGCCAGCGCCATCTGCGGCAGCGACCTGCACATCTTCAAGGGGAAACACCCCGCCGTCCCCCTGCCCGCCACCATCGGGCACGAGTTCTCCGGCGACGTGGTGGCCATCGGGCCGGACGCCGGGAACGTCAAGGTGGGCATGCGCGTCACTGTGGAGCCCTGCATCGTCTGCGGCAAGTGCGACGCCTGCCGCCACGGCGACTATGGCTACTGTGAGCACATCAGCTTCACCTACCGCAATGGGGACGGCTCCATAGCGAACTACGTCAAGGTCAAGGCCCCCTACGTCTATGAGCTGCCCGCGGACATGAGCTACGAGGTGGGCGCTCTCATCGAGCCCCTCTCCGTTGCCACCCACGCAGTGCGCCGGGCCGACATCAAGCTGGGGGAGACCGTTTTGGTGGTGGGCGCGGGTGCCATCGGCATTTTGGTGGCCGCCCTGTGCAGGGCCTCCGGAGCGGGGGAGGTCGTCATCGCCGACCACAACGATTCCCGCCTGGCCTTAGCCCGTGAGATGGGTGCCACCGTAACGGTCAACTCCGGCAGAGAGAGCCTGGAGGAGGCCGTCATGAAGCTGACCGGCGGCAGGGGAGTGGACAAGAGCTTTGAGGCCGTGGGCCTCGAGGCCACGTTCCTCTCCGCCATGATGCTGCTGAAAAAGAACGGCCTCGCCACCGTCATCGGGATCTATGAGAATCCCAACATCACCATCCCCGCCACCCGTTTCATCACCCATGAGATCAAGATCCAGGGCGCCCAGGGCTACTGCTGGGACTTTCCCATCGCCCTGAAGATGGCCGGGCGTATCAGCCTTGAAAAGCTGATCTCCCACACCTTCCACATGGATGAGCTCCAGCGCGCGCTGGATACCTGCATGGATCGAAACGCGGGAAGCGTCAAGGTCATTCTCAAGCCCTGAGAGAGGGCGCACCGCCACATACATCAGAGGAGGAGTTCACTATGAAAGCGACCGCAATTGTCACCGGCGGCAGCCGGGGCATCGGTTTTGCTATCGCCAGACAGCTGGGCCTGGACGGCTTTCACGTTGTCATCATCGCCACCCGCGCACAGAGCGACTGCCGGGAGAACCTGGATCTGCTCGCCGCCGACGGCACCGATTATCTCTACATCCAGGGCGACGTCTGCGACGCGAAGGACCGGGAACGCCTGGTCGGCGAGACCGTTGCCAGGTTCGGTGGCATCCACGTGCTGGTGAACAACGCGGGCGTGGCCCCCAAGGTCCGGGCCGACCTGCTGGACATGACCGAGGAGAGCTTTGACCGGGTCATCGGCATCAACACCAAGGGGAATATGTTCCTCACCCAGGCGGTGGCCCGCCAGATGCTAAAGCAGGAGCCCCTGGGCCGCAAACGAGGCACGATCGTGAACATCTCCTCCTGTTCCGCCGTGGTCTCCTCTATCAACCGGGGCGAATACTGCGTGTCCAAGGCGGGCGTGAGCATGCTCACTACCCTGTACGCCGACCGCCTGGCCTCCGAGGGCATTCTGGTGCACGAGGTCCGCCCCGGCGTCATCGCCACCGACATGACCTCCGGCGTTCAGGACAAGTACGACAAGCTGTTCGCCGACGGCGTGTTCCCCATCGCCCGCTGGGGCACCCCGGAGGACATCGCCGGCGTGGTCTCGGCGTTCTGCAGCGACAAGTTCGCCTATACCACCGGCAACTACGTCGATGTGGACGGCGGGTTCCATATCCGGCGCCTGTAAGCCACCGGACAATCGAAAGGAGGCGTTTGCCCATGATGCAGTCCATCCTCACCCTGGCGGGACGCCAAATCAAGGTCTACTCCCTCAACACGGTGGTGGTGGGGTCCGGCGCGGCGGGCTACAACGCCGCCGACCGGCTCCTGGGATTCGGCCAGGAGGACGTCGCGATCGTCACCGAGCACGTCAATGCCGGCACCTCCCGCAATACCGGCTCCGACAAGCAGACCTACTATAAGCTCACCCTCTCCGGCGGCGACTCCGACAGCGTCCGTGAGATGGCACAGACCCTGATGGAGGGCCAGTGCATGGACGGGGACAATGCCCTGTGCGAGGCCGCCCTCTCGGCGCAGGGGTTCCTGCGGCTCGTCGAGCTGGGCGTGCCCTTCCCCCGCAACGCCTATGGCGAGTATATCGGCTACAAGACAGACCACGACCCCCGCCGCCGGGCCACCTCGGTGGGACCCTACACCTCCCGAATGATGACCGAGTGCCTGCAGAGGTCGGTGGAGGCCAAGGGGATCCGGGTCTTCGATAAGCTGCAGGTGGTGCGTATCCTCTCCGACGGGGACAGGGCCTACGGCCTTCTGTGCCTCGACCTGACCGCGGAAGGGGACAGGCCCAACCAATTCGTGGCCTTCAACTGCAAAAACGTCATCTTTGCCACCGGCGGCCCCGCCGGGATGTACGCCGACAGCGTCTTCCCCTTCGGGCACTACGGCGCCTCCGGCATCGCCTTTGAGGCGGGGGCCAGGGGGCAGAACCTCACCGAGTGGCAGTACGGCCTCGCCTCGGTCCGCCCCCGCTGGAATGTGTCGGGCACCTATATGCAGGTCCTGCCCCGCTTTCTCTCCACCGCCCCGGACGGGAGCGATGAGAGAGAATTCCTCATGGACTTCTTCACGGACGCGGGCGACATGCTCACCAAGGTCTTCCTCAAGGGGTACCAGTGGCCCTTCGATGTGCGCAAGGTGGCGGGCGGCTCCTCCATCGTGGACATTCTGGTCTATCTGGAGCGCTGCAAGGGCCGCAGAGTATTCCTCGACTTCCGCCAAAACCCCTGCGGCGGCAGGGAGGTCGACTATGCCGTCCTCTCTCCGGAGGCCCGGGAGTATCTGGAGCGGGCGGGCGCCTGTTTCGGTATGCCTCTGGAGCGGCTCCTCCACATGAACAAGCCCGCTGTGGATTTCTACCTCGACAAGGGGGTGGACCTCTCCAGGGAGCCGCTGGAAATTGCCCTGTGCGCCCAGCACAACAACGGCGGCCTCGCCGTGGACAAGTGGTGGCGCACCAGCGTGGAGGGCCTCTTCGCCTGCGGCGAGGTATCGGGGAGCCACGGGGTCTACCGCCCCGGCGGCAGCGCGCTCAATGAGACCCAAGTGGGCTCCGCCCGGGCCGCCCAGTACGCGGCTGCCCGCCGCTCCGGCCCCCCCATGGACGCCGCCGCCTTTGAATCGGCCGCCGCCGGGGACATCGCGGCCTGCATCGCCATCGGCGACGCCGCCAGCCGGGGAGGGGAGGGCAACGTGCAGCGGCTGTGGGACGAGGCCGCGGCGCATATGAGCCGCTCCGGCGCGTCCATGCGCAGCAGGGAGGGCCTCTCGGAGCTTCTCCGTGAAGTGGAGAGAAAGCTCTCCTCCTTTGCCGATACCGTCCGCGCCGGGGAGCGCGCCGAGCTGCGCAAGGTCTACCGCCTGCGGGACATGCTGATCTCCCAGCAGGTCTATCTCTCGGCCATGCTGGACTATATCGCCCAGGGCGGCAAGAGCCGGGGCAGCGCGCTCTATACCGACCCCGCCGGAGAGAAACCCTACCCGGAGCTGCCCGAGGCGTTCACCTTCACCGTGGATGACGGCAGCCGGGCCGACCTCATCCAGGAGGCCGCCTGGAAGGACGGCGTCTGCTCGTTCACCTGGCGCAAGGTCCGCCCCATCCCCGAGGAAGACGACTTCTTTGAGAACGTCTGGCGCTCCTTCCGGGAGAACGGCAACATTGCTGACTGACCATAAAAGGGGGGCCGAAAGCATTGCTTTCAGGCCCCCCTTTGTTCCGTATTATAATACTCAGTACTATTATTTTACGCTGTGAAACAAGCGACGGCCCGCTGCCGGGCTGAGTGGGGCCTTGGGCCGATGCCAATAGAGGGGTTGTACTCCGGGGTGACTTCTATCTCAAGCGCGTCATAGAGCAGGATAGGCTGATATGGCGGCCTGCGCTCTATGCTAGCGCGCGCCGTGCAGGATCTCCTGCTGCACGGCGAGACAGCGCTTTGCCAGCTCCTCGATGCGCGCGTCGCTCATCCGGGCGGCAGGGCCCGAGATGCTGAACGCCGCCTCGGCCTCGCCCGAGTGGCCGGGCAGGGCCACCGCGATGCAGCGGATGCCCAGCTCATTCTCCTCGTCGTCCACCGCCCAGCCCCGGGCGCGGATCAGCCTGAGCTGGGCGCGCATCTCCTCCCAGGAGAGGATGGTTTTGGGTGTTACAGACCGGGGAGAGGCGGCGGCGAGGGCCTGCTCGGCGGCGGTGTAGGGCAGCGTGGCCAAAATGGCCTTGCCCACCCCGGTGCAGTACATGGGCGCGCGCAGACCCAGCCGGCTCGAGAGACGCAGGTCCCCCGCCTCGGCCTTGTAGACGTACACCACGTCGCTCCCGTCCCGCACCACCAGGTGGACGGTCTCCCGCAGCTCGCCGGCCAGCCGTTCCAGGTGGGGGCGGGCCAAAGTCACCAGGTCCATCCGGCCGATGCTGGCGCTGCCCACCTCAAACATCCGGGCCGTCAGGCGGTACGGCCCGCCCTCCCCCTCCTGGCGGACGTAGCCCAGGGCCATCAGGTCCCCCAGCAGGCGGTGCACCGTGCTCTTGGGCAGGCCCACCCGGGCTGCCAGCTCCCGCAGGGCCGCGCCCCCCTCCATTGCGGCCACACACTCCAGCACCGCAAAGCAGCGGGCGATGGACTGGGTGGCTCCACTCTGTTCCTCTCGCATATTCTACCTCCGTAACTGCAAATACTCCTTGACAAGTATAACAGTTTGACTATAATGTGGTCAAGTACAAAATGGAACGACGTTCCACGATATAAAACGATAGGAGCTGTTGTATATGATTCCCCTGCTACAAGACATCTCGGCCATCGGCATCGTCCCCGTTATCAAGCTGGACCACCCCGACAACGCCGTCCCTCTGGTCCGCGCGTTGGCCGACGGCGGCCTGCCCTGCGCTGAGATCACCTTCCGCAGCGACGCGGCGGAGGAGTCCATCCGCCGGGTAGCCCGGGAGTGCCCCGACGTGCTGGTGGGCGCGGGCACCGTACTCACCACCGAGCAGGCCGACCGGGCCTGGGCCGCGGGGGCCAAGTTCATCGTCAGCCCCGGCCTCAACCCCAAGGTGGTATCCCACTGCCTGGAGCGGGGCATGCCTATTTTGCCCGGCGCCACCAGCCCCAGCGAGATCGAGACCGCGTTGGAGTTTGGCCTCGACGTGGTGAAGTTCTTCCCCGCGGAGCAGAGCGGCGGCATCAATTTCATCAAGGCCCTGTCCGCCCCTTACACCGGCCTGCGTTTCATGCCCACCGGCGGCATCTCGGCCAAGAACCTGAACGATTACCTGTCCTTTGACAAGATCGTCGCCTGCGGCGGCAGCTGGATGGTGCCCGGCGATCTCATCGCCGCCAAGGACTTTGACGGCATCACGGCCCTGACCCGCCAGGCTGTGCAGACCATGCTGGGCTTTGAAATCCTTCACATCGGCGTCAACGCCGGCGGTGAGGAGGATGCAGCGCAGATTGCCAAGGTCTTCTGCGACCTCTTCGGCGTGGGGGCCAAGGTGGGCAATTCCTCCATCTTCTCCGGCTCCCTGGTCGAGGTGATGAAGGGGAACGGCCGGGGTACGAAGGGCCATATCGGCATCGGGGTCAACTCCCTCCCCAGGGCCCGCCGCTATCTGGAGCGCAAGGGCTACAAGTTCGACGAGTCCACCTTAAAGCTGGATGAGAAGGGCAGGCCCACGATCTGCTACATCGAGGGCGAGTATGGCGGCTTTGCCGTCCACTTCAATCAAAAGTAAGATACAGGAGGTAAATTCCATGAAAGTCGTCACCTTTGGAGAGCTCATGCTCCGCCTTGCCCCCGAGGGGTATACCCGCTTTGTTCAGGCCGATACCTTCGGCGCCACCTATGGCGGCGGTGAGGCCAATGTGGCTGTCTCGCTAGCCAACTTCGGCCTGGACGCCGCCTTCGTCACCAAGCTACCCGCCCACGAGATCGGCCAGGCCGCTGTGAACAGCCTGCGCCGCTACGGGGTAGACACCTCGCTCATCACCCGGGGCGGCAGCCGCGTGGGCATCTATTTCCTGGAGAAGGGGGCCTCCCAGCGCCCCTCCAAGGTAATCTACGACCGGGCCCATTCGGCCATCGCCGAGGCAACCGGGGCCGACTTCGACTGGGACGCCATCTTCGACGGCGTGGACTGGTTCCACTTCACCGGCATCACCCCCGCTCTGGGGGCCAACGTGGCCGCTTTGTGCGTGGACGCCTGCAAGGCGGCCAAGGCCAAGGGCATCCCGGTCAGCTGCGACCTCAACTACCGCAAGAACCTGTGGAGCAGGGAGGAGGCCGGGCGCGTCATGGGCGAGCTGTGCAAGCTGGTGGACCTGTGCATCGCCAACGAGGAGGACGCCAAGGACGTGTTCGGCATCGAGGCTGAGCACACCGATATCTACGGCGGCAAGCTCAACCACGCCGGCTATGAGAGCGTGGCCCGCCAGCTCACCGAGCGGTTCGGCTTTGAGAAGGTGGCCATCACGCTGCGTACCTCTATCTCGGCCAGCGAGAACAACTGGGCCGGGATGCTCTATACCGGCGGCACGGCCTACTACTCCAAGGAGTACAACATGAAGATCGTCGACCGGGTGGGCGGCGGAGACAGCTTTGGCGCGGGCCTCATCTATGCCACCCTGCAGGGCTACGAGCCCCAGCAGGCCCTGGAGTTCGCCGTGGCCGCCTCCTGCCTCAAGCACACCATCGAGGGGGACTATAACCAGGCCTCGGTGGACGAGGTGACCAAGCTGGCCGGGGGCGACGGCTCGGGCCGGGTGCAGCGCTAAATCCCTGGGATACTCAGGAAGCAAAAATGCCGCACGGAAGTGCGGCATTTTTGCTTCCGGCCTGCGCAAATTTCCTGCCTTTCTGCCGCAAAACAAAGGCACAAGCGGCAGTCCATGCCGCTTGTGCCCGATAAGATGCATCTAACGCTGTTTCTTCACAGCGATGTATACCGGCAGACCCACAAGCGTGATTGCGATGCTGCCCAAAGAGAGCATCCGCGCGCCCGGGCCGGACATGAACAGCTGGCTGACAATCACGTAAACACCGCTTAAAATGGCAAGCAGGGGGATCACGGGATAAAACGGGACCTTGTACTTCCGATCAAGCTCGGGCTTTGTCCGGCGCAGTTTCATCACGCAGGCAAAGGTCAGGGTGTAGAAAATCCAGCAGGAGAACACCGCCAGGTCGGTCAGCATATCGAACTTGCCGCTCAGGGAATAGAGGCAGGCGAGGAAACCGACGAGAATGATTGAGTTGGCAGGGACCTGGTTGCCGTTCAATTGTCCCAGCCGCCCGCTGAATGGCAGGGTTTTCTGGAGGGCGAGCAGGTACGCCACCCGCGAGCCGGACATCAAAAATCCGTTCGCCGCGCCGATCACCGAGATGATGATACCGATTTTAATCAGCAGACCGCCCGTGGGCCCGAAGATTTGCATTGCCACAGCCGAGGCGGGGGATTCGAGATGCATAAGCTGATCGGCGGGCAGCACCCACAGGTACGCCACATTGATGACGAAATACACCGCCATGATGATGGATACGCCGCCCACGATCGCCAGCGGCAAGTCGCGTCCGGGATTTTTCATCTCGCCCGCCATCGCGCCAACATTTGTCCAGCCTTCGAACGCAAAGAGCACCGCCAGCAGGGTGGAGCCGAGCACCGCACCCGCGTTTTTCCCCTGAGCTACCATAGGCATAAAAACCGGGTTCTCCCCGCTCCCGATGAGAAAGCCGAAGATCATAAGCAGGAACAGAGGGATCAGCTTGCAGACGGTGGAAACGACCTGGATACCGCCCGCCGTTTTGGAGCCCAGTGTGTTCAGCGCGACAAGAGCGATGATTACAGCCATCGCCACCGGCAGGGCGTACTGCTCACCGATGAATTCGCTGAGTTCCGAGCCGACCTTCACCCCGTATCCGGCGAGGAAGGCGGGGTAGAAGATCACCGTCTGCATCCAGCCCGCAAGAAAGCCGATCTTTTCATTGTATACTTCGCTCAGATATGCCACCATGCCGCCGGTTTTGGGGATCAGCACCGCCACTTCGGCGAAGGTGAGCGCCGCCAAAATGCTGGCGATGCCGCCAAAAACCCAGGCCAGCATACCCATGCCGGGCGCGCCGCCGGTTGCCTGATAGATGGCATAGGGCTTGAAAAATACGCCCGCGCCGATGACGCAGCCCACTACGACCGACATCGCCGTTGCAACACCGAGGTTTTTCCTGAGACCTTGATTACTGCCCATGGGTATTGTCTGCCCCTTTCGGCGGGGTGCTGAGCGGCCCGCCTTTCAAATAGCATTATTAACAGTGACGCTGAAACCGCCTGAAAGGACTCGCCGGGTATCAAATAAGATGCCCGGCGAGTCCTTTTCATATCAACCCAGATACGCCTTTTTTACCTGTTCATTGTTGAGGAGCTCCCTACCCGTACCCGTCAAAGTGACTCGACCGGTTTCCAGCACGTAGGCGGTGTCGGCGACGTGGAGGGCCATGTTGGCGTTCTGCTCAATCAGGAGGATGGTCACGCCTTGGCGGTTGATCTCCTTGATGATGTCGAAGATGCCCTTGACCACGATAGGCGCGAGCCCCAATGAGGGCTCATCCATCATCATCAGCTTGGGCCGCGACATAAGGGCCCGGCCCACGGCCAGCATCTGCTGTTCGCCGCCGGAAAGGGTACCGGCTGCCTGCCAGGAGCGCTCCTTGAGGCGGGGGAACAGGTCGTAGACCCACTTGAGGTCATCGTCCAGGCTGCCTTTGCGGAGATAAGCGCCGATCTTCAGGTTTTCCACCACCGTGAGGTCGGAGAACACTCGTCGCCCCTCTGGAACCAGGGTAATGCCCTTGGAGACGATGATGTTGGGGGCCACTCCCGTGAGGTCCTCCGCCTGCAAACGGATGCGGCCTGAGGCAGGTTTTACAAGGCCTGCGATGGAGCGGAGGGTGGTGGACTTGCCCGCGCCGTTGGCACCGATCAGGGTCACGATCTGGTGCTCAGGCACCTCGAAGGAGATGCCCTTGATGGCCTCAATACCGCCGTAGTTGACCCGGAGATCCTCAATCTTCAGCATTTTCCGCCACCCCCAAATAAGCTTCGATGACCCGCTGGTTGCTGCGCACCTCACCCGGAGTGCCCCGAGCGATCAGTTTGCCGAAGTCCAAGACATAGATGCGGTCGGAGAGGCGCATGACAAGGTCCATGTGGTGCTCTATCATAAATACGGTCAAGCTATATTTTTCCCGGATCTGGCTGATAAAGTCCGCCAGGGCCTGGGTCTCCTGGGGATTCATGCCCGCGGCCGGCTCGTCCAGAAGGAGGAGCTTGGGCGCCGTGGCCAGGGCGCGGGCGATCTCAAGCCGGCGCTGCAGGCCGTAGGGCAGGCTCCCCGCCACCTCATCCCTGAGGTGCAGAAGGTTCTGCTCCTCCAACAGGGCTGTGGTCTCCTCCCGCATCCGCGCCTCTTCCCGGTGATTAAGCCGGAACGTGGCGGACATAAAATTCTGCTTTGCCCGCATATGCTTGGCAATCAGCACATTTTCGAATACGGTCAGAGCGGAGAAAAGACGGATATTCTGGAAAGTACGGGCGATGCCCGCGCGAGTGATCTGGTCGGGCGTGGGGCTGACACTCCTGGTATACTTCCCGCTGTTCTCGCCCAAATAGGCTACCTTTATCTTGCCCTGGGGGTAGTTTTCCACCATGGTCTCGCCCAGGAAGGAGACCTTCCCGTTGGTGGGCTCGTACACGCCGGTGATGCAGTTGAAGGCCGTGGTCTTGCCTGCGCCGTTGGGGCCGATCAGAGCCACGATCTCGCCCTCATTCACCTCCAGCGAGAGGTTATTCACAGCTACAACGCCGCCGAACTGCATGGTGATGTCTTCCACACGGAGGATGCTCCCGCTCATTTCGCCACCTCCTTCGCCGCTTTCTTCCGCGTTCGAAAGAGATCGGGAATTTCCTTATTTCCCATGATACCGCGGCGGAAGAAGAGTACCACGATCATGATGATAACAGAGAAAACCACCATCCGCAGGCCCACCCGGAATACGGCCGGGGCATTGATGCCGAGGAATGGGTTCTCGTCCAGGCCGCGCAGCCACCACTCGGAGGCAGCGATATAGAGGAAGGAGGCGATGCAGCTTCCGCTGATGGAGCCGATTCCGCCGATGACCACGATCAAAAGGATCTCGTAGGTCATGGCCAAGGTAAACACCTTGGCCTGCGCGTTGGTAGCGTACATGGCAAAGAGGGCCCCGCCCACGCCTGCGAAGAACGCGGAAATACAGAAGGAGAGCATCTTGTGCTTGGCAAGGTTAATACCCATGGCCTCGGCGGCGATCTCGTCCTCGCGGATGGCCTTAAAGGCCCGGCCATAGGAGGAGCTGATGAGCAGCACAATGAGGACAATGCACAAAATGACTACAAGGAAGGGGACAAAGGTGGAAAGACGCAGGACGATGGC
Organism: Pseudoflavonifractor sp.; assembly: GCA_035562355.1. Taxonomy (GTDB): domain Bacteria; phylum Bacillota; class Clostridia; order Oscillospirales; family Oscillospiraceae; genus Pseudoflavonifractor. The sequence goes on from DATMXU010000107.1 coordinate 11,037, forward strand.
CCCTTCGGAATTCGTGATGTTGAAACTGGAGAAGGTGGGAAAGCTCTTGATCATATTGGCTCCATTGGTGATCTTGCCCAAGGCGTCCCACTGGAATACGGCGCGGAGGATCTCGGCAAATCCCAAAGTGGCGATGGCGAGATAGTCGCTCTTAAGCCGCAGCACCGGCAGACCGATAAGCCAGGCGAAAGCGGTCGCCACCAGCCCCGCCAGAATCAGGGCCAGCAGCACGCCGAGCACCAGGCTCACCGCCCCGCCCACGCCGGAAGTTCCCAAGAGGGCGCCGAAAACCTCCTGAAGAGAGAACTTGACCGCCGAGCCGTTGAAGAGGTAATAGACCGAGTCCCGCACCCCGGAGGGGACCGTGAAAATTGCGTAGGTATAAGCGCCCAACAGCATGAAACCCGCCTGACCCAGGGAAAACAGCCCGGTAAACCCGTTGAGAAGGTTCATGGAGACCGCCACCAAGGTGTATACCGCGCCCTTCTTGAGCACGGTAAAAAGCATGCTGGTGGAAGGGATCGTATTTTCCAGAATAACAACAAGAGCCAGTACGGCGGCAGCGCAGGCCATGGCGATAAGGGCGCCCTTCGCACTCTTTTTCTGTTTGATCATGAATGGCGCCTCCTTAGACCTTATCGGTCACTTTCTCACCGAAGAGCCCGGTGGGTTTAATGACCAGAATCATGATGAGCACGGCAAACGTAACGGCGTCGGAGAACACGGAGAAGGGCGTGCCCTTGATGACATTTTCACAGATGCCGATGAGAAACGCGCCGATGACAGCGCCCGGGACAGAACCGATGCCGCCGAACACGGCCGCCACAAAGGCCCTGAGGCCGGGCATGGCCCCGGAGAGCGGCACAATGGAGGGGTAGTTGGTAAAATAGAGCACTGAGCCAACCGCCGCCAGAAACGAACCGATGATAAAGGTCATGGAGATAACAGAGTTGATCTTGATGCCCATGAGCTGGCTGGTCTCAAAGTCCTTGGCCACGGCCCGCATGGCCATGCCCACCTTGGTGTGGTTGATGAGCTGGGTAAGACCGATTACCAGGCCCAGAACCAAGAAAGGCGTTACCACCGTGACCCACTTGGTGGTGGCACCGAAGATGGTTACATTTTCCGAAAGGAACGGGACGACGGGGTATATCTGGGGAAGGCCGCCGGTGATGTAGGTCGCGGTGTTCTGCAGAAGATAGCTCACGCCGATGGCGGAGATCATGACGCTCATTCTGGGTGCGGTGCGCAAGGGCTTATAGGCCGCTCGCTCAATGGCAAAGCCCAGAACCACAGTCAGAATGAGCACCATCAGCACGGCCAGTGGCAGGGGCAGCGAGGCCGAGAGATACACCATCATAAGGCCGGCCACCATAAACACGTCGCCGTGGGCAAAGTTAATGAGGCGTAGGATCCCATATACCATCGTGTAGCCGATGGCGATAAGGGCATATTGCCCGCCCACCGAGATGCCGGAGAGCAGGATGGAGATGATATATTCCATTGGGTTTCCTCCCTTGCGGTTGCGCGGAGCAGTTTGGCGTCAATAAACATGCCGCATGGCGGAGGCGTGGGCCCCCGCCATGCGAAGAGTAACTGGGTAACTCCCTATTTTGCGGCCTTCTGCACGGTCTCCAGGGTCCATGCGCCGTTGGCGGTGTCTGCGGTCTTGATGTAGGCGGTGTCGCGGATGGCGTCGCCCTGTCCGTCAAAGGCAATGGCGCCGGAGACACCCTCATGAGTCACGCCGGGGAGAGCCTTCTTGATGGCGGCCAGATCGAGAGAGCCGGCAGCCTTCAGGGCCTCGAGCGCGGTGTAATAGGCGTCGTAGCCCATGGCGGTAACGGCGGAGATGGTGTCGTTGCCGCCGTTATTTGTTTTGGCGGTAGCGTCGCTGTTGATGTACTCCTTGATACCGGCGTCAAACTCGGGAGAGCCGCCCTCCTGATAGAAGGTGGAAACGTACAGCTTGACGTTGCTGCCCTTGGCCGCCTCGAGAACCATGTTGCTGTCCAGGGTGTCAGAGCCAAGGACGGGGATCTCGATCCCCAGGGAAGCGGCCTGCTTGACGATCTGAGTGGAGTAGGCGATAGACACGGGGCAGAAGATGACATCGGCACTTTCAGCTTTGGCTTTGTTGAGGTAAGAGGTAAAGTCGGAGTTGTTGGTGGGGAATGAGTCCTTGGTCACGGTGCCGCCGTTGGCGGTAAAGGCCTGCTCGAAAAAGGTGATCAGTCCCTGGTCATACTCGTTGCCCAGCTCACCCAGGCAATAGGCCTTCTTGGCGCTGAACTTCTCAGCGGCGAAGTTGGCGAGAACGGTGCCTTGGAACGGGTCCAGGAAACAGATGCGGTAGTAGTAGTCATTGCCCGCGGTGACGTTAGGGTTGGTGCAGGTGACGCCAATGGCACAGAGGCCAGCTTCTTCAAACTTGGGGCCACCGGCCATAGATACGCCGGAGCCGTAAGAGCCCAAGACGATGGACACGCCGGAACTCACCAGCTGAGAGGCGGCGGTGGGTGCCTTGTCGGTTGAGGAGCCGTTGTCGGCATAGACCAGCTCGACCTTGTAGGTTTTGCCGCCGATGTCCACGGTGGGTGTCTCTTTATTTGCGTACTGCATGCCAAGCATCTCCTGCTTTCCGCCGGGGCCGGAGTCGCCGGTGGCAGGCTCGAACACGCCGATTTTGACCACGTCGCCGCCGGAAGAACCGTTATTGCTGTCGCCGCTTGGGGTGTTGGAGCAACCTGCCAGTATGGTTGTCAGCATTGCACAGGTAAGAGCCATTGCAAGAAACTTCTTCATAGGATATATCCTCCTTCGCTAAATCAACGCCTGCGGATTTGTCCTTGCATCGCGTACACCTGTCCATGGCGTTGCTTTATTATAGCAGAGTAGAAATTAAAATGCAATCCCCTTAGAGCAAAAACACCACGAAATCAAGGGCTGTAAAGCGTACTCCTGCAGGTAGTGTTTCCTATATCCTTTGCCGCAGGTTCGGCGTCAAGTGTGAGCTGCCCGACGTGTCCCAAGTGGCAGCGCTCTATGAGGGATGGGAGCCGCAGGAGCGGCGCGCTGCACTGAATTACATCCACGACATGAGCATTCCGCCGTCCATCCCCGTCAAGGCCGCACGATTGCTATTCGCAATCGTGCGCGAGTCGGCCAGTGCGCACACTGGCCGGGCCTTGACTGGCGACGTTCGACGGGATTCTGGTTATCAAGGAGAAAACACAGCAAAAGTCCGCGCAAGCGGACTTTTGCTGTGTTTACCTTGTTTCTGATTGTCTGGTTAATTGCCGACGTGAAGGTAAGGATACTGTCCTCCCCATACACTGGGACTGATAAGGATTTAAGTTTACATTAAAAGCCAATGACCCCCATATGTTCAAGTAATATCTTTAGGCCCATTAAAACCAGAATAACGCCCCCTGCAAGTTCGGCCTTCGATTTGAACTTTGCACCGAAGATATTGCCGATTTTTGCACCCAGCATGGATAATATAAGCGTGATGATTCCAATAGATAAAACTGCCGGGACAATATTTACATCAAGAAAGGCAAATGAGACGCCTACTGCCAATGCGTCAATACTTGTGGCGAGAGCAAGAGGCAACATTTCCGCAGGTTTTAAGGATACTTCTTTCTTTTCGGGGCGGCCTCCTCCGGGATACTCTCTGTCCGAACATTCCTCCGTAGGACATTCTCTATCTATGCACTTTTCAGGAGGGCATTCCCTGTCTGCGCATCCTTCTTTCTTAAAGCTTTCTACAACCATGTTACCGCCGATAAAGCAGAGCAAAACAAATGCGATCCAGTGATCAAAAGCGATTATTTTATCGGCAAACTGTGTGCCAAGCAAATACCCGATAAGCGGCATGGCTGCTTGAAAAAAACCAAAATATAAACCGATAATCAATGCCTTTTTTATGGTTACTCTAGGCATGGTCAGTCCGGAACAAAGGGATATAGCAAAAGCATCCATAGAAAGCCCAATAGCAATAAGAAGTAGTTCTAGTAAATTCATGGTAGATTTCTCCTTTACAAAATATGAGCTGTAAAAGAAAAAAACCCAAGTATCGCTTTTGCAGGCGAATACTTGGGCTTTAAAATAATAAAGACCATGCATAGC
>DATMXU010000108.1:0-10722 GCA_035562355.1 Pseudoflavonifractor sp.
AAAGGCGAGGTGCTGGGCCTGTGCGGTGTGGTGGGCTCGGGCGTGGAGGAGGTTTGCGAGGTCCTCTGCGGCGACGAGAAGCCCTCCTTCGGCAGCATCAGCATCAAGGGCAGGACGGTCTCCTTCTCGGCCCCCAAGCAAGCGCTGAAGGAAGGTCTGCTCATGATCCCCAAGGAGCGGCTCTTTGAGGGCATCGTCTCCACCCTGCCGGTGGAGGAGAACATCGCCCTCTCCAACGCCCACAAGCTGGCCCGGGGACCCGTGGTCTCGGCCAGCGCCGTGCGCAGGCAGGCCGAGCACTGGATCAAGACGCTGCGTATCAAGACCCGGGGACCTAAGGAGCTGCTGATGCAGCTCTCGGGCGGCAATCAGCAGAAGGTGGTCTTCTCCCGCGCTCTGGCCAGCGGGGCCGACGTGGTTATTTTGAACCACCCCACCCGGGGCGTGGATGTGGGCGCGAAGGAGGAGATCTACTCCCTGATCCGCGACATGACCGCGGAGGGTAAGGCGGTCATCGTCCTGGGCGATACGCTGGACGAGTGCATCGGCCTCTCCTCCCGCATTTTGGTCATGAAGGACGGACTTCTCACCGGCGAGTTCCAAGCCCCCGCCGACAATAAGCCCTCCCAGGTTGACGTTGTCAGCCTGATGATGTAAGGAGGAACAAGGAATGCCTGTAAACACACCGGAAAAGCTGTCCGCCCGCCTGAGCCTTCGTGAGAACATCATGAAGTATTTCAGTTTCTCGGCCATTATCATTCTGCTGGTGGTCCTCTCCCTCACCCAGAAGAACTTCTTGGGCACCATGAATCTGACAAACCTCCTGCGGGATACCGCCCCTCTGATGATCATGTCGGCGGGCATGACGCTGGTGCTCATGTTCGGCTCCATCGACCTGTCCATGGGCGCGGCCTGCTCAGTCTCCAATGTGATGTATGTCCACCTGCTCCTCGCCATTGGGGACCGTTTTCCCTCCCCCTTCCTGGCGGGCCTGGTGTGCCTTCTCATCTCCCTGTGCTTTGGCATGCTCTCAGGCGTCGCTCTGGGCTTTATCCACGTAAAGCTAAAGGTCCCCTCCTTCATCGCCTCGCTGGGCTTTATGTCGGTGTGGCAGTCCACCGCCCTCCTGATCACCCAGAACCCCGAGTCGGTGCGCAAGGCCCTCTGGCCCGCCATCGACTGGTACCGCATCTCCTTCGGCGTGGTGGGCCTGCCCTTGGTGCTGGCCCTGGTCATCATCCTGCTGTGTTTCTGCCTCACCCGGTTCACCGCCTTCGGCAAGACCATCTTCGCCATCGGCGGCAACGAGCGGGCCACCCGGGTAGCCGGCATGAACGTGGACCGCACCAAGATCCTGGTCTTCACCATCAACGGCATCCTGGCCGCCCTGGCCGGCGTCTTTCTGGCCGCCAACCTCAAGAGCAGCGCCCCCACCATCGGCGATCCTTTCACCCTGAAGATTGTGGCGGCCTGCGCCCTGGGCGGCACCTCCCTGGCGGGCGGCAAGGGCAGCGAGCTGGGAACCATTCTGGGCGTGTTCACCGTGGCCCTTATTGAAAACGGCATGAACTTCATCGGCGTGGACGCCTACTGGCAGAGTATCGTCTTCGGCGCCTTTGTGCTCATCGCCATCGCCCTCACCGTCGACCGCAGGACCAAGGGGCAAATCGTGAAATAAGGAGTGTTTTTACTATGTCCGAGCTCAAGCCCTTTGTCCTGGACTTTAACCCACACACCGGCCGCTGTGAGAGCGGGAGGGCACAGCCCACCTACCGCCGCATCTCCAACATGGCCGCCCAGTTCGCCGACGAGGCCGCCGCGCGGAACCTGGAGGCCGGGGGGGACCCTCTGCTCTATGAGTTTTATGAGCTGGAGCTGCCCGCGGAGGGCGGCGTACTCCAGTTCGGCACCACCACCCTCTACCCCGGCAAGGTGGGAGACGAGTACTTCATGACCAAGGGCCACTTCCATACCATTCTGGACACCTCCGAGGTCTACTACGGCCTATCGGGCCACGGCCTCATGATGATGGAGACCCCCGAGGGAGATGTGGAGTGCCTGGAGATTCACCCCGGGGACGCCCTCTACGTCCCCGGCCGCTGGGCCCACCGCAGCATCAACACCGGCGATGAGCCCCTCGTCATGTTCTTTGTCTACCGCTCTGACGCGGGCCACGACTACGGCACCATCGAGAGTAAGGGCTACCGCAAGCTGGTGGTGGACCGCGGCGGCGTCCCCACCTTGATCGACAACCCCAAGTGGGTGAAGTAAAGGTAGATTTTTGGCCTTTATCCGTACCAAAATGTGAATCCATAAATTCAAATTATCATAGGAGGCCTTTTCCATGTCCATGCTACTCAACACCACCAGAGCCTGGGGCTCTCCCAGCCGGTACATCCAGGGCCGCGACGAGCTCAGCAACATGAGAAAACACACCGAGATTTACGGCAAGAAGGTCTTTTTCCTCATCGACGTATTCTTCTACGACTCCTTTGCCGCCAAATTTTCCGACCTCTACGCGGGGAGCGACAGCGCCATTCTGTGCGAAAAGTTCGCCGGCCAGACTACCGAGGCTGAGATCCTCCGCTGCACCGACGTGGCGGCGGCCCTGAACCCCGACGTAGTGGTTGGCATCGGCGGCGGCAAGACCATGGACACCGCCAAGGCCTTGGCTGACAACTACGGCGCCGCCACCGTCATCGTCCCCACCACCGCCTCCACCGACGCGCCCGCCATGGGCCTGTCGGTCATCTACACCGAGGAGGGCGAGCACATCGGCGCCCGCCACTATAAGAAGAACCCCGACCTGGTGCTGTTGGATACCGAGGTCATTGCCAAGGCCCCCGTCCGTTTCCTGGTGGCCGGCATGGGGGACGCACTGGCCACCTTCCCCGAGTGCCGGGCCAACGAGCGCTCCTTCTCCCCCAACTACGTAAACTCCGGCTACCGCCAGACTGTGGCGGGCTATGTCATCTCCCAGGCCTGCCATGAGGTCGTCCTCTCCAAGGGCGTTAGCGCCTACCGCGCCGCCAAACTGGGTCTGTGCACCCCCGACCTGGAGGATGTGGTGGAGGCCAACACCCTCCTCTCCGGCCTGGGTGTACAGAACACCTCCTGCGCGGGGGCCCACTCCATCGCCGAGGGCATCACCGTCCTGCCCCCCTGCGCCCGCCTCCTCCATGGCGAGGTGGTGGCCTTCGGCGTGCTGGTACAGCTCATCGTCGAGGGGGCCGATTCCGAGGAGCTCGACCAGCTCTACACCTTTTTCAACACCGTAGGCCTGCCCACCACCTTTAAGGACCTGGGTATCCCCGACGCCACCGAGGCCGATATTATGGCGGTGGCCGAGGCCTCCATGCGCTCCTACTGGGACGTGGAGCCCTTCCCCGTCACCCCCCGGATGATCTCTGACGGCATCATGATGGCAAACACCCTCGGCAAGCGCAAGAAGAACTAACCGTTGCTCTTTTTTAGGAGGTAAAAACGATGAAAGCCATCCAGTACTCCGCCGCCCGCACCTTTTCCGTGGTTGAAGTCGAAAAGCCCGTGCCCGCCCCCCATCAGGTGGTCATCCGGGTAAAGGCCTGCGGCATCTGTAAGACCGACCTGAGCATCCATGACGGCAGCTTCCTCGCCCAGTTTCCCCTCATCAACGGCCACGAGTTTGCCGGTGTAGTCGACAGCGTAGGCAGCGCCGTTACCGAGTGGAAACCCGGCGACCGCGTCACCGCCGACAACACCGAGCTGTGCGGCTACTGCGACGCCTGCCGCGCCGACAAGCCCCTCTACTGCGAAAACTTTGACAGCCACGGATGCAACATGTCGGGCGGCTTTGCCGAGTATGTGCTCATCAACCACGACAAGGTCTTCCCCATCAGCGACCTTCTGAGCTTTGAGCAGGCCACCTTTACCGAGCCCACCGCCTGCGCCGTCCATGGGGTGGACCGCATCGCCCCCCGCTTTGGGGACAGCGTCCTCATGTTCGGCGCGGGCCCCACCGGCATCATCCTCGCCCAGCTCCTCCGCCGGGCCGGGGCGGGCCGCATGGTCATCGCCGACCCCCACGCCGACAAGCTTGACATTTTGCGCAAATACGGCTTTGAGGATCTGGTGGTCATCGACAAGGCAGACCCCGCCATGCACACCGAAGAGATCAAAAAGCTCCAGCCCAAGGGGTTTGATATCGTCGTCGAGGCCACCGGCTCGGCGGGCGTGTTTGAGCGGTGTTTCGACTTCGTCCACATGGGCAGCAAGATCGTGGCCTACGGCGTGTGCGCCGCCGACGCGAAGGTGAGCGTCAGCCCCTACGACATCTTCAGCCAGGAGTACACCATCCTGGGCTCCTTCGCCCAGACCCACTGTTTCGGCAGGGCCCTGGAGTACCTGGAGCGCGGCGTGGTGCGGGTGGATGAGCTGGTCTCCCACCGGCTCCCTCTGGAGAGCTACGGCGAGGGCCTGGAGCTCATCATGAACAAGAAAGCCAAAAAGATCATCATCAATCCCTGACCTATTAAGAGGAGCGGCTGCCGACAATGGCAGCCGCTCCTCTTAAGGTCTCTCAAGCTTTCTCACCCAGGAGCACATGCCCGGGAGCAGCCGGGAAATTCCGCGACAAACTAAAATTTAATCTTCCCACCCGGGGATTCTATGTTATAATGAATCCGGTATGTCCTCTCATGGAGGACAACGGACCAAGCAATCCAACGACAGATGATAGAGGACTTGCATTATGACGGAACACGATTCTTCCACTCATAGCTCCCCCGGTACGGCGGCCAAGTTTTTCCGCCGCTTTTTCATGGGGCTGGTCATCGGTATCGCCTGTATCACACCGGGTCTGTCCGGGGGCATGATCGCCGCCTCCTCCGGTCTGTACGAGCCGGGCCTGCATGCTCTGACCCACCTGCACAGGGACTTTCGGCGCGGCTTTCGGTTTCTCTTTCCCCTCGGGTTGGGCGGCCTGACCGGCGTTTTTCTCTTCAGTAACCTCATGAAATTTTTGATGGTCCGGGCCCCTACAACGATTTTGTACGTCTTCCTCGGCCTGGTGGCGGGCAGCCTCCCCTCCTTCCTCCAGGAGGCCAACCGCCGCGGTTTCCGCAAGCGCTGGCTGGGGGTGGGCTTTGCCACCTTCGCCCTGGTGGTCTTTGTAGAGCTCCTTCTGGGCCGGGTCCTGCCCCCCGCGGGGCTGCCGCTGAACATGATGACCGCCCTTCTGGGCGGTGCGCTCATCGCGGTGGGCACGGTGATCCCCGGCGTCAGCTCCTCCTTCCTTCTGATCCAGCTTGGCATCTATGAGCCGTTTTTGGAGGCCCTTACCAGTTTCGACCTTCCCATCCTCTTCTCCGTGGCGGTGGGATGCGGCGGCGTGGCTCTGGTGTTGGTCTTTGCGGCGGACTGGGTCTTCAAGCGGTTCCACGGCGTGGCGTACTACGCGGTACTGGGTTTTCTGGCCGGGTCGGTCGTAGCTGTCTTTCCTGGTTTCGCCAAGGGCCTCTGGGTCGCGGTGGACGTTCTCCTCTTTGCGGTCAGCGCCCTCGGGTGCTGGCAGCTGATGAGACGGACCCCGCCGGACCGGGGCGAGACGGTACCTCCACAAGATAGTCATTGAAATATGACAAAAAACCCGTTATACTACCATAGGTGTTTCATTGCCGTTTGAACATTGGAAATAAAGATAGAAGGAGTATAGCGGATGATCGACTTTGCAGGTTTCCTCTCCCAGCTTGTGCAAAACCCGATGCTGCTGATCACAGTATTACTGACGCTGGCTGTTGTCCTGGTCAATGGCTGGACCGACGCGCCCAACGCCATTGCCACAGCCATTTCCACCCGGGCCATCGCCCCCCGCCCCGCCATCATCATGGCCGCAATTTTTAACTTTCTGGGCATTTTGGTCATGACCACCATCAACAAGACGGTGGCTGAGACCATCTATAATATGGTGGACTTTGGCAACAACTCCCACGAGGCCCTGGTAGCCCTCTGCGCCGCAATGGTGGCCATTGTCCTCTGGGCGGTGGCGGCCTGGGTCTTCGGCATTCCCACCAGTGAGAGTCACGCGCTCATCGCCGGACTCACCGGCGCAGCCATCGCCATGCACGGCGGCCTCTCGGGGGTCAACGGCGCCGAGTGGATCAAGGTGCTCTACGGCCTTGTACTCTCCACCCTTCTGGGCTTTGCCATGGGCTTTGTGGTGGTCAAGCTGATCGAGCTGATCTTCCGCCGGGCCAACCGGAAAAAGACCAACGGTTTCTTCAGGCGGGCCCAGGTGGGCGGCGCGGCGGCCATGGCCTTTATGCACGGCGCACAGGACGGGCAGAAGTTCATCGGCGTGTTCCTGCTGGGCATGGCCCTCGCCAATGGACAGACCGAGGCCACCACCTTTGCCATCCCCTTCTGGCTCATTCTGCTCTGCTCCCTCGTCATGGGCCTGGGCACCTCCATCGGCGGCTACCGCATCATCAAGGCGGTGGGCATGGACATGGTAAAGCTGGAGACCTACCAGGGCTTTGCCGCCGATATCGCGGGCGCGAGCTGCCTGCTCATCTCCTCAGTGTCGGGCATCCCGGTCTCCACCACCCACACCAAGACCACCGCCATCATGGGCGTGGGCGCTGCAAAACGCATACGCAGTGTGGACTGGAGCGTGGTAAAGGAGATGGTCCTCACCTGGGTACTTACCTTTCCCGGCTGCGGCCTGATCGGTTTCATTATCGCCAAGATCTTCGTGGCGTTCCTCTAAGCGCAGATTTATAAAGGATGTGACGAAATGTCAAAGAGAAACAACCCCTATTTTGACGACTTTATCGCTATGGCGGAGTTCTCCTGCCAGGCAGCGGAGTATCTGCACAAGGTGATAACCGACTACCGGCCCGAGACTCTGGGCCAGCGCCGGGAGGAAATGCACCAGATCGAGCACACCGCCGACGCGGCCAAGCACAGCATGATGGCCCGGCTGAACAAGGAATTCGTCACCCCCATCGATCGGGAGGACATCATCCAGCTTGCCAACGAGCTGGACAACGTGACCGATAAGATCGACGACATCCTCATCCGCATGTATATGTATAACATAAAGGCGGTCCGCCCGGCCACCATCGCCTTCACCGACGTGATCGTCCGCTGCTGTCAGGCCCTGCGGACGGCCATTCTGGAGTTCCACAACTTCCAGAAGTCCACCACCCTCATTCCTGCCATCATCGCGGTGAACACCGCCGAGGAGGAGGGGGACGCCCTCTATATCGACGCCGTGCGCGACCTCTACCAGAGCGTCTCCAATCCCATTGAGGTCACCGCCTGGAGCGAGCTTTTCGACCGGCTGGAGGACTGCTGTGACGCCTGCGAACACGTGGCCGACAGCATGGAGATTATCGTACTGAAAAATTCCTGAGGTCCGCAAAAAATGCCCCGCTGACGTGTCAGCGGGGCATTTTAGCCTGTCAAAGAAGTCCTACGGGACCTCTTTGACAGGCTGCTACACTTTTTGAAACACCGTAAGAAGTTTCAAAAAGTGGTTTTCCTACACGCGAAAGGGAACCCTGACGGTTCCCTTTCACACTATCCCTCCCTCCGAGATGTTCCGCCTGGGTGTTTTTTGACACACTGAAATACCCCGCTGACGTATCAGCGGGGTATTTTTCATTGCCGCCGGACGGGCGGGCCTATACCAGCGTAAAGCCGCCGTCCACCACGATGAACTGACCTGTCGTATAGGAGCAGCCCTCGCTGGAGAGGAAGAGCACCGGGCCATTCAGCTCCCCCCGGGCGCCGGGGCGGGAGGCGGGTGTAAGTGCGTTGTACATCTGCATGAACCCCTCGTGCTTGAAGAGGGTGTCCGCCGTCATCTCAGACTCGAAGAGACCGGGCCCCACGGCGTTGACCGTGATGCCGTAGCGCGCATAGGAGGCCGCCATGCCGGTGGTCAGTCCCAACACCGCCGCTTTGGAGGTGTTATACACATGGCGGACCAGGGCGGGCTCCTTGTCGGCCACGATAGCGTTGACCGACGCGGTGTTCACGATCCTGCCGTACCCCTTCTCCTTCATATGGGGCACCACGTACTTGCTCACAAGGAAGATACCCTTCACGTTGATGTCCATGGACGCGTCCCACTGCGCTTGGGTCAGCGTCTCCACCGAGCCGCCCTGGGCCACGCCCGCGTTGTTGAAGAGAATGTCGATCTTTCCATAATGGGCGAGGACGGCGGCCACCGCAGCCTTGACGCTCTCCTCGTCGGCCACGTCGCAGGGGACGGCGAGAGCCTGTCCCCCGGCGGCCTCGATCTCGGCTACCACGGCATCCAGCTTTTCCTTCCGCCGGGCGAGGAGCGCCACGGCGGCCCCATAAGCGGCATAGGCCCTGGCGGCATCCGCCCCCAGTCCGCTGGAGGCTCCGGTAATGACGGCCACGCGGCCGGTAAAATCAAAAAGATTACTCAAAATCAATAACAGCTCCTTTTATTGTTATATCCCTATTATATCAGCTCTCCTTTAAAAGTCAACATTGTGCGACAAAAAGGCAGAGAGCAAATAGGGTCGTTTCTCAACGCCCTATTGTTTGCCCTCTGCTCCGCTTTTATTGATCGGCTATGGATCGGGTACGGCGGCCCCGGACTCAAAAGCGGTTGATGGGGATACTCCCGTCGTCTGTCGCTTTCTCGATGGTCTTTACCTCTGCCCAGTACCCATACTTCTCGTTGACCTCTACACGGAACCGCTCTCCCACCCTGCGGCCCAGCAGCGCCTTCCCCATGGGGGACTCCTTACTGATGAGGCCGTGGAGGGCGTCCTGCCGCATGGTGGTGACCACCCGGTAGGTCTCAGTGTCCCCCTCGTCCTCCAGGTAGACGGCCACAGCGTCATATAGACCCACCGCGTCGGCGTCCGACCGCTCCGAGATGACGCGGGCGGTGCGGATCATGTTCTCCAGGTAGCGGATGCGGCCCTCGTTGCGGTTTTTCTCCTGCTTGGCGGCCTTATACTCGAAGTTCTCGCTCAGGTCCCCAAAGCCCCGGGCCTCCTTTACAGCCTCCAGCAGCTTGGGCCGCAGCTCAATCCTGCGGTGGTCCAGCTCCTCCCGCATAATTTTCAGGTCCTTTTGGGTCAGCTCGTTGTGCATGGTACGCGCTCCCTCCGCTTTTTTCTCTCATTATACCACGGGCGCAAGCGAATGGAATAGTTCTGGGCCATGCTTTTCCAGTTGTTCACGCCAGGGGACGAGAAAAGCGGCGTTTATGCTATAATCTCCCCGTCGGCCAGATCGAAACAGAGGTGGAGCTGAGCGGCGTTCCAAGCGAGACGAAATCCGGTATCGTCCCCGATACCGGATTTTTTATGTTTTGTTTGCCCCACCGTCACAGGAAGATCGCCAGGCACCACACCAGCGTGGCGGCGATCGCCCCCGCCACGGCGTAGGCGGGGGCGGGGATCCTTCTCAGCCAGCGGCCGGGGCCAGTGTTGCGGCGAACGTAGCCGTCGGCCACACGCTGGGCCTCGGCCACCACCTGCTCGGCGGTGACGCCCTCGGTGAGGAAGGCATCCTCCTTGATGATAAAAATTGCCTGCTCAAAGAGGCGGCGGTCCGGCGACTTGACCACGATGACCCGGCGGGCCACACCCTTTACCATAGAGCACCATCCTTCCCGACTGCTAATATTTTCGTTTTCCATTATGACCCAAAGGCCCTCCACTTATTCGGGAGTCTCATCTTTTCAAGACAGTTTTTCCCTGACCCTTTTTTTGCATAGGAACCAGCCCGCCGCCGTACACTATTCACAAAGAACGGAGGCAAGGTTATGCAGGAAAGTCGCAAAAAACTGGTCTTTTCGCTGGCGGTGCTCTTCGCCGTCAACATTGCGGTCATTACCCTGGCCCAGACCGCCCAGGCGGCGGTCTATCGGCAGGGCTCCAAGGGAGACACGGTGCGCACCATCCAGCAGAAACTGGTGAACTGGGGGTATATGAGCGGCGGGGTGGACGGAATCTATGGGCCCAAGACCGTGGAGGCCGTCAAGTCCTTCCAGAGCAAGAACGGCCTCGCTGCCGACGGTATCACCGGGCCCGCCACGCTGAAGGCCCTGGGCATGAGCACCACCGGGGGCGAAAAGCCCGGCTCCTCCCAGCAGAACAGCCTGGACCTGCTGGCCCGGGTCATCTCGGCGGAGGCCAGAGGCGAGCCCTACTCAGGCCAGGTGGCGGTGGGGGCGGTCATCCTAAACCGGGTGGAACACCCCTCCTTCCCCAATAGCATCTCAGGGGTCGTGTACCAGCCCGGCGCGTTCACCTGCATGAGCGACGGACAGTTCAACCAGCCTGTGGCCGATTCGGCCTACCGGGCCGCTCAGGAGGCGCTGAACGGCTCCGACCCGAGCGGCGGGGCCATCTACTACTTCAACCCTGCCACCGCAACCAGCGCGTGGATCTGGTCCAGGCCCCTGCTCACCATCATCGGAAAGCATCGGTTTTGCTCTTGAGGCGCAAACGCCTTTTCCAGGGGGGACAAGTCCCCTCTGGATACAAAATTGGCGCGGCCTATGGCCGCGCCAATTTTCATAGCCTGTCAAAGAAGTCCTACGGGACCTCTTTGACAGGCTGCTACACTTTTTGAAACACCGTTAGAAGGTTCAAAAAGTGGTTTTCCTACACGCGAAAGGGAACCCTGACGGTTCCCTTTCACACTATCCCTCCCTCCGAGATGTTCCGCCTGGGTGTTTTTTGACAG
>DATMXU010000109.1:0-3887 GCA_035562355.1 Pseudoflavonifractor sp.
AAATTGGAGAAATCTGGGCTCTGGAGAATATTTAGGACGACTTTTGCCGTGGCGGCGGGCAGCTCCAGCGCCTGGCAGGGGTCGGAGATCTGCGAGAGATCGTGGGCGTCCGAGGCGGTAAGGGTGTGTATCCCCGCCAGATCGGGGCGGCGGAGGAGCTCGGTCGGGCAGCGGGGAGTGACCTCCGCAAGGGAGAAACCCAGCGCGGGGTCCCATAGCCCCAAGTTGGAGAGGAGGGAGAAGGAGGGGCGGTCGATGTGGGCGGGGTAGGCCAAGCCGCCATACGAGGCCACCAGGGCGGCGGCCTCGTAGATCGCGATATTGGTGGCTCCCGCCAGCAGGCGATCCTCTTCACCCAGCACGGCGTCCCCGCTGTCCATGAGGATCTGGGGGCCGAAAATCCGCGGATCGTTGCGCAGCGGGGGTAGGCGCTGGCAGACCAGGGCGCCGAAGTCCAAAGCGGCGGGGAGATCGGGGAAGAGGCAGATCACGTGTACCTCCTCGGCGGTGGTCAGCTCCATACCGGGGAGGGCCAGCAGACCATACCGCGCCGCCGCCTCCAGGAAGGCGGCGCAGTTGCCCACGGAGTTGTGGTCGGTCAGGGCCACCGCCTTCAGCCCCGCCAGGGCGCACATCCCGGCCAGATTGGCCGGCGTGTTCTCCTCCGAGGCGCAGGGCGACAGGCAGGAGTGGAGGTGGAAGTCGAAGGGGAGGGTCATGGGGAGCACCAGCCTTTCAATTCAAGGGGTGCCAATGCCTGTCGCCCTGCCGCGCCGGATGGCGCGTTCCAAGCGTTTTGCCCAGAGGGCAAAACCTTGATGCCGGGCGAATTTATTTCGCCCGGGCAGATAAAAAAGAGGGGCCCCCGCCCGGCGTGAGCCGGGTGGGGCGACAGGCAGGAGTGGAGATGGAAGTCAAAGGGAAGGGTCAAGAAAAACACCCGCCTTTCAATTCAGAGCGGGCCGATGCCTGTCGCCCTGCCGCGCCCGGTGGCGCGTCACAAGCGTTTTGCCCGGAGGGCAAAACCTTGGTGCCGGGCGAATTTATTTCGCCCGGGCAGATAAAAAGGAGGGGGCCCCGCCCGGCGTCAGCCGGGTGGGGCGACAGGCGGGAGTGTAAATGGAAGTCAAAGGGGAGGGTCAAGAAAAACACCCGCCTTTCAGGTCACAGCGGGCCGAGGAAGGACATCGGCCTCTGCGTTAGGCTTTGCCGAGGAGGGCCTGGACTTCGGCGGAGAGTGCAAAGGTGGATTTGGGGCTGCCGAGGAGGTTGACCTCCTGGGCGGCGGCCTTGTCGAGGAGCAGGGGGTCGGGGGTCACCCCCTCGGACAGGAGGACGCAGGATACGTCGGCCATCAGGGCCACGGCGGCCACATTCACGTTGGACATGATGGTGACCCAGCAGTCCCCGGAGTGGGCGCGGCCCATGACCCAGCTCAACAGATCCCCGGCGTAGCCGCCGGAGAGGACGGCGTCGGGACGGGGAAGGGTAAATTCCGTCAGGGAGAGGGCGGTGGCAAGCTCTTTTACCGTCATGGCAGTTCCTCCTCATTTTGGGTGGTCGTCGGTCTGCGCTGCCTCTCCTGACGCTGCCGGAAGGGGGCGGGCAGGTACTCGTCCGGGTTGCCCTCGCCCGACATGTACTGCATCCGCTCGCGCATCTTGAAGATGCAGTCCTCCTCACTGGCCCGGCCCAGGACCACGTCCTCGGCGAAGGCCCGGCAGGAGGGGGCCCCGCAGGAGCCGCAGTGGAGGCCGGGGAGCTGCTCCTCAAGCTCCTGTATCTTTTTCAGTTTCTCCATGGCCACGGCCCGGTCCTCATCCAGGACCAGAGCGGGCACGTGCCGGAGTTCCACGTCGATATTGACGATCTCCCGGTCCGCCCCCTGGAGGGTAAACCGGTTGCGCGAAACGGGAAGGCCCTTCATCAGCTTTTTGATGCGCATCCGCGCCGCGTAGGGGTTCTCCACCGTGAGGCAGCCCCCCACGCAGCCCTGAACACAGGCGTTTAGCTCAATAAAATCCGCCTCTGGGAGACGGCCGTCCTCAATCTCCTCCAGCATGCGGATGACGTTCTGTATCCCGTCCACCGCCACGTAGCGCTGACCCATCCGGGCGGCCGACTCGCCGCCGCAGCAGGCCCAGCCCACCCCCATGATGCCGGCGGAGGAGAGGGGCTTTAGCTCCCGGTCCAGCAGGCGTTTCATAGGGGACAGAAGTCTGAGATAGATATCGCGGATGGCGAAGGAGCCGTCCAGCACGGGCTTTGCCAGTGCGCTGGGGGAATGGGAGGCGGTGACCTTGGCCGAGCAGGGGACGATGGAGAACACGCCGATCTCCTCCAGCTTGAGCCCCGTTTTTTCTGCCGCCTCCCGCCGGGCCAGGATGGCCGAGAGCTCCACCGGGGTGACCACGGGGGCAATGTTGGGGATGAGCTTGGGAAAACGCATGCGGATGAGGTGGAGGACGGTGGGGCAGGCCGAGCTGATCTGGGGCATGACGCAGTCCGACCCCGAAGAGATGCACTGGCGCTGGTAGTCGGAGAGGAGCTCGGCCCCCTTTGCCACCTCGTACACGTCGTGGAAACCGATCTCCAGCAGGCCGTTCAAAATGAGGTCGATGTCGTCCATGTTCTGAAACTGCCCGTAGAGAGAGGGCTCAGGCAGGGCGATGTTGTACTGAAAGGCGGAGAGGCCGTCCAGCGGGTCGCTCACCGACTTGATGGCCTTGTGGGGGCACAGGCGGATGCAGGTGCCGCAGTCAATACACCGTACGTTGAGGATGGCGGCTTTCCCGTTGCGGACCCGGATGGCCTCGGTGGGACAGCCTTTGATGCAGGTGGTGCAGCCCCGGCAGCGGTTGTATTCAAGCACGACCGAGTGCTTCATGTTCTCGCCTCCGTTTGATGATCCTTAGGGGATATCGATGCGCATGGTGACGGTGGTGCCCACCCCCACGGTGGACTCGATGCTCATCTCATCGGCGTAGCGTTTCATATTGGGCAGGCCCATGCCCGCGCCAAAGCCCAGGTCCCGGGCCAGCTCCCCGGCGGTGGAGAACCCCTCCTCCATGGCCTGCTTGATATCGGGGATGCCGGGGCCGGCGTCGGCCAGGCGGAGAGTGATATGATCCAGGGCGATCTCCACGTCGGCGTCGCCGCCGTCAGCGTGGATAACCATGTTGATCTCGCCCTCGTACATGCAGATGGAACAGCGGCGGACGACGTCGGGCGGGAGGTCCAGCTTTTTGAGGGTCAGCTTCATCTTGCTGGAGGCCTCGCCCGCGCCGACCAGGTCGCCGCCCTCCACATGATAATTCAGCTTAATGGGTTCCATGCGCGCTAATCCCCCCTCAAGCCATTGAGATAGAGAAGGCCGCAGGCGCTGTACATCCGCAGGGAGGAGGTCATGACCACGATGCCCCGGCTGCGGGCCAGCTCCAGAATGTCCTCCCCCGGCACCTTGCCCCGGACGAAGACCACGCATTTGATCTCCACCATGTCGGCGGTGCGGATGACCTGAGGGTTGACGAGCCCCGTGAGCAGGAGGGCCTGGTCCTTGACGTAGGCCAGCACGTCGCTCATGAAATCGCTGCCGCAGGCGGCGAAGACCTCATGCTCCAGCTCCTCCTCGCCGCAGAGCACCGTGGCGCTCAGTATGTCCTGAATCTCGCGCAGTTTCATAGGCATTGCCTCCATTTTTACAGCTTTACTTCATTGTACCATAGTTCCCGCAAAAAAAAAGCACTGTTCAAAAATTCATAAATAGTAATGAGAGGGAGCAATACTTTTTGGAGGACTCATACAATTGACACTTTCTCCGCCCTCCGCTATAATAGGTCTAACACTTTATTGAATTAAAGTGGAGAGCGGCCGCGGAGCGCCGTGGC
>DATMXU010000110.1:0-29109 GCA_035562355.1 Pseudoflavonifractor sp.
CTACGAGGGCTATGAGAACGAAACGGAGATCGGCGGGCGCGGCGCTTCCGACCAGCTCGGCGGCATCGTGAGCGCCGTTTACGGCGCGAAGATTATGAAGGACCTCGGTCTGATCCCGGCGGGCACGAAAATACTCGTGACCGGTACCGTGCAGGAAGAGGACTGCGACGGCATGTGCTGGCAGTACATCTACAACAAGAGCGGCATCGACCCCAAGCGTTTTGAGTTCGTCATTTCCACCGAGCCCACCGACGGCGGCATCTACCGCGGCCACCGCGGCCGGATGGAGATCCGCGTGGACGTGAAGGGCGTCTCCTGCCACGGCTCCGCCCCCGAGCGCGGCGACAACGCCATCTACAAGATGGCCGACATCCTTCAGGACGTGCGCGCCCTCAATGAGAACAGCGCCGACGACAGCGTGGAGATCAAGGGCCTCGTGAAGATGCTCGATCCCAAGTTCAACCCCGACCACTACGAGGACGCCCGTTTCCTGGGCCGCGGCACCTGCACCACCTCCGAGATCTTCTTCACCTCCCCCAGCCGCTGCGCCGTTGCCGACTCCTGCTCCATCTCCATCGACCGCCGCATGACCGCCGGCGAGACCTGGGACTCCTGCCTGGAGGAGATCCGCCAGCTGCCCAACGTGAAGAAGTACGGCGACGACGTGAAGGTCTCCATGTATATGTATGACCGTCCCTCCTGGACCGGCGAGGTCTATGAGACCGAGTGCTATTTCCCCACCTGGATCAACCGCGACAGCGCCGCCCATGTCCAGGCGCTGGTGGAGGCCCACCACGCCCTCTTCGGCACCGAGCGCATCGGGCCTGCCGGCGCCATGCACCTGCGTAACCGCCCCCTGACCGACAAGTGGACCTTCTCCACCAACGGCGTCGCCATCCAGGGCCGCTACGGTATCCCCTGCGTCGGCTTTGGCCCCGGCGCCGAGAGCCAGGCCCATGCCCCCAACGAGATCACCTGGAAACAGGACCTGGTGACCTGCGCCGCCCTCTACGCCGCCGTGCCCGGCCTCTACAAAGAGGAGAACAAGACCGAAGACGTGGCCCAGTTCCGTGCAACCCTCACCGATAACGATATTAAGTAACAACGTTGACCCGCCTGCGAGGCGCGCGAAACGTAGCGAGCCGCCGGTACCGATACAAAACAAAATAAAGGGGATTTCAACATGGACAAGACTCTGCAGATGTATATCGACAAGCTCAACGCGCTCAACTTCAAGGACATGTACAACGGCGACTTCTTTCTGACCTGGGAGAAGAGTGACGACGAGATCGAGGCCGTTTTCACCGTGGCCGACGCTCTGCGCTACATGCGTGAAAACAACATCTCCACCAAAGTCTTCGAGAGCGGCCTGGGCATCTCCCTCTTCCGCGACAACTCCACCCGCACCCGTTTCTCCTTCGCCTCCGCCTGCAACCTGCTGGGGCTCGAGGTCCAGGACCTGGACGAGGGCAAGAGCCAGATCGCCCACGGTGAGACCGTCCGCGAAACCGCCAACATGGTCTCCTTCATGGCCGACGTCATCGGCATCCGCGACGACATGTACATCGGCAAGGGCAATACCTATATGCACGAGTTCATGGACGCCGTGACCGAGGGCAACAAGGACGGCGTGCTCGAGCAGAAACCCACTCTGGTCAATCTCCAGTGCGACATCGACCACCCCACCCAGGCCATGGCAGACATGCTCCACATCATCCACGAGTTTGGCGGGGTTGAGAACCTGAAGGGCAAGAAGATCGCCATGACCTGGGCCTACAGCCCCTCCTACGGCAAGCCCCTCTCCGTGCCCCAGGGCGTTATCGGCCTGATGAGCCGTTTCGGCATGGAAGTGGTTCTGGCCCATCCCGAGGGCTATGAGGTCATGCCCGAGGTCGAGGAGGTCGCCAAGGCCAACGCCGGGAAGACCGGCGGCTCCTTCCGCCGCACCAACTCCATGGCCGACGCCTTTAAGGATGCCGACATCGTGTATCCCAAGAGCTGGGCCCCCTTCGCCGCCATGGAGCAGCGGACCGACCTGTATGCCAAGGGCGACGACGCCGGCATCAAGGCCCTGGAGAAGGAACTGCTGGCTCAGAACGCGGGCCACAAGGATTGGTGCTGCACAGAGGAGCTGATGAAGACCACTAAGGACGGCAAGGCCCTCTACCTGCACTGCCTGCCCGCCGACATCAACGACGTCTCCTGCAAGGACGGCGAAGTCGAGGCCAGCGTGTTCGACCGCTATCGCACCCCCCTGTACAAGGAGGCCTCCTTCAAGCCCTATATCATCGCCGCCATGATCTTCCTGGCCAAGGTGAAGGACCCCCAGGCTACCCTGAAGGCCCTGGAGGAGAAGAACACCGCCCGCTGGTTCCAGAAGTGAGAACCCTCTAGGGGGGACTTCGTCCCCCCTAGATACACCAGATCGCTATGCCATCTGGTGATACCCCCCTCAAGGCGCGGGCATTTTCTGCGGAAAATGCAGTGTTACGTCCGCGCCTTCCGGGTGGGGACCAGTCCCCCCCGGACTCCCCCCCTGCTCTCCGAGGGGGATTGATGCGAGTCATTTTGCCCGCCCGCTGTTACATTTCACACTGTATCTGCGGGCGGGTCTTCATTTTCTAACTCTAACATTGAGGTGTTTTTTATGAGCAAAAAGCGCATTGTTATCGCGCTGGGCGGCAATGCCCTGGGCAATAACCTGCCGGAGCAGATGATCGCCGTGCAGCAGACCGCCAAGGCCATTGCCGATCTGATCGAGGAGGGCCACGAGGTCATCATTGCCCACGGCAACGGCCCCCAGGTGGGTATGATCCAGGCCGCCATGACCGAGCTGACCCGCTCTAATCCCGATAAGTACGTCCCCTGCCCCCTGTCCGTCTGCGTAGCCATGAGCCAGGGCTACATCGGGTACGACCTCCAGAACGCCCTGCGGGAGGAGCTGCTCGACCGCGGCATCGACAAGGGAGTCTCCACTGTGCTCACCCAGGTGGAGGTGGACCCCAACGATCCCGCCTTCCAAAAACCCACCAAGCCCATCGGCTCCTTTATGACCCGTGAGGAGGCCGACAAGATGGTGGCGGAGCGAGGCTATAACGTGGTGGAGGATTCGGGCCGCGGCTACCGCCGGGTGGTCGCCTCCCCCCAGCCCCAGGCCATTGTGGAGATCGACACCATCCGCGCCCTGGTGGATACCGACCACGTGGTCGTGGCCTGCGGCGGCGGCGGTATCCCCGTCTTCAAGACCGAGGGCCACCACCTGAAGGGCGCGGCCGCGGTCATCGACAAGGACTTCGCCTCCTGCACTCTGGCCCAGCAGCTGGACGCCGATATGCTCATCATCCTCACCGCCGTGGAGAAGGTGGCTATCCGTTTCGGCAAGCCCGACGTGAAGTGGCTCGACGCCCTCACCCCCGCTGAGGCCCAGAAACATATCGCCGACGGCGAGTTTGCCCCCGGTTCCATGCTGCCCAAGGTCCAGGCCGCCCTCCGCTTTGCCGAGAGCAAGCCAGGCCGCACCGCCCTCATCACGCTGCTGGAGAAGGCCCGCGACGGCGTGGCCGGCCGCACCGGCACCCACATCACCGGCTGATCGGATAAAAAACCCTCAGGCCGAAGGTCCCGGAGGGAGGGATAGTGTGAAAGGGAACCGTCAGGGTTCCCTTTCGCGTGCAGGAAGACCATTTTTTCAAATTTCCTACGGTGTTTCAAAAAGTGTAACAGCCTGTCAAAGAAGTCCCGTGGGACTTCTTTGACAGGCTGTTAAAAAAAGCACCGCCCGCGGGCGGTGCTTTTTCTATATCTTAGTACTCACTCCGCCAGGATAGCGGCCAGCTTTTCGGCGCAGGCGGCGCGGCCTGGCTTGCAGAGGGTGGCGTCCTTCTCTTCGCCGGAGGCCAGGGCCTTGGCGTACCCGTCGCAGCCAGGGTAGCCGCAGGCGCCGCAATTGTAGCCCGGCAAGGCCTCCCGCAAGGGCACAAACTTGTCGTCCCCCTTGACCTCCATCAGCACGGAGGCCACCGTCAGTAAAATCGCGCAGACCAGTGCGATTGCCGCTACCAGGAGGACTGCCATCAAAATCGGATTCATCTTTCTTTGCCTCCCTTACTGGAACAGCGTCTCGACCACGCCCGCGAACCCATAGAAAGCGGCGGATACGATGGCGGCGGAAATCAGCGTGATGGGCAACCCCTCAAAGCTCTTGGGGGGTCTGCTCTGGGCAATGCGGGACCGGACCCCGGAGAAGAGGACCATGGCCAGGAAAAAGCCCAGACCGGAGCCGAAGGAGTTTGCCATGGACTGCCAGAACCCATACTGTTCGCTGATGTTGAGCACAGTGACGCCCAGCACGGCGCAGTTGGTGGTGATGAGGGGCAGATAGATGCCCAGGCCCTTGTGGAGAGAGGGGACATACCGCTTGAGCACGATCTCCACCAGCTGGACCAGGGCCGCGATGACCAAAATGAACACGATGGTCTGGAGGTAGCCCAGGTCGTTGGGGTCCAGCAGATAGGTCTGGATGGGCCAGGTGACGGCGGTGGCCAGCACCATGACGAAGATAACGGCAATGCTCATGCCGGTGGCCTGGTTCAGCTTTTTCGAGACGCCCAGGAAGGGGCAGATGCCAAGGAACCGCTGCAGCACATAGTTGTTGACAAAGACGCCGCTGAGTATGATAAAAATAAGGTTCTTCACATCCATTGCCTTACGCCTCCTTTTCCTTCATGCCGCAGGCCTGTGCACCAGGGCAGGCCTCGCACTCGGCGTTGGCCTTGCCGCCGGTGAACTTTGCGGCCATAGCGATCATACAGCCAAAAATAAAGAAACCGCCGGCCGGCTTGACCAAAATGGGAATGGCGTAGCTGGAGAGCACGGGGATGGTAACGCCCGCGAAACTGCCCGCGCCGAAGACCTCCCGGAGAGCGGCCATGACGAGCAGCGTGCAGATAAAGCCCAGCCCCATGCCCAGTCCGTCCAGGGCGGAGTCCGCCACGCCGTTCTTGCTGGCGAACATCTCGGCCCGGCCCAGGATGATGCAGTTGACCACGATAAGGGGCAGGTAGACGCCCAGCGCCTCGTACAGAGGGGGTACAAAGGCCCGCACCAGCATCTGCACCACCGACACGAAGCCCGCGATGACCACGATATAGCTGGGGATCCGCACTGAGTCGGGGATGATCTTGCGCAGAAGAGAGATAAAAATATTGGAACAGATGAGCACAATCGCCGCCGCGACGCCCATGCCGAGGGCGGTGCTCACGCTTGTGGTGGTGGCCAAGGTGGGGCAGGTACCCAGCACCAGGACCAGCACGGGGTTCTCCTTTAAAATGCCCTTGGTGACAAGGGAGAGCTTATTGTTTCCGCTCATTTACGCCGCCCCCTTTACAGTGTCCAGATTGGCGATGGCTTGCTTGACAGCGTCCTTTACGGCGTTGGAGGTGATGGTGGCACCCGAGACGGCCTCCACCGAATTCACATCGGTCACGCCCTTGAACTGGTCGGTGAACGCGCTGTTCTCGCCCACCCCTTCGCCGAAGTACTCGGTCTCGCGCTTGGTGTAGGTCTCAATGGCCAGGATATTGCCGTCGTTATCGAAGAAGACGGCCACGCGGATAATGCTCTCCATGCCCTGGGCCTCGCCATAGACGATGGTGCCCGCGTCGGAGATCATGCCGCCGGGAACCTCGGTGAACGCGGCGCCGGGGAAGTACTCCGCCGCGTCCTCGGCGGTAAAGCCCTCGGGCGCGGTGCCGAGCTTGGTTTCCACAGTGCCGCCGGTGAGGAGGGTGTACGCGTCAAAGGCGGTCTGGACGGCGCTCTTCATGCCGTTGGAGGAGACAGTTGCACCCGAAGTCGCCTCGATGCCGCTCACGTCACCCATGCCGATGAGCTGCTGCTGGAAAGGGGAGCCGTCGGCCACCACGGTGCCGCCGATGCTCGGAGTCTCATTGTTGGTGAGGACCCGACTGCCGGCGATCTTGCCGTCGGCGCCAATGCCCAGCATGACGGTCATGTCGCCGCCATAGCCCCGGGCATTCACGGTGAAGACATAGCCCGCGCCGTTCCCCGCCTGGGAGGCGGCGAGGACGCTCTCGGGCAGGGCGGAGAGATCCTCCACGTCCTGGAAGTCGGCCCCGGCGGGCAGAACCACCTGCTTTGCCGCGTCGGCCGCGCCCTGGCTCTGGGCGGCTATGATGGGGGCGGTGATCTGGTTGGTCAGGGCGAGCGCCGCAGTGACGACGATGCAGATGCCAACCAGGACGACGGCGGGGGATAAAAGTTTCCAGACCTTATTCTCTCTCTTCATGCGAGATCACCTCCCAGAGGCATGGTCCGGGTGAGTCGGTCAATGTGGGGCGTTACGATGTTCATGAGCAAGATGGCAAAGCTCACGCCCTCTGGGTAGCCTCCCCAGGTGCGGATCATCATGGTCAGCAGGCCGCAGCCAATGCCATAGATGAGCTTGCCAAGGCCGGTGACGGGGGAGGTAGAGTAGTCGGTCGCCATGAAGAAGGCGCCCAGCAGCAAGCCACCGCCCATGAGCTGGTAGGGTACGCTCTGCTGCGCCGCCAGAGCGAAGAGGATCACGGTACCCAGATAGGCCACCGGGATCTGCCAGGTGATGATGCGCCTCGCCAGGAGATAGAGGCCGCCCAGGAGAAGGGCCAGGCCACAGGTCTCGCCCAGGGAGCCGGCGCGGAGACCCAGGAACATGTCCATCAGCCCGGGCACCTCGCCACCCGCGCTTATGGCGGCCAGGGGCGTGGCGGAGGAGACTCCGTCCACCGTCCAGTTGGCCATCTGGCTGCTGAAGGCCACCAGAAGGATCACCCGCCCGGTGACGGCGGGGTTTGCGAAGTTCTCGCCGATGCCGCCGAAGAGCTGCTTTACCACCACGATGGCGATGACGCTGCCAAGCCCCGCAATCCACAGCGGGATGGAGACCGGCAGGCAGAAGGCCAGCAGGGTTCCGGTGACGGCGGCCGACAGGTCGCCCACGGTGACGGGGCGCTTGACGCCCAGCTCAAAAAGCCACTCGGACCCCACGGCGCACACCACACACACCGCTACCACCGCAAGGGCCCGGAACCCGAACACCAGCACCGAGGCCACCAGAGCGGGAACGAGGGCGATGAGCACGTCCATCATGATGGCGCGGGTCCACGAATTGTCCCGGATATGCGGGGAACAGGAAACGGATAGACTTTTCATGCGCGGCGCACCTCCTGCTTACTGGACTGATAGCTGCGGAGTATCTGCTTGGCCTGCCGGTGGCTGGCCACCAGATTGATCTTGGCGGGACAGACGTAGGAGCACACGCCGCACTCAATACACAGGTCCACCATCAGCGCGTCCAGCAGGGCGCCGTCCCTGGCCTCCCTGGCCCGGGCCATGTTGGCGGGCATCAGGTGCATGGGGCAGCCGCGCACGCAGCGGCCGCAGCGGATGCAGGGGCTCTCATCGGGGAGCTTGGCCTCCTTCTCGTCAAAGGCGAGGAGGCAGTTGTTCTGCCGCAGGAGGAAGTGGTCGAGGCTCGGAACGCTGTTCCCCATCATGGGGCCCCCCACCAGCACCTTCCCCGCCTCTCCTTTAAAGCCGCCGACGGCCGCGAAGAGATCCCTGGCGGAGGTGCCGATGGGGGCTACCACCATGCCGGGATTCTCGACGGCAGAGCCATCCAAAGTGACGGTCTTGCTCACCAGGGGCATGCCGGTACGCAGATATTGGGCGATAAAGGCGGCGGTACCGACGTTGAGCACGATGACCCCCACGTCCTTGGGCAGCTTGCCCCGGGGGACGACGCGCCCGGTGGTCTGCTGGATGCACATCTTCTCCGCGCCCACGGGGTAGAACCCCTTGAGGGCCTGGATCTCCACGCCCTCCATCTCGGCGGCCGCCTTTTTCATGGCGTCGATGGCCTTGGCGTTGGTATCCTTGATGCCCACGATGATCTTCTTCACGCCCATGTACTTGCGCACAAGCTGAGCCCCCTCCAGGATAGAGGCCGGCTCGGTGCACATGAGGTGGTAGTCGGCGGTGCAGTAGGGCTCGCACTCGCTGCCGTTGAGGAGCAAAATCTCCGCCCCGGCGGACAGCTTGACCCAGGTGGGAAAACCCGCGCCGCCCAGGCCGGTTAGCCCGCTCTCGCGGACGGCGGCCACGAACTCCTCCAGATTGCTCACGGCGGGAGGCTTGAGGCCCGCCCAGGGGGTCTGGGCCCCGTCGGACTTGATGGTGACGGAGGCATCCTTATCCTCCTCCACGACGGTCTCCACCGTGCCGGACACAGTGGCGTGAACGGGCACCGCCAGGCCGCCTCCTGCCGGGGCGATGACCTGGCCCACGTCCACGTGGTCCCCCATCTGAACGCACGCCTTGTTGACGCAGCCGCGGAAGGTGGTCAGCGTCAGCGTTACCCGCTCGGGCACCGGGATGACGGCGGGGACGGCCTCTGCGGTGTTCTTGCAGGCCTTCAGGTGTACTCCGTTATGTCCCTTTCCCAACATATTGCGATCACTCCTTTGCACTCTCTATCAGCTTTATTTTCCCCTCTAATCCCGAGGTATAGAAAACCCGGTCTTCCCGGGTGACAAACACAGCCTCCACCCCGGGCAGCTCTTCCGCCAGGGCCAGTCCGTCCTCCTCGCCCAGGGCGAAGAGGGTGGTGGACAGGCCGTCGCCGTCGAAGGAGTCGTCCACAAAGATGGTCACCCCGGCAAGATCGTTCTGGATGGGCATACCTGTGGCGGTATCCAGCAGATGGTGGTACCGCACGCCGTCCAAGTCAAAGCCCCGCTCGTAGATGCCGCTGGTCACCACCGCTCCGTCGGTGACCGGCATGACCGCAATGCTCTCCCCTGAGGGCGACCGGGGGTCCTGTACGCCCACGTTCCAGGGCGTGCCGTCGGTCTTGTCCCCGATGGTCTGCACATTGCCCCCGAAGTTCAAAAGCCCGCTCTTCACGCCCTTCTCCTTCAGCAGGTCTGAGATCCGGCCCGTGATATATCCCTTTGCGACGCCCCCCAGGTCGATGCTCTGTCCGGGGCCCAGTTTCACGCCGTCGTCGTTCACGTCCACCTGTGTGTAGTCCACCTTCTCTGCGGCGGCGGCCAGGGCGTCCGGGTCGGGGAGCTTGCCGGCGTTCTCGCCGGTGAAGTCCCATAGGGCCACACAGGGCGCGATGGTGATGTCAAACCCGCCCTTGGAGATTTCTCCATACTCCAGGGCCTTTTCGATGATGGCCCGGGTCTCCTCGTTCACCGCCACCCGCTCTCCCTCCGCGTGGTTGAGCCGCCACACGTCGGAGCCCTCCACCGTCTTGCTCAGGAGGTTTTCGTAGTAGGCGCACTTCTCCATAGCGGCCTTCAGGGGCGCGTCGTCCTCCCAGTAGATGGTCATGACCACCACGGTGTCGAAGTAAAAGCCGGTCACGCTCTGCTTGGACAGCTGCCGCCCACAGCCGCTCAAAGCGGGGAGCAAGAGTGCCGACGCCAGCAGGAGCGGCAAAAATCTCTTTTTCATTTCACGTCTCCCTTGGACTCCACGGTCTTGCCCTTGGGATTACCAACTCCCGTGGCGGCCAGGGCCCGAATGGCATATCTGCCCACCGTGCCCGTGGCGACGCCCAGTACCACGCCTGAGAGCAGCACGATCGGCGAGTAGGCCAGAATGGGTATCACTCCAAAAATGGCGGCCGCCACCAGCATCTGCCCAATGTTGTGGAATAGCGCCCCCACCACGGACACACCGATGACGGAGGTCTTCTCCCGGCTGACGGACTTGATAAGGAGCATGGCCAGGAGGCTGAGGACCGCGCCGGCGGCACTGTAAATAAACCGCTCCCCTCCGCCTGGCGTGAGCAGGGAGAGAAATACCTTCAGCACCATTAAAATAAAGGCGCTCGGAACGTCCAGCAGATAGAGCGCATAGAGGAGTACCGTGTTGGCAAGGCCCAGCTTTATGCCGTATATAGTGGGGAAAAAGCTCTCCACCCACCCCAGCACCAGCGCCACCGCGCCCAAAAGCGCCAGACGCGTGAGCGTCTGTACGGCCATGGCGGTCTTGCTCTTTTTCATCCCTTTTCCTCACTGGCAAGGCGCAGCTCAATGGACACGCGGTTGGGCAGGCACACGATGACGCCGAACCTGGGCCCAGGGTGGATAGCGCTCATAGACCCCATCTGCACACAGTCCTGATTGGCGCAGTTTGCGTCCAGCATGTGCACCGTGCCGTCCTTGATCTCAATGTGGTTGATGGCGCCATTGTCCTGCTTGATCTCAATGACCTGGTCCTCATTCAGCGGAACGCTCTCATAGAGCTGGCCGTCGACCTTGATGTCGACCATATCCTCCGCTCCCCCGCGGTGAAGGACCCGGGAGCTGACTGCGGCCGCAATCAGCGCCAGCGCCAGCGCGGCCGCAATAATGATCATGTCGCGTTTTCTCATGAGCCTCCTGCCCTCCGGGTCGTTCGAATCGTCAAAACAAGCTTAGATAGTATACCGCTTTACGCCGCTCCGCGCAAGGCTTTTGGACGATTTTGTGGATTTATTCACATTTTTGTCTCCCGCTCTCCGCCCCTTTATGTCCCTTTCCCAATAAACTCCCTCTTGACATACATATGTTCGAGTGCCATACTATGAGTACAAACGTTCTATTCGGGAGGCAGATACGTTGGATCTCATGGATAAGCTGACCATATTGACCGATGCGGCAAAATACGATGCCGCCTGCACCTCCAGCGGCCTGGACCGCAACAGCCGTCCCGGAGGCCTTGGCACCACCATGCAGGCGGGCTGCTGCCACTCCTTCTCGGCGGACGGGCGGTGCGTCACGCTGCTGAAGGTGCTACTTGGCAACGTCTGCGTGTACGACTGCCAGTACTGCATCAACCGCCGCTCGGGCGGCGGGCCCAGGGCGGCCTTCACGCCCCGGGAGCTGTGCGAGCTGACCATCGGTTTCTACCGGCGCAACTATATCGAGGGCCTCTTCCTGTCCTCCGCCGTCATGGTCAGCCCCGACCACACCACGGAGCTGATGATTGAGACTCTGCGCCTCCTCCGGCAGGAGTACCACTTCTGGGGTTACGTCCACGCCAAGGCCATCCCCGGGGCCGACCCGCTGCTCACCTACCGGCTGGGCTGCCTCGCCGACCGGCTGAGCATCAATATCGAGCTGCCAAGCGAAACGTCCCTCCGCCTCCTGGCCCCCGACAAGGCGAAGGGCGACATTCTCTCCCCCATGGGACAGATCAGGGACGGCATCCACCAGTCCAAGCAGGAGGTGGCCCTCTACAAGCACGCCCCCCGTTTCGCCCCCGCGGGCCAGTCCACCCAGATGATCATCGGCGCCACCCCGGAGACCGACTTTCACATCCTCCGCCTCACCGAGATCTTATACCGCAAATACCAGCTCAAGCGGGTCTTCTACTCGGCCTATATGCCGGTGTCCGACAGCCGCCTTCTCCCCGCGCCCCAGGGGTTCAAGCCCCCTCTTCTGCGAGAGCACCGGCTCTACCAGGCCGACTGGCTGCTGCGGTACTATCACTTCGAGGCCCACGAGCTTTTGGACGAGGCAAATCCCAACTTCAACCCCCTGGTGGACCCCAAGTGCTCCTGGGCCCTGAGCCACATGGAGTTCTTCCCCGTGGAGGTCAACTCCGCCGACTATGAGGCTCTCCTGCGCGTGCCCGGCGTGGGGGTGAAGAGCGCCCAGCGCATCCTCACTGCCCGGCGCTGCGGCCCGCTCCACTTCGAGGGTCTAAAGAAACTTGGGGTGGTCCTCAAGCGCGCCCAGTATTTCATCACCTGCGGGGGCAAGATGGCAGAGGGCCTGCGCGTCTCCCAGGACGGGGTCCTCCGCCACCTGGTGGCCCTCGAAAAGCCCATGCTGGCCCAGGAGGCGCCCCAGCAACTATGTATGTTCGAAAACACCGGCTGACACCCTATCCCATCCTTCCCCAGGAGGCGTTCCCCATGAACGATTGGCCCCAGGTCTCCTATACCTACGACGGCACCTTCGACGGCTTTCTCACCTGCGTATACGAGAGCTACGTCCACAAGGAATGCCCCGCCGCCTTTTTGGCCCCCGGGGACGACCAGCTCTCCCTCTTTCCCGAACGGAGCGTGGAGACCGACGGCGCCCACGCCCGCCGGGTCCTCCTCTCCCTCCCCAAGCGGCTGGGGAGGGACGCGACCGCCTGGATCACCCGGGGCTTTCTCACCTGCCTGCCGGAAAAGGAGCTCCATCTCTTCCGCTTTCTCGCCCTGGGGTATGAGCGGGGTCCCTCGGTGGTGCGGGACCTGGCGGAGGACCGGGTGGCGATTCTGGTCAAGGCCCTGACCCATCTGGAGAACGAGGCCCATCTCCTCAAGGGTTTCGTCCGCTTTTCCGACCAGGAGGGGGTACTGATCGGTGAGATCGAACCGAAGAACCGGGTGCTTCCCCTCCTGCGGCCCCACTTCTGCGCCCGCTACGCGGGGGAAAGGCTCGTCCTCTATGACCGGACCTACAGAGAGGCCCTCTTTTACCAGCCGGGCAAATGGGCCATCGTCCCTCTGGAGGACTTCACCCCTGCGCCCCCTGGTCAGGAGGAGCGGAATTACCGCGCCCTCTGGCGCAGGTTCTACGACACCGTGGCCATCGAGGGCCGCTACAACCCCAGGTGCCGCATGACCCATATGCCCAAGCGGTACTGGCACACCATGACCGAATTCCAGACCGACGCGCCCGAGCTGAGGAAGTCCCTCCCCACATGAGCTACGCCGGCTCCGGCGGCAGCCCCAAAATCAGCAGGACGCCCACTGCCGCCAGGTAGTCCATTGGGTCGCTCCCCACGGGGAAGGGGAGGACCCACTCCTGCTGCTCCACCACGCCGCCCGGCAAGGTCACCAGCTCCCGCTGGAGGGCTACGCAGATCTGGTCCCCCTCCAGGCTGGAGAAGGTGAGGGTATCCTTTGGCGAGGTGCCGTAGCTCACGGCGCAGGCGCACCGCAGCCCCCGGGCCAGCGGTCCCAGCCCGCCTGGCAGCAGGAGCATCCGGCAGTCGACGGCCCCCGCCCCAGCCCAGCCCTGGGCCGAGGGGGCGATGCATAAAAGGTCCAGTTTCCCCTCTCTGAAGTCGGCCGGATGGCTCCCCCGGAGGAGCACGGCGGAGTCCTCACGCCTCTCCAGCACACGCTTCACCCCGTCAAAAACGCCGTTTCCACGCTCCCAAATTCCTACTCTGTTCAAGCAGACCACCCCTTTTGGTACAGTTTCCCTCGTCGCGGCCGTTCTATGCGTCCGGCATTCCCTGTCCCGCCCATTCAAATCTGCTGCTCCCCTTGACTTTTTCCAGGTATCTGCATAAAATAACAGGGATACCAACGAAATTTCAAGTTGAAGGATTGAGAAACTTTATGGCACAGGACAAAAAGCAGGTGGAACAGATCACCGATATGGAGGTGGACTTCGCCCAGTGGTACACCGACGTGTGCACCAAAGCGGAGCTCATCAGCTATACCCGGACAAAGGGCATGTATGTCCTGCGGCCCTATGGATACGCCATCTGGGAGAACATCCAGCGGGAGATGGACGCCAGGTTCAAGGCCACCGGCCATACCAACGTGTCCATGCCCCTGCTCATCCCCGAGTCCCTCTTACAGAAGGAAAAGGACCATGTGCAGGGCTTTGCCCCCGAGTGCGCCTGGGTGACCCATGGCGGCAGTGAGGAGCTGGAGGAGCGCCTTTGCGTGCGCCCCACCTCCGAGACCCTGTTCTGCGACCACTGGGCCGAGATCGTCCACTCCTGGCGGGACCTCCCCATGCTCTATAACCAGTGGTGCTCGGTGCTGCGGTGGGAGAAGACCTCCCGCCCCTTCCTGCGCCATCGGGAATTCCTCTGGCAGGAGGGGCACACCCTCCACGCCACCGCTGAGGAGGCCATTGAGGAGACCGAGCGGATGTGGAACATCTACGCCGACATCTGCGAAAATCTCCTGGCCATGCCGGTGACCAAGGGCCTGAAGACCGACAAGGAGAAGTTCGCCGGAGCGGAGCGCACCTACACCATCGAGTGCATGATGCACGACCGCAAGGCTCTGCAAAACGGCACCAGCCACTACTTTGGCGACGGCTTTGCCAAGGCCTTCGGCATCAGCTTTGCCGATAAGAACAATCAGCAAACCGCCCCCTTCGAGACTTCCTGGGGCTATACCACCCGCACTATAGGCGGCGTGATCATGACCCACGGCGATAACAGTGGCCTGGTGCTGCCCCCCCGGGTGGCTCCCATCCAGGTAATCGTGCTGCCCATCGCCGCGCACAAGGCCGGTGTCACCGAGAAAGCTCAGGAGCTGGTGGACCGCCTGAACGCCGCGGGCATCCGGGTAAAGGGCGACTTCTCCGACAACTCTCCCGGCTGGAAGTTTGCCGAGTACGAGATGAAGGGCGTTCCCCTGCGCCTGGAGATCGGCCCTAAGGATATCGAGCAGAAGCAGTGCGTGCTGGTGCGCCGGGACACCCGGGAAAAGCTCTTTGTCAGCCTGGACGAGCTGGAGGCCAATATCCCCGCGCTGCTGGACGCCATCCACGACAATCTCTTCGCCAGGGCCAAGCGCAACCTGGAGGAGCACACCGTGGTCTGCCACAGCGTGGAGGAGGTCAGGGACTTCATGGAGAACGTGGGCGGTTTTGCCAAGACCATGTGGTGCGGCGACGTGGAGTGCGAGCTGAAGATGAAGGAGGAGGCCGGCGTGTCCTCCCGGTGCATCCCCCTGGAGCAGGATCACCTGGGCGACACCTGCCCCGTCTGCGGCAAACCCGCCAAGCATAGCATCTACTGGGGCGTGGCGTACTAAACGTGCAGGGGGGACTTCGTCCCCCCTGGATACAAAACTGGCGCGGCCTATAGCCGCGCCAGTTTTGCAGCCTGTCAAAAAACCCTCAGGCCGAAAGTCCCGGAGGGAGGGATAGTGTGAAAGGGAACCGTCAGGGTTCCCTTTCGCGTGCAGGAGAACCACTTTTCATCACTTTTTCAAAGTGATGAAAAGTGCTCGAGCCTGTCGAAAAAAACTTTTTCGACAGGCTCGGGGCCCGCGGACTTACGTCCGCGGGCCCCCTGTTTTCGTATTAGACTCGGACTTTTTGCGGTTCAGTCTTCGGCAGCCAATTTCCCCAGAGGTAGTAGGCAAGCAGCGCCAGCGAGGTGATGGCCCAGGTGATGGGGTAGCTGGCCGCCACGGTATTTACCGTGTGGTGCGCCGGTACCACCGTGAAGAGCCAGATGAGCCGGACGACACAGATGCCGAACACAGAGATAAGCATGGGGACAAAGCTCTTCCCCGCGCCCCGGACGGCGCCCGCCAGCAGCTCTACCAGAATGTACAGGATATAGCAGGGGGCCAGAAAACGTACCATCCCGATGCCGAGTTCCAGCACCGCTGGGTCGGGGCAGAAGACGGAGAGCAGCGGCCGGGCAAAGGCGATCATAAGGGTACTCAGAACCAGGGTAAACGCCACGCTCATGGATACCGCCACCCGGACGCTCCTCCTGAGCCGCCCGTACTCCCCCGCGCCGTAGTTCTGCCCCGCAAAGGTTGTGAGGGCAAGGGACATGGCGTTCAGGGTCATCCAGAAGATGACGTCCATCTTCCCATAGGCCGACCAGGCGGCCACCGTGTCGGTGCCGAAGGAGTTGATGGCGGCCTGGATGACGATGTTGGAGCTGGAGTACATCAGGGACTGGAGGGCGGCGGGGGTCCCCACCCGGAGGATGCCGGATACCTCGCCGCCGTGGAGTTTCATCTGACGGGGGAAGAATTGGTAGACCTCCCCGCTGGCGCTGCGCAGGGCCAGTACCACCAGCACCGCCGACAGGACCTGGGACGCCACGGTGGCAATGGCGACCCCCGCTACGTCCAGGCGAAAGACCAGCACCAGAATCAAGTCCAGCACGATGTTGCACAGGGACGCGGCAATGAGGAAGTAGAGGGGACGGCGGGCGTCCCCGATGGCCCGGAGCACCCCGGTGCCCATATTGTAGACCAGGTTAGGTATCATCCCTAAAAAGTAGATGCGCAGATAGAGCACCGCGTCGGCCATGGTGTCGTCGGGCGTACCCATGGCGCGCAGGGCCCAGGGCGTCAGGGCATACCCGACCACCGTGAGAAGAGCGCCCGCCAGGATGGAGAGGAGCATGGCAGTGTGGACGCCCTTATACATCTCCTCCCCGCGCCGGGCACCGTAGTGCTGAGCCAGAACGACCACCGCACCGCTGGCGAGCCCGGTGAAGAGACCCACCGTCAGGTTGACCACCGCGCCGGTGGCTCCCACGGCGGCAAAGGCCTCCTTTCCTACAAAGCGGCCCACCACCACGCTGTCCACCGTGTTGTAGAGCTGCTGAAAAAACGTACCGAACCAAAGGGGTATGAAAAACAGCAAAAGCTGTTTCCAGATCACGCCCTTCGTAATATCGCCGCTGGCCTGCCGCAAGAGCTTCATCCCGGCCCTTCCCCTACCTCTCAAAAAACCTTACGGAGATAGATTTTACACGCTATCTGAAAGAAAGACAAGAGGGTTTTTGATCGCCCCTTGTGTTTTTTGCGCCTATCTTATATAATACTTGGGCGAACGAAGGTAAAGTGAGGTTCTAATGAGATGAAATTAGGTATTGTGGGCCTGCCCAACGTGGGCAAGAGCACCCTGTTTAACGCCATTACCAACGCCGGAGCCGAGAGCGCCAACTACCCCTTCTGCACCATCGAACCCAACGTGGGCGTGGTGTCGGTCCCCGACCACAGGCTCGACTGGCTCTCCGGGTTTTACCAGCCCAAGAAGACCACTCCCGCCGTGGTGGAGTTCGTGGACATCGCAGGTCTCGTCAAGGGGGCCAGCAAGGGAGAGGGCCTGGGCAATAAATTCCTGGCCAACATCCGCGAGTGCGCCGCCATCGTCCATGTGGTGCGCTGCTTTGACGACGAGAACGTCATTCATGTGGAGGGCTCCACCGACCCTCTGCGGGATATCGGCATCATCGACGTGGAGCTCATCATGGCCGACCTTGAGATGGTGGACCGCCGCATCGACAAGGCCAATAAGGCCGCCAAGGGGGACAAGAAATACCTTCACGAGGCCGAGGTCTTTACCGCCCTGCGGGATTGGCTCAACGACGGCAACTCGGCCCGCGCTTTCTCCTGCAGCGAGGACGACGCCTCCATCATCGCCACCGCCGAGCTCCTCTCCCTCAAACCCATCATCTATGCCGCCAACCTGGACGAGGAGGGCTTTGCCTCCTTTGCCGGCGTGCCCTACTATCAGCAGGTGGTGGAGCTGGCTGCCCGGGAGGGGGCCCAGGTCATCCCCATCTGTGCCAAGCTGGAGGCCGAGATCGCCGAGCTGCCGGGCGAGGACAAGCGCATGTTCCTGGAGGACCTGGGCATTGCCGAATCGGGCCTGGATCGGCTCATCAAGGCGAGCTACGCCCTTTTGGGGCTCATATCCTTCCTCACCGCCGGGGAGGACGAGTGCCGGGCCTGGACTATTACAGGCGGCACCAAGGCGCCCCAGGCCGCAGGCAAGATCCATACCGACTTTGAGCGCGGTTTTATCCGGGCCGAGGTTGTGGGTTTCGAGGACCTGAAGGCCTGCGGCTCCATGAACGCCGCCAAAGAGAAGGGCCTAGTGCGCTCCGAGGGCAAGGAATACGTGATGAAGGACGGGGATATCGTCCTCTTCAGGTTCAATGTATAGACCCCGCAAAAAAGCAGACGCGTTGCCCTAAAATGGGCGATGCGTCTGCTTTTTTGCCCCAATTGAGCACAGACGCCCTCTGCTCATGGTAGTTCTTCAGCGCTTTACTGGAAAAAACGTCCAGAAACAAACGACTAAAACTGGATGATTTTGAGAATTTTCCAAGCACTGTTGCAATTAAAATCGTGCTCGTGCTATGGTGATGACGCGGGAGAGGCGCCGAACGCCATCTCTCTCACTGGGCATGCCCCGCGGAGGAGCGGAACAAAAAGGAGGGACTGCTGATGAAACGCACACACGTCAAATACCTGGTTTTCGGCCTGATTGCCGCCATCACCCTGAGCGCCACGGGCGCGCTGGCCACTCTGTCGGTGGCGCAGAGCGCCACCAACGTCACGCTGGACGGGAAATCCGTCGCTCCATCGGCGTACGCCATCAACGGCTACAACTATTTCAAGCTGCGCGACCTGGCTGCCCTGCTGGACTTCGGCGTTGCCTATGACAGCACCACCAACACCGCGGTCGTTACCAGTGACGACCACTACAAGAGCGCCCCCACCCAGATGATCACCGGCAATTGGGCCCCCGCCACCCGGGCGCGTATCCAGAGCATCATTGACGGGAATGCCAACAAGGGCCGCTATGTGGTCTTCGACTTTGACAACACCTCCGTCATCTTCGACGTGCAGGAAGCCCTGCTCATCTACCAGGTAGAAAACCTGATGTTCAAAATCGACCCCAAGGACATGAAGGCCGTGCTGGAGACCGGTATCCCCGATCTGGGCAAGGCCATCGGCAAGAATGCCGACGGCAGAGACGTGACCGTCAACGACGTGGTGGCCGACCTGGTGAGCAGCTACACCTGGATTTACAACAATTACAAGGGCATGAAGGGAGCAAAGGACCTCAATTACATCCATGCCTCCAACCAGTATCAGGACTTTGCCGCCAAGATTCGCTTTATGTACAATAACCTGGGAGACTATTTTGACCACGCTGTCAGCTATCCCTGGGTCACCTATCTCTTCACCGGCATGACCCCAGCCGAGGTCCAAGCGCTGGCCGCGGCCTCCCACAAATACTGGGCCTCCTATGGCCGCTACGCCGAGGAAACCTGGACCTCTCCCCCCGAGCTGCCCGGCAAGGCGGGCGTGCTGAACGCCAGTTTCATCACCGGCGTCACCTTTACCGATGAACTGATCGACCTCTACCACACCCTCGCAGCCAACGGCATTGACGTCTATATCATCTCCGCCTCCCCCATCGATACCATCCTGGCCGCCAACAAGACCATGGGCTACGGCGTGCCCGAGGACCGGGTCTTCGCCATGCGCAACAGGCTGGACGCCAGCGGGCGCTACATCAACGAGTACGACTACGACTGGGGCGGCGAGGGCAAATACGCCCAGACTCAGGGCCCCGGCAAGAGCACGATCATCACCAATTTTATCGCCCCCAAGTATAACGGCGCGGGTCCCCTCATGGTCTTCGGCGACAGCGCGGGCGACATGAACATGATGACCGACTGGATGGACAAGGGCGATACCCAGCTGGGCGTCCTCTTCAACCGCTACCGCAAGCCCACCAGCGATCCTCTCACCTGGAACGCCTCGGTAAAGGCGGCGGAGCAGCTCGGCAAGACAGACGCCAGGTTTGTCCTCCAGGGCCGGGATGAGAACAGCGGCCAGCTCCGTCCCACCGAGTACAGCATCCTCCTAGGCACCGAGAAGGAGGTCCTGGTGCGCCCCGCGCCCTGACGGGTTTCCGTCCGCCCCGCATGGCCGCAATAGGCACGCCCCGTGGGGGCGTGCCTATTTATATCTTGACCCGCCATATTCTTAGCGTTATACTGGATTTTGGCATGTCCAAATCAATGTGAGAGGAAGAACCGTATGACAAGACATCACCGGCGTATCCCCGCACTGCTCCTGGCACTTTCCCTTTCCGTGACCGCTCTGCCCGGCGTGGCCCAGGCGGAGGAGGCCGCCCCCCAGCGCGGCGTAGTCACCTACAGCGAGGCCATCGCCCCCCGGTATGAGGGCGCGCAGACCTTCAGCGAGGACCTGGCCGCTGTGAAACAGGGCGGCAAATGGGGTTATATCGGCACCGACGGCGAGACCGTTATCCCCTTCCAGTACGACCTGGCCCAGCCCTTCAAGGAGGGTCTGGCCATTGTGGGTAAAGCCTCCACCCGCGCCATTGAGACCTGGGACGGCGGCGCTTATACCGAGAACGTATATGAGATGGGCTTTATCGACCATGCGGGCAAGTTCACCGCCTTCCAGATGGTGGACTGGAAC
The DNA here is from genome assembly GCA_035562355.1 of Pseudoflavonifractor sp. Taxonomy (GTDB): domain Bacteria; phylum Bacillota; class Clostridia; order Oscillospirales; family Oscillospiraceae; genus Pseudoflavonifractor. The sequence continues at coordinate 20,030 of DATMXU010000110.1, forward strand.
AGCGAGAACGGCGCCACTGTCCCCTACTACACCGCGATGGAGTACATCGGCGATGCCTCTCTCTCCTTTCACAACGGACTGGTCGCCCTGCCCGGCGAGTACGCCAACAGCTTTTACACCACCAGCGGCCAGCCCTTCGACAGCGGTTCCATGTCCCCCGCCGGCACCATGAACGAGGGCCTCGCCCCCGGTTACCCGGAGGCGGTAAGCGGATTCGGCTATTTCAACGCCAAGGGCGAGACCGTCCTTCTGTGGGGCGAGTTGGAGTACTTCGGCCCCGAATATCCCTCCGACTTTGGCACCGAGCAGAGTTACCGCGTCATCTCCGGCGGTTTCCCCTTCAACCAGGGCCTGGCCCCGGTCTGGCAGTACACCTATGACGCCAAGTCCTTCGAGGAGACCTACCTCTTAGGCTTTATCAACACCAGCGGCAGCTGGGTCATCCAGCCCCAATTCGACAGTTATTATTACTCCGGCGTCAATTCCACCTATCAGTTCTTTGGCGAGAACGGTCTGGCTGCTCTCTCCAAGGACGGCAAGTACGGCGCCATCGACAAGACGGGCAAGACCGTCATCCCCTTCCAGTATGAGGAGCTTTTGCCCTCTCACGAGGGGTTGATGCCCTTTCTCCAGGGCGGCAAGTACGGTTACCTCAGCGACGGCGGCACGGTTGCCATCCCCGCTCAGTTTGAAAAGGCCAGCGGTTTCAATAACGGTATGGCCGTAGTGTACGACGGCACGAAGGCCTATCTCATCGACCGGACCGGTAAGGCGGTCCCCGGCGCGGACAAGCTGGACGCCTCTACTTATTTTGTGGAAGACGAGGACGGCAGCAAAACGATCACCAGCCCCGGGACCTATCCCGTGATCAGCATAGATGGCAAGTATGGTTACGGCAAGCTGGAGTATCTGCCCCTCCTGCCCGAGAAATCCGCTATGGACGGCTGGGCCTATCCCGAGGTCGCCGCGGCCATCGAGGAGGACCTGGTCCCCACAGAGCTGCAGAGCCTCTACCTCAACAACATCACCCGCAGCGAGTTCTGCGACCTGGTGGTCCAAGCCATCAGCGAGGTGACCGGCAAGTCCGTTCAGGACCTGGTAAAGGAGAAGACCGGCAAGGATTACTACGCCTGGATCCGGGAGTATCCCTTCAACGACACCACCAACGGCAACGTGATCGCGGCCTACGCCCTGGGGATCGTCCAGGGCCGGGGCGGAGTCTCCTTTGACCCCTACGCCACCATCACCCGGCAGGAGGCCGCCGCCTTCCTCACCCGCGCGGCCAAGGTGCTGGGCATGGACGTCTCCAACGCCGGCGCCGCCCCCTTTGCCGACAGCGACGCCGTGGGCATCTGGTTTAAGGACGCGGTCAACTTCGTCCATCAGATCGACGTGATGAGCGGCAGCGGCGGCAACTTCCTCCCCGCCGGCACCTATACCCGTGAGCAGTCCTACATTACCATCTACCGCCTCTTCAAGGCAATCGCACAGGCGTAACACTCTCTCAAAACGGACCCGGCTGCCGTCTGGCACCGGGTCCGTTTTTCATGCTTATTCTGCCCAAACCCGGGCATACTGTCACATACGCCAAAAAAGCGCCAAATATCTCTTGACATTTCCGGTATTCAGACTTACAATATAGGCAGTGAATATACAATGTTTTGTATATTCAACTTTCTAAAGGAGGTCCACACCATGATTTCCATTGTAGTGGGCGGACAAATGGACAAGCAGGCTATCGCCAAGCTGGTGGAACAGCTGGGCCAGGGCAGGGTCTCGGTCAGCGTCAAGAGCGACCTGGACGGGGCCCTGGCAATCCAGACGGGGCAGGCCCAGTATTACGTGGGTGCCTGCAACACCGGGGCGGGCGGCGCGTTGGGTCTGGCGGTGGGCCTGCTGGGTCCCAAGCTGTGCGTCTCCATCAGCACCCCCGGCAAGGTCATGGACGAGGCCGAGATCCGCGCTCAGGTCCAGGAGGGCAAGCGGGCCTTCGGCATGGTCGTCGGCAATGTGGAGCGGCAGCTCCCCGTCCTGATGGACGCCATCCTCAAGGCAAACCCCTGAGTTCCCCCGCAAAATCCCCGGCACAGGAGAGAGAGAAAACGGAATATGTGATATGGAGGGAATGTAAATGGTATTCCAAATCAACGCGCTGACCATTATCGTCATGGCTCTTCTTGGTGCGGCGTGCACCTACCTCGCCAACCAGAACATCGCCGTCTTCAACGACGGCATCCGCCCGGTGTATCCCCAGTACTTCAACGGCACGATGGACCGCAAGAGCCTGTTCGCCACCAGCTTTGCCCTGTCCTTCGGCCTTGTCATCGGCTTTGGCCTGCCCACCTCCATTGCCGGCGGCATCATCATCGTACATACCATCATGCTGGCCTGCGATATCCTGGGCGCCGCCTTCCCCGACAAGGGCGTCTATGTCTGGATCTCCACCGCGGTGGGCGCCCTTTTCGGTGTGGTGCTGATGTTCGGCATGCAGGGCATCATCAGCGTCTTCGCCCTCATGCCCATCGACTTCCTGGGCAACCTTGCTACCGTGGGGTCCCTCATCGTAGTCACCTTCTGCGTGTTCCCCGCCATGGCGGTCGCCTATCAGTCCGGCTTTAAGTCGGGCATCATCGTCTTCGCGCTCACTATGCTGGTCAAGCAGGTGGTCGCGGTCTACGGCAAATTCACCGTGGGCTCGGTCGCCATCACCCTCAACGCCGACGGCATGACCCTCCTGTTCGCCATCGTTGCGATGGTGGTCAGCGCCATGCTGCACAGCAAGAAGACCGAGGGCAGCGCCGCCGCCGCCTTCTCCGTCTTTGAGGACAATATCAAGAAGATCCGCAAGAACATCGTGTTCCTGGCCGTCGCCGGCGGCATCGTGGCCCTGGCCACCACGCTGCTCCTCATCGCCGAGGGCCCCGCCTCCCTGACCCTGACCGCCCAAGGCAGCTACGGCGAGGCCGCCATCGTCGCCCTGGGCCGCTGCCTGGGCTTCATTCCTCTGGTCATGACCACCGCCATCATCTCCGGCGTGTACTCCCCCGCCGGCACCAAGGCCCTGCATGTGCCCGCCATTCTGTTTATCAACATGGGTATTATGGGCATGGTCGGCTCCTTCGTGGTGGGCGCTCTGATCATGGTCATCGAGGTCCTTCTCCTGGGCTTTATTGCCAAGGGCCTGGACAAGTTCCCCGGTATGAAGGAGGTCGGCGACAACACCCGGACCGCCATGAGCAAGGTGCTGGATCTTGCCCTCCTGTTGGGTGGCTGCCTGGCGGCCAACGCCATCGCTCCCACCCTCGGGTACATCTGGATCTTCGGCCTGTACTTCCTCAACCAGACCGCCAAAAAACCTGTGCCCACCATGGCCATCGGGCCCATCGGCGCGATTCTGCTGGGCGTGCTGGTGAACCTGCTGCACGTGATCGGCCTGTTCCCCATCGCCGCCTGATTTTCCGAGCTTTACAAGAGCCCACACCGGTGTTAAGCTCGGTGTGGGCTCTTGTAAAAAGAAACGCGGTGCACCCGGGAGCAGGCGGATAAGACGCGGAGCGGAGCGAAAACGCAGAGGGGGCGACGTCCCCGGCGCGTTTTTGCGCAGTCGCAGCGGCTTATACGCCGTCGCGAGGCGTACGGAGCGTGACAGAGAAGCGCTCTCGCCGCCGAGCAGGGGAGCCTGGACCGGAGCGACGGGGAAAGCCCCGGGGCCGCCACAGGCGGCACCGGGTTTGCCCGGAGTCGCAGGGAAGGCGACCCGCCCGCGAGGCGTGCGGAGCGTGACAGCGAAGCGCGGGGCGCCCAGGAGCAGCAGGCTAAGACGCTAAGCCTGACAGGGATACGAACGGGGAGGGACTTCAGATGAAAACGGCGGGAAACGAGCAGGTCAGGGACCTGCTGATGAAGAAATCGGGACGGGCCGTCTCCTTTCTGGCAGGCGAGCTATTGAAGATCGGCGTGGGCGACCGGATCCCCACCTTCTCGCAGCTCGCCGAGCGGCGGGACTTCTCCCGCGGCACCCTCCAAAACGCGATGGCCGCCCTGGAGCAGCTGGGCGCGGCGTCTCTGGAAAAGCACGGCCACATGGGCACGCTGCTCGTTGGCAAGAACACCGACCTCCTCCTGGACTGCGCGGGAGTAAACTATGTGTCCGGCACCATGCCTCTTCCGTACACCAAGTGCTATGAGGGCCTTGCCACCGGCCTGTTCAACACCATCAGCGAGCGCAGCCGCATGTCGGTGGACATCGCCTATATGCGCGGCTCGGAAAAGCGAATCCAGGCTGTCATGGCCGGGCGGTACGACTTTGCCGTCACCTCCCGCCTCTCGGCCCATAAGGCACTGGAGCGGGGCATGGAGATCGAGCTGCTGCGGGACTTCGGCCCGGAGAGCTACCTGAAGGGCCAGAGCCTTATCTTCCGGGACAGGGAGGCCACCGAGATCACCCCCGGTATGCGGGTAGGCGTGGACGACACCTCGCTGGACCATATGGAGCTTACCTACGACGTAATCGGGGATACTCCGGTCACGCTGGTCCACATCAACTACAGCCAGATCTTTACCCTGCTGGAGCGGGGAGAGATCGACGCGGCGGTGTGGAACCTGGACACCGTACTGGAGCACCGCCCCAACATCAACTATAAAAAGCTGAACCTGAGCCACGGCAACGACGAAAACACCGCCGTCCTGGTGGTGAGCGCCCGGCGCGCGGCCATCCGCGCGGTACTGAACGAATACCTGGACGTGGACGCCATCCTGGAGCAGCAGCGCCAGGTCATCGCTCACGAGCGCTATCCCAACTACTAACACGGCGGCATGGGGGCATGCCGCCCTACTGTCTCCCAGGATTTATGAGGTAACCATTTTGAAAAATATAATCTACGCCCACGAACACCTGACCATCGACCTCTCCGGCGTCAAGGGCGACGCCGACTGCCGCATGGACGACCGCGCCCTAGCTCTGGCGGAGCTGAAGAGGCTCGCCGCCGCGGGAGTGGCCGCCGTGGTGGACCAGACGGCCCGGGGCATGGGCAGGAACCCTCTCTATGCCCAGGCCCTGGCCGAGGCGGCGGGTCTGCGCCTTGTCCATGCGACGGGGTACTATAAGGAGCCCTTCCTCCCCCCTGAGTGCTACGCCATGTCCTGCCGGGAGATGGCCGCTCTCTTCGTAAAGGAGCTCACCCAGGGCATGGACGACACCGGCCTCCGGGCCGGACTCATCGGTGAGATCGGTACCGGCAAGGGGGCAATCGCCCCCATTGAGCGGCAGATTTTTGAGGCCGCCTCCATCACCCACGCCGAAACCGGCGCTCCCATCTGCACCCACACCACCTTGGGCACCCTTGGGCTGGAGCAGCTTGCCCTCTTCCAGGGCTATGGGGTGGACCTCTCCAGGGTAGTGCTGAGCCACATCGACCTCTCGGGCGACGTGGACTATATGCTCCGGCTCCTGGACGCGGGGGTCAACATTGCCTTTGACACGGTAGGCAAGAACAACTACCAGCCCGACGAGGGCCGCATGGACTGGCTCACCGCCCTGTGCGAGCGGGGCTATGCGCCGCAGATCGTGCTGTCGATGGACCTGACCCGCATCTCCAACGTGAAGGAGCTGGGGTATGACTACCTGCTGACGCGGTTTGTCCCCGCTCTCCTGGACCGCGGGTTCCGCCCGGAATGGCTGGACGCCATGCTCTGCTCAAACCCCAGTCGCATCTACGCCGTATAACAAGGAGTTTCATATGGAAATCATGACTTACCCGCTCCATTCCCTCTCCCTGGAGCAGGCAAAGGCTCTACAATTCAGGGTCATCGACGTCATCACCCGCCACTTCGACGGGCGGGAGATCCTCTCTTTGGGGGATCTGGGTGTAGTGCCGGGGCTGAACAAGCCGGTGACCACCAAAAAGGCAGAGGAGGCCATCGCCGAGATCTTCGGGGCCGAGCGCGCCCTGCTGGTCCGCGGCTCGGGCACCGGCGCGCTGCGCTGGGCCCTTCTGTCCATCCTCCGCCCGGGGGATACCCTTCTCGTCCATGAGGCGCCCGTCTACCCTACCACCCAGGTGACGGTGGAGGGTATGGGACTCAACCTCCTCCGCGCCGACTACAACGATTCCGCCTCCATTGAGCAGGTGGTCTCCGCCCACAGGGGCGAGATCAAGGGCGCTCTGGTCCAGCTCACCCGCCAGAAGATCGACGACAGCTACGACCTGGAGGCCGTCGTCTCCCAGCTCAAGCGCCTGATGCCCGAAACCCCCATCGTCACCGACGACAACTACGCCGCTATGAAGGTGGAGAAACTCGGCTGCCAAGCCGGGGCCGACCTCTCGTCCTTCTCCTGTTTTAAGCTCCTGGGCCCCGAGGGGGTTGGCGCCCTTGTGGGCGCGCGGCGGTATATCGACGCGGCGGAGAAGCGGCAGTACTCGGGCGGCAGCCAGGTCCAGGGACATGAGGCGATGGCCGTCCTGCGGGGGCTTACCTACGCCCCCGTGGCTCTTGCCGTCCAGAGCGAGGTGAACGAGGACTTGGTGCGCCGCTTAAACGCCGGGGAGCTGCCGGGCGTGCGCCGTGCTTTCCTCGCCAACGCCCAGAGCAAGGTCCTCCTGGTGGAGTTCGACACCGACTGCGCTTCGGCCGTACTGCGCGTCACCCCCGAGCTGGGGGCCGCCTCCCACCCCGTGGGCAGCGAGTCCATCTACGAGTTTGTCCCCATGATCTACCGCGTCAGCGGTACCTTCCGTGCTCAGGATCCCACGCTGGAGCACAGGATGGTGCGCATCAACCCCATGCGCAGCGGCGCAGACACTATCCTCCGCATCCTGGGGGAGGCCCTGGCACGGGTACGGAGAGGGGAGTAAGGCATGTTCCTGCAAAAGACAATTGCCGCCAACCGCCCCCTCGTGGACTTCACCTTCTCGGCCCACGCCAGAGGCGAGCTGCTGCCCAACACCTACCTCCTGGACCTGGATGCCCTCACCGCCAACGCTAACGCCATGCTCGCCTCGGCCCGTGAGCACGGTGTATCCCTCTACTTCATGCTCAAGCAGCTGGGCTGCAACATGGAGGTGGCCCGGCGGCTCACGGACCTGGGCTTTCCCGGCGCGGTAGCGGTAGACAGCCGGGAGGCCCTCAACTATAAGCGCGCCGGCATCCCCCTGGGCAACATCGGCCACTTGGTGCAGATTCCGGACGGCGCGCTGGGCGCGCTCCTGGACGCGCGGCCCCAGATCATCACAGTCTACTCCCTGGAAAAGGCCCGCAAAATCTCCGCCCTGGCGGGGGAGCGGGGCATGGTGCAGGACATCATGCTCCGGGTGGTGGGGCAGGGCGACCTCCTCTACTCCGGGCAGACGGCGGGTTTCCCGCTGGAGGAGCTCCCCCAGGCCGCCGAGTCACTGAAGGCCCTTCCCCACATCCGCGTAGGGGGGGTGTGCGCCTTCCCCTGTTTCCTCTATGACGAGGGAGCGGATGACATTTTGCCCACCCCCAACGCCGGCACGGTCCGCTCGGCGGCCAAGCTCCTGCGGGAGCTTGGCTGTCCCATTGAACAGCTCAACATGCCCTCGGCCACCTGCGCCCACGCCATCTCCAAAATAGCCGCCATCGGCGGCACCCACGCCGAGCCGGGCCACGGCCTGACCGGCACCACCCCCTGGAATTTAGGCCACGCCGGGGAGACCCCCGCTCTGGTCTACCTCTCCGAGGTCTCCCACAACTATGGCGGCAGGGGCTACTGCTACGGCGGCGGCCATTACCGCCGGGGCCACATGGCACGCGCGCTGGTGGGCCCCTCGGCCGACCGCGCCCAGGTACTGGACGTGACGGCCCCCGACTTAGACAGCATTGACTACCACTTCACCCTGGAGCGCCCCTGCAACCTGGGGGACGCGGTGGTCATGGCCTTTCGCACACAGATCTTCGTCACCCGCAGCGACCTCGCTCTGGTGGAAGGTCTCTCCTCCGGCGCGCCCAGAGTGACCGCACTCTACGACGCGCTGGGCAACAGAAAAGGATAGTGTAATATGGGAAGATTTATTGTTATCGTACTGGACGGCTTTGGCGTGGGCTATATGGAAGACGCCGCCGCCGTCCGCCCCGCCGATGTGGGGGCCAACACCTGGCGGCACATCGCCGCCGCCGCCCACGGCCTGCGCCTGCCCCGGCTGGAGGAGCTGGGCCTGATGAACATCGCGGGCTTTGAGACCGACGCCATGCACAATAGCCCCACGGCTACCTGGTCCAAGGCCGCCCTGACTCACCAAGGGGCGGACACCTTCTGGGGCCATCAGGAAATCATGGGCACCCGCCCCCGCAAGCCGGTGGAGGAGCCCTTCGCCGTCCGGCTGGAGGCCACGAAGGCCACCCTGGAGCAGGCCGGTTTCCGTGTGGAGGTCCACACCGCCCCCCAGGGAGGACAGCTCCTGGTCGTCAACGGCGCCGTCACCGTGGCCGACAACATTGAGTGCGACCCCGGCCAGGCGGTAAATGTCACCGCCGCCATCGACGACATCCCCTTTGAGGAGGTGGTGAAGATCGGCCGCATTGTCCGGGGCCAGGTCTTTGTCTCCCGGGTCATCGCCTTCGGCGGCCGGGGGGTACACCTGCCCCAAATGCTCGCCGCCATCGAGGAAAATCCTGCCGCCCGGCTCATCGGCGTCAACGCGCCCGCCTCCGGCGTCTATAACGACGACTACCACTGCGTCCACATGGGGTACGGCGTGGACCCGGCCACCCAGGTGGCCACGATCCTGCCGAGCCATGGCATCCCCGTCTTTTTGGTGGGCAAGGTAGCCGACATTGTGGAGAACCCCCAGCCATCCCACAGCTACTCCATCGTCCCCACTCCCGAGGTCATGGCCAAGACGCTGGAGCTCATTGAGCATAACCCCAACGCCTTTATCTGCACTAACGTGCAGGAGACCGATTTATCGGGCCACCGGGAGAACGTGGGTGAATACGTCCGCATCCTCAAGGAGGCCGACGCGGGGCTGGCTCCCATTCTGGCGGCTCTGGCCGGTGAGGACATCCTTGTGGTCATGGCCGACCACGGAAACGACCCCACGATCGGCCACCCCCACCACACC
>DATMXU010000111.1:0-10112 GCA_035562355.1 Pseudoflavonifractor sp.
CCGAGGGCGCCGTACCCCTTATCGACATCAACACCGCCTCCGCCCAGGAGCTGGAGGCTCTGCCCGGCATCGGCCCCAAACGGGCCGCCGACATCATCGCCTACCGGGAGGCGCACGGCCCCTTCCGCGTCCCCGAGGACCTCTCCAAGGTCTCGGGCATCGGGGAGAGCACACTGGAGGGCCTCATCGATTTTATCACCACGGGAGGGTAGTATGAAAATTTTAGTGGTAGACGACGAGCGTGTTTTGGTCAAGGGCATCAAGTTCAACCTGGAGAGCGAGGGCTACCAGGTGGAGACCGGGTATGACGGGGAGGAGGCTGTGGAGCTGGCCCGCAACGGCTCCTTCGATCTCATTATTCTGGATCTGATGATGCCCAAGATCGACGGGCTCCAGGCCTGTATGCGCATCCGGGAGTTCTCCAACGTACCCATCATCATGCTGACCGCCCGCAGCGAGGACACCGACAAGATCATCGGCTTTGAGTGCGGGGCCGACGACTATCTCACCAAGCCCTTTAATATCCTGGAGCTGAAGGCCAGGGTCCGTGCCCTCCTGCGCCGGGCGGGGATGGCGGCCCAGAGGGACCGCTCCACCCGCCTCTCCGCCGGGCATATCGCGCTGAACGCGGACGAGCGGGCCGCCTGGAAGGACGGCGTACCCGTGGAGCTCACGGCCAAGGAGTTCGACCTCATCGAGCTGCTGATGAAGAACCCCGGCCGGGTGTACAGCCGCGAAAACCTGCTCAATGTGGTCTGGGGCTACGAATACGCCGGGGACTACCGCACGGTGGACGTGCACGTCCGCCGGCTGCGGGAGAAACTGGAGCTGGACAGCGCCAACCCGGAGTACATCCTCACCAAATGGGGTGTGGGGTACTACTTTAAAAATAGTTGAAAAGCGACAAATGCGCTTGTCTCGACAGGGTAATCCCGCTATAATGCAGGGGAAGAAACATGAACTGAGGTGAGCCAGTATGCATGAGCACGAGCTGCAATTCCATATCCAGTGCAAGGCGGGGGACGTGGGCCGCTACTGTATCCTGCCCGGAGACCCCGGCCGGTGCGAGGTCATCGCCCGGTATTTTGATGACCCCATAAAGATTCAGTCCAACCGGGAGTACACCGTATACACCGGCACCCTTCTGGGAGAGAAGGTGAGCGTCTGCTCCACCGGTATCGGCGGCCCCTCCGCCGTCATCGCCATGGAGGAGCTCCATAAGATCGGCACCGACACCTTCGTCCGGGTGGGCACCTGCGGCGGCATCAAGCTGGAGGTCCAGTCGGGGGACGTGGTCATCGCCACCGGGGCCATCCGGCACGAGGGGACATCCCGGGAGTACGCCCCTATCGAGTTCCCCGCCGTGTCCGACTACGAGACCCTTACCGCTCTGGTGGACTCAGCCCGGGAACTGGGCTACCGCTGGCATGCCGGGGTAGTCCAGTGCAAGGACTCCTTCTACGGTCAGCACGACCCCGCCCGCATGCCCGTGAGCTATGAGCTCCTCGCCAAGTGGGAGGCATGGAAACGCCTGGGGGTTTTGGCCAGCGAGATGGAATCGGCCGCTCTCTTCACCTGCGCGGCCGCTCTGGGCGTGCGCTGCGGCAGTGCCTTCCACGTCATTTGGAACCAGGAGCGGGACGCTGCGGGCCTCCCACAGGACGAGAGCCACGACGTCTCCTCCGCCGTCAAGGTGGGGGTGGAGGCCCTCAAGCGCCTCATCACCGCAGACCGGGCCAGGCAGTAGGCCGCGAGAAAAGCGCCGTCCTGTGGAGGACGGCGCTTTAGATACAGACGACACTTCAGCCCAGTTTCGCGGCTGTCTCCCGGGCCAGCACGGCCACGGCGGCTAGGTCGGCCTCGGTGGGGGTGAACATGGCGCGCAAGGGCGCGTCGGGTACGCAGAACTTGAGCTGCTGGAGCCGGACGCGCAGCATCTCGGAGGCCTCGCCGCTCCAGCCATAGGACCCGAAGGTGAAGGCGCTCTTGCCCTTGACGTTGATGGCGTCGATAGAGGCCAGCACGTCCCAGATCGCCTTTGGCGCGTCCCGGTTGATGGTGGGGGCGCCCAACGCCAGCAGGTCGCACTCGTTGGCGAGGGACGCGCTCTCGGCGGGGTCGGTGAAGGTCACGTCCCGGATCTCCACGTCCAGCCCCTCACCGCGCAGGGCCTGGGCCGCCGCCTCGGCCAGCGCCTGGGTGCAGCCGTAGGCCGAGCAGTAGAGCACGGCGGCCAGCTTGCGTTCTCTGGCAGCGGGGGCGCTCCATCCCCGGTAGAGGGCTTTGAGCTTATCAATGCTCTCGGTGAGGCAGGGCCCGTGGCAGGTGCAGATCAGGCCGGGGGCAGGGGAGAGGGCGTCGATCTTGTCAAGCCCCGCCAGCACGAAGGGCTTGAAGGGGCTGAAGATGCAGTCGAAGTAGTTCTTCACCTGGCCCAGATACGCCTCGGGGTAGTGGGTGGCGGTATCCATCATAGTGGGCTCGCAGTAGTGGGTACCCAGGAAATCGCAGGAGAAGAGCACCCTGTCCGCGGGGGACCAGGTGAACATGGAGTCGGCCCAGTGGAGCATGGGGGCGGGGATGAACTCCAGCGTCCGGCCGCCCAGGTCCAGCGTGTCCCCCTGCTTGACCACCCTGCAGTTGAGGGGGCGGTTGGTGATCTCCTCCAGATACCGCTTGCCCGACTGGGTGCAGAGGATGGTCAGGTTGGGGCAGAGCTCCAGGAGCTTTACCACGCTGCCCGAGTGGTCGGGCTCGTTGTGGTCCATAATGAGGTAGTCCAGCTTTTCCAGGGGGATAACCGACTCGATGTTGGCCCGGTACTCCTCCCAGAAGTCGATGTGCACCGTCTCCACCAGGGCGTTCTTCTCCCCGGTGAGGAGGTAGGAGTTGTAGCTGGTGCCGTAGGGTGAGCGCATGACGATATCGAAGACCCGCAGGCCGGGGTTGAGCACGCCCACAGAGTAGAGGTTGTCCTTCAGCTTAATGGTTCCCATAAAAATTTCCTCCTTACTACTATACGTGTCCAGTATAAAAATAAAATCGAAAAAAGTCAAGATAACCTTCTAATCAGATGGGAATAGTGGGAAATAGAAACCCGTTGAGACCGCCCTCCATGGAACAGGCCGGACTTTCAAAAAATACGCCAAAAGGAGAGAAAGAAATGATGGAAAATAAGACCTATACCCCTGCCGAGCTGGCCGCGTATATCGACCACACCCTCCTCAAGCCCGAGGCCACCGCAGGCGACGTGAAGAAAATCTGCGATGAGGCCAAGGAGCACCGCTTTGCCAGCGTCTGCGTCAACCCCTCTTATATCAAGCTGGTGGCCGGCGAACTGCGGGGCAGCGGCGTGACGGCCTGCTGCGTGGCGGGTTTCCCCTTCGGCACCCACACCCCGGAGGCCAAGGCCGCCGAGACCGCCCAGGCCGTGGCTGATGGCGCGCAGGAGGTGGACATGGTCGTGAACGTGGGGGCCATCAAGTCGGGGGACTGGGCCCTGGTGGAGCGGGACATCGCCGCCGTGGTAGTGGCTGCCGGGAAGGCCGGGGTCAAGGTCATCCTGGAGACCTGCCTCCTCACCGACGAGGAGAAGGTGAGGGCCTGCGAGATCAGCAAGAAGGCGGGAGCCGCTTTCGTCAAAACCTCCACCGGGTACTCCGCCGGCGGGGCCACCATCCACGACGTGGCCCTCATGCGCGCCGCCGTGGGCCCCGACATGGGGGTGAAGGCGTCGGGCGGCGTGCGCACCTATGAGGACGCGGTGGCCATGCTGGGCGCGGGGGCCAACCGCCTCGGGGCCAGCGCCGGGATCAAGATCATCGCGGGGCCCTCAGCCGAGGCGCCTTCCGCGGGGTATTGACGGCATAGCCCGTCCCCCTTTGCTGCGGCGGGGCTGCCGACCTTGGGGGGCGCAAGGGAAATGTTTTCATAAATGTTTCAAAAGTGTAAAAAAAGATGACAAAAGAACATTTGTCCGTTGCTCTTTTCGGGGAGCTGGGTTATAATGACACTGCAAGTTCGGCTTGGACGCGGGCAAAAAGGCCCGCTCGGCCGGCTATCAACGTCCGAAAGGAAGGTCGATGTTACAATGAACAAGTCCCGTAAAATCCTTGCTCTGGTGCTGTCCCTCGCGCTGGTCTTCGCTCTGGCTGCCTGCGGCACCCCCGGCGGTCAGACCTCCACGCCCCCCTCCGGTTCCGCCGAGCCCAGCAACTCCGCTGAGCCCAGCAACTCCACTGAGCCCAGCAACTCCGGCGAGGCCCTGAAGGTCTACATGATCACCGACAAGGGTGACATCAATGACAAGTCCTTCAACCAAGGCACCTGGGAAGGCGTGCAGGCCTGGTGTGCCGCCAACGGTGCTGAGAGCAACTACCTTAAGCCTGCCGACGCCACTACCGACGACTATATTGCCTCCATTGAGCAGGCCGTGAAAGCCGGTGCCAATGTGGTCGTCACTCCCGGTTTCCTCTTCGAGGAGCCCATCTACATTGTACAGGACCAGTACCCCGACGTAAAGTTCATCCTGATTGATGGCAACCCCCACAATGCTGACTACAGCGACTTTAAGACCGGCGACAACACTGTGGGCATCCTCTTCGCCGAGGAGCAGGTGGGTTATCTGGCCGGTTATGCCGCCGTCAAGGATGGCAATACCAAGCTCGGTTTCCTTGGCGGTCAGGCCGTTCCTGCGGTCGTCCGCTATGGCTATGGTTTTGTACAGGGCGCCAATGACGCCGCTGCCGAGGCCGGCGTGAAGATCGACATGCAGTACTACTACACAGGTGGGTTTGCTGCTACCCCCGAGGCTCAGACCATGGCTGCCGGCTGGTACAATTCCGGTACTCAGGTCATCTTTGGTTGCGGTGGCTCCGTGGGTAACTCCGCTATGGCCGCTGCCGAGGCGAATAACGGAAAGGTTATCGGCGTGGACGTGGATCAGTCCGGTGAGTCCGCCACTGTCATATCCTCTGCCATGAAGGGCCTCAAGGAGTCTGTCGCCCAGATGTTGGACGCCTATAAGGCCGGCACTTTCCCCGGCGGTGATAATCTGGTACTGGGCGCTGCTGAGGATGCTGTGGGTCTGCCCATGGAGACCTCTAAGTGGGTCAAGTTCTCCCAGGCCGACTATGACGCCCTTTTTGCCAAGCTGGCTGACGGCTCCATTGCCCCCAAGAAAGATGCCGATGCTGAGGGCAAGGCTTACAGCGAGACCAGCGACCCCACCGCTCTCGGCTGCGAGAACGTGACTGTGAACTTTGTGGTGTCCTAAATCTACCCTCCCGTACATTAAAATGGAGAGCGCCTGCGGGCGCTCTCCATTTTTTCTTGTGGAAACTGTACATTTGACCGGTTTTCTGGCTAAATTACTTAGTATTTTTCTTGCAAGAGCGCCATAAAAACGCTATAATATGAGCAGTGTTTTTACGGCTCACACTTGAATACGGAGAAGGGAAGTGGTGGCGGAATGAGTGAATACATTATTGAGATGTGCAATATCACCAAGGAGTTTCCCGGCATTATCGCCAATGATGATATTACCCTCCAGCTCAAAAAGGGAGAGATCCACGCGCTTTTGGGTGAGAACGGCGCCGGAAAATCCACGCTGATGAGCGTGCTCTTCGGGCTCTATCAGCCGGAGAAGGGCATTATCAAAAAGGGCGGCAAGGAGGTTAAGATCAAGGACCCCAATGATGCCAACGCCTTAGGCATTGGCATGGTGCATCAGCATTTCAAGTTGGTACATAATTTCACGGTTTTGCAGAACATCATCCTGGGGGTGGAGACCACCAAGGCGGGGTTCCTCAAGATGAACGACGCCCGGGTCAAGGCGGTGCAGCTGTCCGAGCAGTACGGTCTGAAAGTTGACCCCGATGCCCTCATTGAGAACATCACCGTTGGGATGCAACAGCGGGTGGAGATACTCAAAATGCTTTACCGTGACAATGAGATACTGATTTTTGACGAACCCACGGCGGTGCTCACCCCCCAGGAAATCGAGGAACTGATGAAGATTATGAAGGGCCTTGCCGCCGAGGGCAAGAGTATTCTCTTCATTACACATAAGCTCAACGAGATCAAGGCGGTGGCTGACCGCTGCACTGTACTGCGCAAGGGCAAGTATATCGGGACGGTGGACGTGGCGGACGTCTCCAAGGAGCAGATGAGCGAGATGATGGTGGGCCGCAAGGTGGATCTGAATGTGGAAAAGGGCCCCGCCCACCCCGCCGACGTGGTCTTTGAGGTGGAGGGTCTCACCGTGGTCAACCAGGAGCACGGCAAGAAGGTGGTCAACGATGTGAGTTTCAAGGTCCGCCGGGGAGAGATTGTCTGCATCGCGGGTATCGACGGAAATGGCCAGAGTGAGCTTGTGCAAGCCATCACCGGCCTTATTAAAGCCGACGGCGGCACAGTAAAACTCCTGGGGGAGGAGGTCTCCCACACCTCCATCCGCCACCGCAACACCCACGGCATGGGCCATATCCCTGAGGACCGGCACAAGCACGGCCTGGTGCTGGACTATCCGCTGGGGTATAACCTGGTGCTCCAGAGCTATTTTGAGCCCCGTTTCTGCCAGAGGGGGTTTCTCAAGTACGACAAAATCTTCGAGTACTCCGATGAGCTGATTGGTAAGTACGATATCCGCTCCGGCCAGGGGGCACGCACCATGGCCCGCAGCATGTCGGGCGGCAACCAGCAGAAAGCCATCGTGGCCCGGGAGATCGACCGCAACCCTGATCTGCTGATTGCCGTCCAACCCACCCGGGGCCTGGACGTGGGTGCCATTGAGTACATCCATCGGCAGATTGTGACCCAGCGGGACGCAGGGAAAGCGGTGCTCCTGGTCAGTCTTGAACTGGACGAGGTTATGAATCTGGCTGACCGGATTTTGGTTATCTATGAGGGTGAGATCGTGGCCGACCTCAGCCAGGACGAAGTGACTACCCAGGAGCTGGGCCTCTACATGGCGGGCTCCAAGCGGAAGGAGGCGGTGTAAATGGAGGGGAAACGTCTGAAAAACCCGCTGGAGAAACAGGGTATCCAGAGCGCTCTTGCATCCATCATCGCCATCATCATCGGTATGCTGGTGGGCTTTATCATCCTGCTTGTCTCCAACCCAGGAAAGGCTTTGTCCGGGTTTGTTGCCATCGCCACCGGGGGTTTCTCCGACATGAAACAGGTAGGCCAGGTGCTTTACTACGCCACGCCCCTCATTATGACCGGCCTGTCGGTGGGCTTTGCCAAGAAGACCGGCCTTTTCAACATCGGCGGACCCGGTCAGTTCATTATGGGGGCCTTTGCTGCCGTATATGTGGGTGTGCGCTGGACCTTTTTGCCCGCGGGGCTCCACTGCTTGGTGGCCCTGCTGGCGGCGGTGCTAGTGGGCGGTCTGTGGGGCGCGGTGCCCGGTATTTTGAAAGCTTATTATAATATCAACGAGGTTATTGCCTGCATCATGATGAACTACATCGGAATGAGTATGTCGAACCTCCTCATCCGCCGTACCGTATTCGACGTGAAGACCAATCTCTCTTTGCGGCCCGCCGCCTCAGCGGTGCTGCCTAAGTTAGGTTTTGATAAAATCTTTGTGGCAGGGGCCACTCCTTCCAGTGTAAACTCAGGCATCCTCATCGCCATTTTGATGGGTATCCTGGTATGGGTTGTCCTGGAAAAGACTAAGTTCGGTTTTGAGTTGAAAGCCTGCGGCTACAACCGGGACGCCGCCAAGTACGCCGGTATCAACGAGAAGAAAAACATTATGCTCTCCATGATCATCGCTGGGGCCCTTTGCGGTCTCGGTGGTGCGCTGCTCTATCTGGCGGGCGCGGGTACCGGCATCCCGGTGCTCGATGTGCTGGCGGTTCAGGGCTTTAACGGCATCCCCGTGGCTCTGCTGGGTATGTCTAACCCCATTGCCATCATTTTTACCGGCATTTTCATGTCCTATCTGACAGTGGGCGGCCTTGCCATGCAGCTCTATGGCTTTGTCTCGCAAATCGTGGACATCATTACATCGGTCATCATCTATTTCGCCGCCTTCGCACTCTTCTTCAGCCAGATCATAGCGAAGATGGTCAAGGGTAAGCAGGAGAAAAACGCCAATGCGGCGCCTCCCGCGCCCCCGGGTTTAAAACTCGAAACAAAGCCGGTCTCCGTGCCGGAGGGAGGTGACGCTCAGTGAGTATTGGTGAACTGATTATTTTCCTGGTCCAGCAGATGATGTATTTCTCCATCCCCCTGCTGGTAGTGGCCCTGGGCGGCCTGTTCGCCGAGCGGTCCGGCGTGGTCAACATCGCGCTGGAGGGCATCATGATCGTAGGCGCGTTCTGCAGCATCCTCTTCATCCACTATTTCCAGGGTTCTATGCCAGGGCAGACCGTCCTCATTGTGGCCCTCATCATCGCTGTCGTGGCCGGCATGCTCATCAGTCTGGTGCATGCGTATGCCGCTGTTAACATGAAGGCTGACCAGACCATCAGCGGCACTGCCATCAACATGTTTGCTCCAGCCTTCGCCATCTTCGTAGCTCGTATGCTCCAGGGTGTTCAGCAGGTCACCTTCCAGAACGCCTTCCGCATTGAGAAGGTGCCCTTTCTGGGAGATATCCCGGTTATCGGGCCCCTGTTTTTCCAGCAGACGTATATCACCACCTACCTGGGCTTTGCCCTCCTTGTTATCGCGTCAGTGGTGCTATATAAAACACGGTTCGGGCTTCGAATGCGCGCCTGCGGCGAGCATCCCCAGGCCGCCGATAGCGTGGGAGTCAACGTCTATAAGATGCGCTACGCGGGGACACTCATCTCGGGCGCGCTGGCGGGCATGGGCGGACTAATCTTTGTTATTCCTACCTCTACCAACTTCGACGCTACCGTCTCCGGGTATGGTTTCCTGGCGCTGGCCGTGCTGATCTTCGGACAGTGGAAACCGAGACGTATCCTCTTCGCCGCCCTTTTCTTCGGATTTATGAAGACGGTCTCGGCCACCTACTCCAGCATCCCGTTGCTGGTGGGGCTCAAGATCCCCAGCGATATCTACAAGATGATCCCTTATATTGCCACCCTGGTGGTGCTGGCCTTCACCTCTAAGAACTCGGCGGCCCCCAGGGCTGAAGGAATCCCCTACGACAAGGGCCAGCGGTAAGGTAGTTTTATCCTATCAGAGCCGATGAGAAAGAGTTAGGTCATCTGTCCTAGCGGCCCGGGGTCAAAAGAAGTTTTAAAAAGCCATATGTCGTTGCAAGATTCCCCCCTTGCGTGGTATAATAGCCGCAAAGCGGCTAGTATACGCGCATATGGGCGCTCCGTGTCCATGCGCTGTGATTTAGCCCCGGCGCGGGACGCGTCGGTGGTATATCATACAACGCGAAGGGGGGATTTTTTATGACCGATCAGGAATTGGTGGAGCTGGCCTTTACCATGCTGGAGCGCTCTTACGTGCCCTATTCCGAGTTCCCCGTGGGGGCTGCGCTGGAGTGCGCGGACGGCTCGGTCTACACCGGGTGCAACGTGGAGAACGCGGCCTACGGCTCCTGCATCTGTGCCGAGCGCACCGCGCTGGTAAAGGCGGTCAGCGAGGGGCACAGGGACGATTTCAGGCGCATCGCCATCGTGGGCAACTCCGCCGACTACTGCTGGCCCTGCGGCGCATGCCGCCAGATGCTCTATGAATTCGCCCCCGAGCTCACCGTCTTAGTGGCCCGGGGCGACCATCAGTTCGTGGCGCTGGACCTCTCCCAAGACCTGCTGCCTCACGGCTTTGGGCCCAAATCCCTGATTCGGGAGGGGTAAGCCCGGCGCGCGAACAAAACATTTTGAATAATTTGCGCGAAAGATGCCCATGCTATACCCGGAAATCCATTTAGAGGAGGTTTCTCGGGTAATGATCATGGACAAGATCGCTCTGGTCCTCGCCATCATCGGCGGGCTCAACTGGGGCAGCATCGGGATTTTCGGCTTCGACGTAGTGGCCTTTGCTTTCGGCGGCTCCGGCAGCGCCGTGTCGCGGGTCATCTATACGCTGGTTGGCCTGTCCGCCGTCTGGTGCATTTCCCTCCTGTTCCGGGAGCGGGACACCGTGGACGAGAAGGCTTAAGCTGCGCGAGCATCCAT
>DATMXU010000112.1:0-4923 GCA_035562355.1 Pseudoflavonifractor sp.
ACTCACATCCCTCCCTTTGGATAGCCCCCTTTTTCAAAATCCCTTCGAATCTTCCAAAATACCTTTGAATCCCCTTTTTTCTCCCCCGTTAATTCGAATTATTTCCCTAATCGCGGCTATAACGCGACCAAATCCCTCCATATTTGATAAAACCCAGAGACGGCCGGGGCTTTTATCGCCCGGCGGCAATGTTTCTCCGCTCCGCCCGCTGCTTTCAGCCCTATTTTTATGGATGATTGGAACAAAATTATTGTGGAACCCCTGTTGGAAATCCTGCGGTGTGTGATATAATAGCGGCAGAGAGAAAAATTTGCGGGGAGAGACATAGAGATGGAGCTGCCGGTCATTGAGACTGAGCGACTGATTTTAATGATGCTGGGGCCCGACGCCGCGCCGATGGTACTGGATTTTTACCAGCGCAACCGGGACTTTTTAGCACCGTGGGAGCCCCTGTATCCTCCCGATTTCCACACCTTGGCCTGCCATGCTGATAAGCTGGCCCAGGATGCCGCCCATGCCAGGGAGAAGACCGGCCTGCGGTTCTATCTCTTCCGTCGGGGGGAGGAGGACCGGATCATCGGTTCCTTTGCTTTCAGCAACATCGTGCGGGGTCCCTTCCTCTCCTGCAACCTCGGCTACAAACTAGGCCGGGACGCCTGCGGCAAGGGCTATATGACCGAAGCCCTCCGGGCGGGTATCGACGTCGTTTTTCGGGACTACGGCCTGCACAGGATCGAGGCCAACATCATGCCAAGGAATCTCCCCTCCCTGCGGCTGACGGAGCGGCTGGGCTTTCGCCGCGAGGGCCTGTCCCGGCAGTATTTAAAGATCCACGGCATATGGGAGGACCATGTCCATATGGTGCTCCTCAACGAAGAGGTTTGACGGCTACGGAGCTGAAAGTGAGGCTTTATTGATATGAAAAAGGAAATCTACCTGGCTGGGGGCTGCTTTTGGGGGACGGAAAAGTACTTCGGCTGTCTGCCCGGCGTTCTGTCCACCCAGGTGGGCTACGCCAACGGGAACACGGAAAACCCCAGCTACGAGGAGGTCTGTCACAACGGCACCGGCCACGCCGAGACGGTGAAGGTGGAGTACGACGACGCGCTGTTGGGTCTCCCCTTCCTGCTGGAGCGGTATTATGACGTGATCGACCCCGTGAGCGTCAACCGCCAGGGGGGTGACCGCGGTCCTCAATACCGGACAGGCATCTACTTCACCGACGGGGCGGACGAGCCGATGATCCGGGCCTCCATCGAGGCATTGCAGACAAAGTACACTCAGCCTATCGCCGTCGAGGTGCAGCCCCTGCGGGGTTTCTACCCGGCGGAGGCATATCACCAGAAGTATCTGGACAAAAACCCAGGCGGATACTGCCACATCGGCTCCACCAAGTTTGAGGCGGCACGGACGGCGGTGGACACGGCCACCCGCTACTCTAGGCCCCCGGCGGAGGAGCTGAAGGCGCGGCTGGACGATCTCCAATACGCCGTCACCCAGGAGAGCGCCACCGAGCCGCCCTTCCACAACCGGTATTTTAATGAGTTCCGCGAGGGCATCTACGTGGATATTACCACCGGGGAGCCCCTCTTCCTCTCCGACGACAAGTTCGAGTCGGGCTGCGGCTGGCCCAGCTTTTCCCGCCCCATCGACGAGCGCCTCCTCAACCAGCAGGAGGACAGGAGCTTTGGACGGATGCGGACCGAGGTACGCAGCAAGCACGGGAACGCCCACTTAGGCCATGTCTTCCCCGACGGGCCCGCCGAAAAGGGCGGCCTGCGCTACTGCATCAACAGCGCCGCGCTCAAGTTCATTCCCAGGGAAATGATGGAGCAGGAGGGGTACGGCGCGTACCTCGACCTGCTGTGAGAGGGGGTGCGCGATGAACACTGGCGAGCTGGTTTTGCACCGTTTTCTCGATCCGGCCTATGCCGCCAGAGCGGAGGAGGTCTTTGCCGCCCTGGGGGTGGGCTCCCGCCCTGTAGCCGCCAGCGAGGCGGCCCAGTCGGTGGGCTACCTGGCCGGGCTGCCCGGTCATGAGAGCGCGCCCCGCCCTCTGGTACTGCCGGAGTTCGACGAGTCCATCATGGTGCTGTGCGGTTTTTCCCGGGCGCGGATGGACGTCCTCTTTGACGCCATGCGGGGGGCAGGGGTGCCCCCGCCTGGCCGCAAGGCTATTCTGACCCCAACCAACATGGGTTGGACCCTGGACGCCCTCTATGAGGAGCTGGGCCGGGAGCATGAGGCCATGCACGGCCAAAAGAAGAACGGGTAGGGGATACTTATGCGGTTACTTTTCAGACAGCGTATCTTTTCCTGGTTTGACAGCTATGACATTTACGACGAGGACGAGCGCACCCTCTTCACCGTCCAGGGCCGCCTCTCCTGGGGGCACCGGTTGGAGGTCTCGGACGCCAGCGGAAACTTTCTGGGCACCGTCCAGGAGGCTCCCCTTACCCTCCTGCCCCGGTTCACCTTCTATTTAGGGGAGGAGCCGGTGGGAGAGCTGCGGAAGGAGTTTACCCTCCTCTTCCCCCGCTATGTACTGGACTGTAACGGCTGGCAGGTGGAAGGGAACCTGTTTGGTTGGGACTACACCGTCACTGACGAGGCCGGGCGGCTTATCATGCAGGCATCCAAGGAGCTGTTCCACTGGTCGGATTTTTACGTCATCGACGTGGAGAACGACGAGGACGTCCTGCTGTGCCTGATGATTGTACTGTCCATCGACGCAGCCAACTGCGACAATTAAACGAAGGACGAGGGGACTTTGCTTGGACTACGACAAGCTCATCAATCTCGCCACCGACATTGGCTTTCGTCTTTTGGGGACGGGGGCCGAGGTCTACCGGGTGGAGGAGTCCGTCCAGCGGATTTTGCGGGCCTACGGCGTCTCTACCGGGGAGGTCTTCGCTATCCCCAACTGCATCATCGTCAGCATGGTCACCCCGTCGGGTCGCACCTTTACCCGGGTGCGCCGCATGGCGGACCACGGTACCGACATCGATCGGCTGGAGCAGTATAACACCCTATGCCGGCACCTGTGTGCCGAGCCGCCCCCGCTGGAGGAGGCCCTGGTTCAGCTGAACGCGACCGAGGCGGCGGGCCGCTCTTACTCCCTGCCCGCCCAGGCCCTCGCCTACTTCTTCGGCGCGGCTCTGTTTTGTCTCTTCTTCGGCGGGACGGCGCTGGACGGGCTGTGCGCGGGCCTGTGCGGCCTGGCGGCGGGCGGGTGCCTCACCTTTCTCGCCCGGCTGGGAACCAACCTCTTCTTCAAGACGGTGGCCGGAGGCGCGGTGTCCGCTCTGGTGGCCCTGGGCCTGACGTTGGCGGGGCTGGGGCGGAACGTCGACCTCATCACCATCGGCGCGCTGATGCTGCTGGTGCCCGGCCTCATCTTCACCAACGCCATGCGGGATATCATCGCCGGAGACATGGTGACCGGCCTGTCCAAGACCGCCGAGGCCCTGCTCATCGGCGCGGCCATCGCGCTCGGCACCGGTACGGCACTGTGGCTGGCCCGGCTCTTATGGGGAGGGGGCGTGGGATGAACACCCTCTTTTTCGACTACTTTCTCCCCTGCCTCTGGGCTTTTCTGGCCTGCATCCCCTTCTGCGTCCTTTTCAATATCCACGCGGGTATCTTTATCTGCTCTTTCGGCGGAGCGCTGGGCTGGCTGGTATACCTGGCGACCGGGCCCCTCTTCCACAGCGACTTGATGCAGGTATTCGTCGCGGCGCTGGCCATCTCGGCCTATGCCGAGATTATGGCCCGCGTCCGCAAATGCCCGGCCATCGGATATCTGCTGGTGGCCTTCTTTCCCCTGGTGCCCGGCGGGGGCATCTACTACACCATGGAGCATGCCATCAACGGCGAGACCGAGCTTTTTCTGGAGACCTTTCTGCACACGCTGGGCATGGCCGGCTCCCTGGCCGTGGGAGTGCTGCTGGTCTCCTCCTTCGTACGCATGGTTAACGCCCTGCGCCGCAGAAAACCGAAAGGATACTGATACATGCCCAGATACGACTATGTGTTCTTTGACGCGGACAACACCCTTTTTGACTTCGACGCCGCAGAGAGCCGCGCCCTGGACCAGACCCTGGAGCGCTACGGTTATCTCCCTAACGAAGCCGTCCGGAACTGCTATCTCGATATTAACCGGGCCCTGTGGAGCGCCTTTGACCGCGGCGAGGCAGAGAAGGATTTCCTGGTGGTGGAGCGGTTCGCCGCCTTCCAGCGGGAGCTGGGCGGGGACCATGACCCGGCCGAGATGAACCACTTCTACCTCTCCCGGCTGGCGGAGGGGGCCGACCTCCTCCCCGGCGCGGAAACGCTGTGCCGTGCCCTGGCCCCCCACTGCACTCTGGCCATCCTCACCAACGGCCTGTCCATCGCTCAGCGGGGGCGGTTCTCCCGCTCGCCGCTGAAGGAGATTATTCCCCACCTCTTCATCTCTGGGGAGATGAACTGCCAGAAGCCCCAGAAGGTCTTCTTCGACAAGGTCTTTGCCGCGCTGGAACTTACCGACACAGGCAGGGCCGTCATGGTGGGGGACAGCCTGGCCGCCGACATCCAGGGGGCGGTCAACGCGGGGCTTGCGTCCATCTGGTACGCGCCTAACGGCGAGAACGCCGGTCCGGACGGCCCCCAGCCCACCTACGTTGCCCGAAATTTTGACGATATCCTCTCTACTATACTTTGATTACCCCCTCTTTTGTCACAGGTTTTCGTACCTACAGCGGGGAAACATAAGGAGCCTTTTTACTATGCCCACTCTGCCTGAAACCGATCTTACAAACGTTTCCTCCCCCCGCGCCCCCCGTCTCGGGCCCGGGGCCATCGCTCTCGTCTGCATCCTGACCGGTCTGGTCCTCCTGGCCGCCGTCGCGGCGGCCCTCTCCGCGCGGGAGGGAATTCCACCTG
>DATMXU010000113.1:0-10102 GCA_035562355.1 Pseudoflavonifractor sp.
GTATAGGTAATTGGCCTTACACCCTCCGCGTGGGTACATGCCAGATATCCTTGGCGTAGTCCCGGGTGGAGCGGTCGGCGGCGAAGAGTCCGGAGCGGGCGATGTTGAGGAGGGACATGCGGTTCCATGCCTCCCGATCCAGATAGGCCCGTGAGGCCCGTGCCTGGGCGTCACGGTAGCTGTCGAAGTCGGCCAGAATGAGGTACTCGTCGGGGGGAAAGCCCGCGCCGAAGAGAAGACGGCTGGTGAGATCGTTGTAGCTCACCCCGTCGGAGAAACCGTGGGAGATCTGGTCCATGATGGCCTTCAGGTCTTGAGAGTGGTTATAGTACTCATAGGGGCGGTAGCCCGTGTGCTTGAGCTCGCTCACCTCATGGGCCTTCAGGCCGAAGAGGAAGATATTCTCGTCCCCCAGCACCTCGTGCATCTCCACATTGGCCCCGTCCAAGGTGCCGATGGTCAGCGCGCCGTTCATCATGAACTTCATGTTGCCGGTGCCGCTGGCCTCCTTGCCGGCGGTGGAGATCTGCTCGCTCAGCTCACTGGCGGGCATGAGCCGCTCGGCAAGGCTCACCCGGTAGTTCTCCAGGAAGACCACCTGCAGCCTGTCTTTGCAGACCGGGTCGGCGTTCACGGCGGCGGCCACCGAGTTGATAAGGTGGATGATCTGCTTTGCCACCGCGTACCCCGGCGCGGCCTTGGCCCCGAAGAGGTAGACCCTGGGGGTGAAGTCGAAATGGGGGTCGCTCTTGAGGCGCTGGTAGAGGTAGACGATGTGCATCACGTTGAGGAGCTGGCGCTTATACTCGTGCAGGCGCTTGACCTGCACGTCGAACATGGCGTCGGTGTTGAGGAGGATGCCGCTCTCCCGGGCGATGTAATCGGCAAAGTCCCTCTTGTTCTCGGCCTTGATTTGTTCCAGCCGCGAGAGCACCCCAGCGTCGTCCTTGTACCGCTCCAGTCCCGCCAGGGCGTCTGGCCTTAGGAGATAGCCGTCCCCGCCCGTGCAGTCCCGGATGAGGGCGTCGAGCTTGGGATTGGACTCAGCCAGCCAGCGGCGGTGGTCGATGCCGTTGGTCACGTTGGTGAACTTCTCCGGCATGAGGGAATAGGCGTCCTTGAAGACATCCTTTTTCAAAATGTCCGAGTGGAGGGCGGACACGCCGTTCACGGCAAAACAGCCCGCAATGCACAGATTTGCCATGCGCACGTCGCCGCCCCAGATGATGGCGCAGCGCTCCACCCGGGACATATCGCCGTGGAAGGAGGCCGTCAGATAGCTCTGGTAGCGGTTTGAGATCTCCACGATGATCTCCCAGATGCGGGGCAGGAGGGACTGCACCAGCTGCTGAGGCCAGCGCTCCAGCGCCTCGGACAGGACGGTGTGGTTGGTGTAAGCCGCCGTGTGGGTGACGATATACCACGCCTCGTCCCAGTCGTACCCCTCCTCATCCAGGAGGATGCGCATGAGCTCCGGGATGACCAGAGTAGGGTGGGTGTCGTTGATCTGGATGACGTGTTTCTGGTGGAAGTTGCGCAGGGTCCCGTACCTGGCCCGGTGCTTGCGCACGATGGACTGGGCGGTGGCAGAGACGAAGAAGTACTGCTGCTTGAGACGCAGACTCTTGCCCTCATAGTGGTTGTCGTCGGGGTAGAGGACCTTGGCGATGACCTCGGCCATGGCCTGCTGCTCCACCGCCTTGAGATACTGTCCGGTGGAGTAGAGGGACATGTCTACCGGCACCGGGCTCTTGGCGTCCCACAGGCGCAGGACGTTGCTGTGGTCGGTGCCGTACCCGGCCAGGAGCATATCCTTGGGGATGGCCAGCACGTCGGTGGAGCCCTCGTAGTGGACCCGGTGGCGGCCGTCCTCGTCCCAGCTCTCCCTCAGCGTGCCGCCGAAACGGACCACCTCGGTCTCGTCTACCTTGGGGATGAGCCACGCGTCGCCCAGGCCCAGCCAGTTGTCGGCCAGCTCCACCTGCTGCCCATCCACGATCTTCTGTTTGAAGATGCCCAGCTCGTAGCAGATGGAGTACCCGGTGGAGGGGATCTCCAAAGTGGTCATAGATTCTAAGTAGCAGGCGGCCAGGCGGCCCAGGCCGCCGTTGCCGAGGCCCGCGTCGGGCTCGGTCTCGAAGAGATCCCGGGGGTCGTACCCGAGGGCACGGACGGCCTCGGTCAGTGCATCCAGCACGCCCAGGTTGTAGGCATTCTTCAGCAGGGAGCGGCCCATCAAAAACTCCAGGGACAGGTAGTGGACCTGCCGCTCGCCCCGCTCCCGCACCTGGTCCTCGGTCTCCAGGCGGTGGGCGGACATCAGGTCCCGCAGTACCAGAGCGCAGGCCTTGAAGACCTGCTGGGGGGTGGCGTCGTCCACCTCCCGGCCGAAGTTCCGGCTCAGCTTTCCGGTGATCTGGGCCATCAGCTGTTTTTTTGTGTATGTATGCATGGAAAAGGGTCTCCAATCTTGTTGAGAGTGAAGTCCGCGGCCGCCGCAAAGGACGGCCGCGGATCGGGCATTATACCATGCTGGGGGCTTTTTTGTCAAATAGGGGTGGCCCTATAGCCCCGTCAGCCAGGTGTAGATATCCAGATACTCCCCCGCCGAGTGCGCCCAGGTGAAGTCGGCGGTCATTCCGGCCCGCATGAGGCGTTCCCAGGCGGCCTTGTCGCAGTGGTAGAGGTCCACCGCTTCCCGCACGGCCCAGACCAGGTCGTTGACCGTGATGTTGGCGAAGGTGAAACCGCGGCCCTCGCCGGTAAGCTGATTATACGGGAGGACCGTGTCCTTGAGACCCCCTGTCTCCCGCACGATGGGCACGGTGCCGTACCGCATGGCGATCATCTGGGAGAGGCCGCAGGGCTCGGCCTCGCTGGGCATGAGAAACATGTCCGCGCCGCCGTAGATGGCGGTGGAGAGGGCTCCTGAGTACATGATATGCGCCGCAAAACGGCCGGGGTACTGCTGTGCGGCGTGGCGGAAGGCCTCCTCGTAGTTCCAGTCGCCGGTACCCAGCACCACGAATTGCACGTCCATGTCCATGATGTGGCCCAGCGCGTCCTTCACCAGGTCAAAGCCCTTGTGCTTGACCAGACGGGAGACGCAGGCGACGATGGGCACGTCGGGGTTGGGGTTGAGGCCGGAGGCCTCCTGGAGGGCGGCCTTGCACGCCTTTTTCCCGGCGAGGTCGTCGTGGGAGAAACCCTGGGCCAGGCCCGCCCCGGCGGCGGGGTCGTAGAGACCGGCGTCGATGCCGTTGAGGATGCCCCGCAGCTTGCCTCGGTTGTCGGCCACCACGCCCTCCAGTCCGTGGGCGTAGAAGGCGTACTGCAGCTCATCGGCGTAGGTCGGGGAGACCGTGGTCACATAGTCGGCGGCGTAGATGGCCCCCTTCATCAGGTTCACGTCACCGTGGTAGAGGAGCATGTGCTCGTTGAGGTAGCCCTCGCTCAGACCGAAGAGGTCCCCCAGAATGTGGCTGCCGTAGCGGCCCTGGTACTCGATGTTATGGATGGTGTAGACGCTCTTGGCGTTTGCAAGCTGAGATATCCGGTGGCGCTCTTCCAGGAGGTAGATGGGGGCCAGGGCGGTCTGCCAGTCGTTGCAGTGGAGGATATCCACCGTAAAGTCGAGATGGCCCGCCAGCTCCACCACGGCCCGGGAGAAGAAGGCGAAACGCTCGCCGTCGTCATAGTGGCCGTAGATCTGGGCGCGCTTGAAGTAGTACTCGTTGTCCAGGAAGTAGTAGATGACGCCGTCACGCCTGAGCTCAAAGACGCCGCAGTAGGAGGTGCGCCAGGCCAGGGCGACATGGAAGTTGAGGAGGTAGGTCATCTGGTCTCTCCAGTCCTGACCCACGCCCTCGTACAGGGGGAGGACGACCCTGATGTCGTGTCCGCGGGCCGACAGGGCCTGGGGGAGGGAGCCGGCCACGTCGGCAAGGCCGCCGGTCTTGATGAAAGGGGCTACCTCGGAGGAGGCGAAGAGGATGTTCATAAAAATCTCCTTTCATTAGAGAAGTGGTGGGGGTTGAGGACTCAGGGGAGTTCTTCTTGGACTGCCATGTCACGGTTCGCACCCTCCGCGACGGCGGATAACTCCTCGACTGCGTAAAAACGCGCCAGGGGCTGTGCCCCTTCTACGTTTTCGCTCCGCTGTGTCGTTATCCGCCTGCTCCCGGGTGCTCACCGCTTCTGCCATGTCACGGTTCGCACGCCGCGCGGGCGGGCCGCCTTCCCTGCGGCTCCGGGCAAACCCGGTATTGCCTGCGGCACTCCCTGGGTTTTGCCCGTCGCTCCGGTCCAGGCGCCCCTGCACGGCGGCTCACCGCTTCTCTTCTACACGACCTCGTTCTTGGCGATGGCCAGCGGATAGGTCTCGTGCCCCATGAGCATACGGCCCGAGTTCACCCGGACGTTGCTGTCCGTGATGGTGTGTTTCAGGACGGCGCCCTGCTGGACGGTGGTACCCTGCATGAGGATGCAGTTTTCTACCCTGGCCCCCGCCTCTACCCGTACTCCGCGGAAGAGGATGGAGTTTACCACCTCGCCCTCGATGACGCAGCCGTCGGCGATGAGGGAGTTGGCGCTCTTCCCGCTGGGTCCGTAGTAGGTGGAGGGGTTGGACTGGTCCTTGGTCTTCACCGGACGCAGGGGGAGGAAGAGATCGGCCCGGACGGCGGGGTCCAGAAGCTCCATACTGCGGGTGAAGTAGCCCGCCACCGTCTGCAGCCGGGCGGCGTACCCGTCGAAGACAAAGGGCATGATCTTCAGGGAGTGGACCATGTTCTGCAGCACCCCTCCGCTGAAGGAGAAGAGGTTGTGGGCGGCACAGTGGTCCACCAGAGAGAGGAGGAGGCTCTTTGAGAGGACGTAGACCTCCAGAGACTCACACCCCGCGGGCGCGAAGGGGTTTACCGAAACATCGGATACCCGCCCATCGGCCCCCATGGTGAAGTAGGTGGAGTTCTTGGGGTCGCTCTTGGGCGTGCGGGTGCAGACGGCGGTGATGTCGGCCCCGGTGGCGATGTGCTCATCGCAGATCTCCCGCATGGGGAGGTTGGCGGCCAGGTCGCCTCCGGCCAGGATCACATACTCCTGCCGGATGCTCTGGAGATAGGAGTAGATGCCCGCCAGGGCGTCCATGCGGCCCCGGTAATTGCCCTCCCGGTGCTTGCTGGCGTAGCTGAAGGGGGGGAGGATGCGCAGGCCCCCGTGTTTGCGACTGAGGTCCCAGTCCTTGCCGGAGCCCAGATGGTTGAGGAGGGACTGGTAGTTGGTGTGGACGATGACGCCCACGTCGTTTACCCCGGCGTTGACCATGCCGGAGAGGGTGAAATCGATGGCCCGGTAGCGCCCGCCGTAGGGCAGGGAACAGGTGTTGCGGGAGGAGGTCAGCTCCCGCAGCTCGGGGTTGGCGCGGTAGGCGAAGAGAATGCCATGCACATCGTTCATCATTTGCACGCACCGCCTTTCACATTGCAGGTGATCATGGAGTTGGCGGGTACGGTGCTGTCCGCCTCAATCTCTATGTCCTGGGCCACCACAGCGATGCCCCAGCGGTCCGACGCCGGGATGGGCGGCGCGGAGCCTACCCGGGCCCCCGCACCGATGACGGCCCGCTCGGCCACGATGGCGTACTCCACCACCGCGCCGGCCTTTACCACCGTGCCGGGCATGAGGATGGAATAGCTCACACGGGCGCCGGGCTCCACCGTCACCGAGTGGAAGAGCACAGAGTTCTCCACCGTGCCGTACACCTCGCAGCCGCCGGTCACCATGGAGTGGGAGATGACTGCGTCTGGCCCCGTGAAGTGGGGGGGACGGGTAGGGGTGCGGGCGTAGATGGGCCAGGAGGTATCATAGATGTCGATACCGGTGCCCTTGTCGGGGGAGAGCATATCCATGTTGGCGTCCCACAGGGAGTTGATGGTGCCCACGTCCTTCCAATACCCGGAGAAACGGTAGGCGCTCATGATCTCCCCCGCGTTCAACATGGCAGGGATGATGTCGTGGCCGAAGTCGTTGGAGCTGCCCGGGTCGGCCTCGTCTGCCGTCAGGTAGTGGCGCAGCTTCTCCCAGGTGAAGATGTAGATGCCCATGGAGGCCAAGGTGGACTTGGGAACCTTGGGTTTCTCCTCAAACTCGTAGATACGGTCGGTCTCATCCACGTTCATGATGCCGAACCGGGAGGCCTCCTCCTTCGAGACCTCCAGCACCGCGATGGTGGCGGCGGCGTTCGAGTCCTTGTGTCGCTTGAGCATATCCCGGTAGTCCATCTTATAGATGTGGTCGCCGCTGAGGATGACCACGTATTCGGGGTCGTGCTGCTCCAGAAAGCTCATGTTCTGGTAGATGGCGTTGGCGGTGCCCTTGTACCAGGTGCCCTGATCTCCCTCGCGCATATAGGGGGGCAGAATATGTACGCCGCCGTCGGAGCGGTCCAGGTCCCAGGGCTGGCCGCTGCCGATGTAGGTGTTCAGCTCCAGCGGGCGGTACTGCGTCAGCACGCCTACGGTGTCGATCCCGGAGTTGACGCAGTTGCTGAGCGGAAAGTCGATGATACGGTACTTGCCGCCAAAGGGGACGGCGGGCTTGGCTACGTGGCTCGTCAGCGCGTACAGGCGGCTGCCCTGTCCGCCGGCCAACAGCATGGCTACAATTTCCTTCTTCATTCTGAACACCTCATATCAGGTAGTGCTTGACTTTTCAGTGCCTTCCCGGGGAGCGGGCGGCACGCCTCCGCACACCGGTAGATGACCCCGCTCATAGGAGGCAGGTCGATGACCAGGGACTGGTCAAAGCCATGACGGGGCTCCTCCTCGGTGGTGATGGTGCCGCGGTCCCCCAGCCCCTCGCCGCCATAGGGCGTGTCGTCGGCGTTGAAGATGCACTGGTAGTCCCCGGGCGTCGGCGCGCCCAGGCGGTAGTTTGGCAGGTGGACGGGGGAGAAGTTGCATACCACCAGCAGGGTGCTGCCCGCCTTGTCCCTGCGGAGGAAGGCGGCGCAGTTGTTGGCGCTGTCGTCGGCGCAGACCCACTGGAACCCCTCCCAGGAGAAGTCCAGCTCCCATAGCTCTCTGTGGTCGAGATAAAATGTATTTGCCGCCTTGAAAAAGGTCTGGAGGTCCCGGTTGGGCTTGTTCTCCAGCAGGTGCCAGTCCAGGGACTGCTCGTAGTGCCACTCGTTCCACTGGCCGAATTCGCTACCCATCATCAGTAGCTTTTTGCCCGGGTGGGTGAGCATATAAGTGTAGAAAACCCGCACCCCGGCGAACTGTCCCTCGTAGGGTCCCGGCATCTTGTTGAGGAAGGAGCCCTTCATATGTACCACCTCGTCGTGGGAGAGAGGGAGGACAAAATTCTCCGAAAAGGCGTACATAAAGGAGAAGGTGATGTCCTTGTGGTGGTGCTGACGGAAGTAGGGGTCCAGCTTCATGTAGTGGGTGATGTCGTTCATCCAGCCCATGTTCCACTTGAGGTTGAACCCCAGCCCGCCCTGGTCCACCGGATGGCTCACCAGAGGCCAGGAGGTGGACTCCTCGGCCACCATCAGCGCGTCCGGATGGGCGGCGAAGACGTGGGTGTTGAGTTTCTGAAGGAAGTCGATGGCCTCCAGGTTCTCCCGCCCTCCATGGATGTTGGGGACCCACTCCCCCGGATCGCGGCTGTAGTCTAAGTAGAGCATGCTGGCTACCGCGTCCACCCGCAGGCCATCGACGTGGTACTCCTCCAGCCAGAACATGGCCGAGGAGAAGAGGAAGGAGCGGACCTCGGCCCTGCCGTAGTCGAATACCCGGGTGCCCCAGTCGGCGTGCTCTCCCTTCCGGGGGTCTGCGTACTCGTAGCAGGCCGACCCGTCGAACTCGTAGAGGCCGAAGGCGTCCTTGGGGAAGTGGGCGGGTACCCAGTCCAGGATGACTCCCACCCCCGCCTGGTGGAGGGAGTCGATGAGGTACATCAGGTCGTGGGGCGTGCCGAACCGGCTGGTGGCGGCGAAATAGCCGGTACACTGGTAGCCCCAGGAGGCGTCCAGCGGGTGCTCGGTCACCGGCATGAGCTCCACATGGGTAAAGCCCATCTCCTTGACATAGGGGACCAGCCACCGGGTAATTTCCCGGTAGCTTAAAAACTCCCCCTCGCCGGTGCGCCGCCAGGAGCCCAGGTGCATCTCGTAGATATTCAGGGGCTTTTCGTAGATGGGGTTCTCCCTGCGCCACTTGAGCCAGGAGGAGTCTCCCCATTGGTAGCCGCCCAGATCGTACAGCTTGGAGGCATTGCCCGGCCTGGTCTCGGCGTGGAAGGCGTAGGGGTCGCTCTTGGCCAGCACCCGGCCGTCGGGGGTGTGGACGGCGTACTTATAGCTGTCATACCGGCGCAGGCCGGGGAGAAAGCCCTCCCACACGCCACCCCCCAGAGGGGAGAGGGGATGGCTCGTCTCATTCCAGCCGTTGAAATCCCCCATAACGGCAACGAGTGCCGCGCGGGGTGCCCAGACCCGGAACAGATAGCCCGCCTTCCCAACCCGCGTCTCAGGGTGGGCGCCCAGATACGAATAGGCGCGGCAGCTATCTCCCCGGAGAAACGCGGCTTTGGGACTGTCCTCCGCGCCTGTGGGCGGCGGCGATTTTTGCATTGGCATGGGAGCACCTCCGAAATCTTATGGCAGTTTTTACAAAACGTCAAAAGCAATCACAAACGAGCCTGTCAATTTGACACAAAGAGGTTCGCTATACGGGTAATATTTGTGTAAATTATACAACGAGAGAAGGAAACCGTCAAGGGCATGTTCCTATTTCGGGTGAAATAAAAAAAGAGAATTCCCATAAAACTATGTCTGGCAATAAAACGCCCCTTTTACAGTCCGGGTTGGCGGACTGTAAAAGGGGCGGGGATCTCATGCCGCCATAAAGAGCTGGCGGAGGAACTTCTTGAAGATGCCGGGGATGGTGAGGCGCTCCACGCAATTGGCGGCGACGATGGGGATGATCTCCCGCTCCTCGCCGTTGACGATGACCGCCATCTCGCCCAGTTTCTGGCCCTCCTCCACGGGGGCCTCCACATTATTGGTCAGGCGCAGCTCAGTGGTCACGTTGTTCAGGTCGGACTTGGGGATGAGGATGCGGCTGGACCGGGCCAGCTCAGGCTGCACCTGGGAGGTGACGCCCAGCAGTACGTCGATAGGCGGCAGGGCGGCGTTGGGGTAGACGTCCAGGAGGGTGTAGTTGGCAAAGCCGAAGTTGAGCATGGATTTGGCGCTCTCAAACCGCTTGTCCGAGGAGGGGCTCTTGAGGACCACAGCGATGAGCTCCATCCCCTCCCGCTCCGCCGTGGCGGAGAGACAGTAGAGAGCCGAGTCGGTGGAGCCCGTCTTCAGGCCGGTGGCACCCTCGTAAAAGCGGATGAGCTTGTTGGTGTTGGCGAGCTGGAAAGCCCCATCCCGCAATGAGTCCATCCAGATGGTGGTGTAAGTCCGGACGGAGGGGTGATTCAAGAGCTCCCGGCTCATGAGGGCGATATCATAGGCGCTGGTGAGGTGCCCGGCGGCGGGCAGGCCGGTGCAGTTTAAAAAACTGGTGTCGGTCATGCCCAACTCGGCGGCGCGCTGGTTCATCTTCTGGACGAAAGCCTCCTCACTGCCGGCGAGGTGCTCGGCCAGGGCCACCGACGCGTCGTTGCCCGAGGCCACGCACACGGCCTTGAGCATGTCGTCCACCGTCATCTGTTCGCCCTCCTTCAGGTAGACCTGGCTGCCCCCCATGGAGGCGGCCCGGGCCGAGACGGTGACAAGATCGGTGAGCTTGAGCCGCCCGGCGTCGAGGGCCTCCATCACCAGAAGAATAGTCATCACCTTGGTGACGCTGGCGGGCTCCAGCTTGTCGTGGGGGTTTTGCTCGAAGAGGACTGTGCCCGTCTCCTTCTCCATCAGCACGGCGGCGGTGCAGTCCACTGGGGGAGAGACGGCCATGGAGGGCGCCGTCTCCTCAGCGGAGGCGGGCAGGGCGGAGCCGATCAAAAAGGAGGCGCACAACAGCGCCGCCAGAGTTTTTCTCATGGGATGGTTTCCTCCATTCTTGTATCTTTAGAATCTATATAGAGG
>DATMXU010000114.1:0-3818 GCA_035562355.1 Pseudoflavonifractor sp.
ATTCAATATTATATCAGAACAGAGTATAAAAAGCAAAGGAAAAAACACAGCGAAACCCTTGACTTTTCAGGGTTTGGCTGATATAATCTCAAAGCCGCTTTGAATGGGGTTGCAAGTGAAGTGCGCGTGATGTCACGCTCCGAACTCTCCGCGCTTCCTCCTACGACAGCGAGTCCGTAATGAAGGAGTGAATGACAGAAATGACAGCAATCATCGAGACCGGCGGCAAGCAGTTCAAGGTGGCCGAGGGCGATACCCTCTTCATCGAAAAACTGGATGTGAACGCCGGCGACGCCATCACCTTTGACAAGGTTCTGGCCGTCATCAACGGGGACAAGGCCACCTTCGGCGCCCCCGTGGTGGAGGGTGCGAAGGTGGAGGCCAGCGTCGTGAAGAACGGCAGGGGCAAGAAGATCCGCATCTTCAAGTATAACCCCAAGAAGGGCTACCGCAAACGTCAGGGCCATCGTCAGCCTTACACCAAGGTGACCATCGGCAAGATCTCCGTGTAAAAAGATGACCACCGTCTCCTTTTTTATGGAGGGCGAGCGCATCGTGGGCTTTCAGGTGAAGGGCCACAGCGGCTACGCCGAGGCAGGCAGCGACATCGTCTGCGCCGCCGTTACCAGCGCCGTCCGGCTTACCGAGTGCGCCGTCAACGACGTGCTGGGCCTGGAGGCGTCGGTCAAAGTCAAGGGCGATACCATCACCCTCAAGCTGCCCGGCGCTTTGGGAGCCACCAACGAGAGCACCTGTCAGGCCCTCCTGACCGCCCTCATGGTGTATTTCGCGGAGCTGCGCGAGGAGTATCCCGAGAATATTTCCGTGGTGGAGGAGGATTGACCTCCCGCTCCACCGCATCACAAGTCACTTTATGGAGGTGTAACAAATGCTGAAAATCGGTCTTCAGTTCTTCGCCCACAAGAAGGGCGTGGGCTCTACCCGCAACGGGCGCGACTCCGAATCCAAGCGCTTGGGCGTCAAGCGCGGCGACGGCCAGGAGGTTCTCGCGGGCAACATTTTGGTCCGTCAGCGCGGGACCCATATCCATCCCGGCGTCAACGTGGGCAAGGGCAAGGACGACACCCTGTTCGCCCTCAAGGACGGCAAGGTGAAGTTCGAGCGTCTCGGCAAGGACCGCAAGCAGGTTTCTATTGTGGAGATTGCCCAGTAAGCCAATTTTTTGGTGATACTAAAAGCCTCGGATGGGTGTCCCATTCCGAGGCTTTTGCTTTGGGCGGGCGAGCGCAGCTCGCCCCTGCGAAGAAACCCCGTGGAGGCGGCCCTTGGCCGCCCGTGTACCCAGGAGGTGCAGATCAAATGCCTAACTTTATCGATACCGCCCGCATCACCGTCCGCTCCGGCGCGGGGGGCAACGGCGCGGTGGCTTTCCACCGGGAAAAATACGTGGCCGCCGGCGGGCCCTCTGGGGGCGACGGCGGCCGGGGCGGGGATATTATCCTCCAGGTGGACCGGCACATGTCCACTTTGATGGATTTTCGCTATAAGCGCAAATATGTGGCTGAGAACGGCATGAACGGCCAGGGCAAGCGCTGCTCCGGCAAAGACGGCCAGCCTCTCGCCATCCGTGTCCCTTTGGGCACCGTAATTCGGGACGCCGAGACCGGCGAGATCATCCGCGACATGTCGACCGACGAGCCCTTCGTCCTGGCCCGGGGCGGCAACGGCGGCTGGGGCAACAAGCACTTCGCCACCCCCACCCGGCAGGTCCCCAACTTCGCCAAGGCCGGCCTGCCCGGTAAGGAGCGGGTGGTGGTGCTGGAGCTCAAGCTCCTGGCCGACGTGGGACTGGTGGGTTTCCCCAACGTGGGAAAGTCCACCTTGCTCAGCGTGGTCAGCAAGGCAAATCCCAAGATTGCCAACTACCACTTTACCACCCTATACCCCAACCTGGGTGTGGTCTATGTGGACGAGGGGGTCTCCTTCGTCCTGGCCGATATCCCCGGCATCATCGAGGGGGCCAGCGAGGGGGTGGGCCTGGGGCACGACTTCCTGCGCCATGTGGACCGCTGCCGCCTGCTCATCCACATCGTGGATGTGTCGGGCAGCGAGGGGCGCGATCCTGTGGCCGACTTCGAGGCCATCAATGAGGAGCTTCGGCAGTACTCCCCCGAGCTCGCCTCCCGCCCCATGCTGGTGGCGGGCAACAAGGTGGATATCGCCCAGGACCGCGCTCTGGTGGACGCCCTCCGGACCCATGTGGAGGCCAAGGGGCTGCCCTTCTTCGAGCTGTCAGCCGCCGCCCAGCAGGGCACCCGGGAGCTCATGCAGTACGCAGCCGGAGAGCTTGCCCACCTGCCGCCCATCACGGTGTACGAGCCCACCTATGTGGAGCGTCCCCCGGTGGTGGACACCTCCGAGCCCCTTGCCATTACCCACGAGGACGACGTCTGGATCGTGGAGGGGGCCTGGCTCCAGAAGACCATGGCCAACGTCAACTTCTCGGATTACGAGTCGCGCAACTGGTTCGACCGCATGCTCCGGGAGTCCGGCCTCTTTGAGCGCCTGGAGGAGATGGGCATTCAGGACGGGGACACGGTATCCCTGTACAACCTCGATTTCGAGTATCAGAAATAAAAATGAGCACCCCGACGCTCTCGTCGGGGTGCTCATTTTTGTCTGTACTATCCCAGCCGGTCCACCACAGCCTTCGCGGCGTCGGCGTCGGCTGGGACTACCAAAAGCACCGAGGTCCCCCGCTGGGAGACGATGGCGTTGTCCAATTTCTCCACCTCCAGGGGGGCATAGCTCTTGTAGGTGTCCTTCATGTCCTGGAGATAGACGCCGAAGGCCTCCACCGCGGCCTTGGCGTCGTCTGCCGTCTTCCATAGGGTCACCGATGCCTGTTCGGTATATCCCGAGGCGGACAGGGCCTTGGAACCGGTGAGCTTGGAGGCGTCCATACCGTATCCCTCGAAGTCGTAGAGAAGGGCGGCGTCCAGCTCCTCCAGCGGCACCGAGAAGGCCCCTGCGTCCACCAGGGCCTGGGTGGCCTGCAGGTCATAGGGCTCGGCGGCCTCGCCACCGCCGCAGGCCGAGAGGAGCAGGAGAAGGGACAGGGCGAGGGGCAGCAGTTTTTTCATGGGAAAGCAACTCCTTTACTGCGCGGCCTGGCCGACCCAGTAGGCATCGGCGTCCACCGCATGAATTTTGAGGTAGTCGTACCATCTCACATAGTAGTCCTTGGTGAAATGCACCCCGTCGGTGGTGCCCTCCCGGGGGAGGATACCGTCCTCTCCCACCAGGGCTGCGTCCACATCCACCAGGGCTGCGTGCTTGTCGGCTGCGATGCCGGCAATGATCGCGTTGTAGTCGGTAATCTTCTCATTGGTCACATAGCTGGGCTGGCTGTTGGCCTTGGCCTTGGCCGGGTTGATGGACACCAGGTTCTGGAGGTAGAGAATGGCGTTGGGCTGGAGCTCTCTCAGCTTGTCCACGAGCGCCGCGTACTCCTGCCGGAAACCCTCGTCGTTATTGTGGCCCAGCTCATTGACCCCGAGCATCAGATAGACCTTTTTATACTGCTTGAGCGCCAGGGCCTCCAGCACCGTGTACTTCTCCCCGTCGATGCGGATGACCTTCTTGGTGCCCACATCAAAGACCGAGATGCCCGTGTGCTGAACAAAGTCGGCCCCCTCCACGCCGCCGTAGAGCTTGAGCCCGTCGGTGCGGGAGTCGCCGATAAAGACCGCGTCGTCAAAATACCCGCTCTCGACAGGCGCGCTCTCGGGGACGGGCTGAGTAAAGTCGAGGGCCTGCACTGGCTCCGGCGCAGGTGTGGGCTCGGGTGTAGGCTC
>DATMXU010000115.1:0-4795 GCA_035562355.1 Pseudoflavonifractor sp.
GGCCGTGACGGCCAGCGACCGCCCTGCCTCTCTTTATGCATTCCTTTGTCGGGGGATCAGCCTCGCGTTGCACTGGATCATTTTTGAAGCTTTAGTGACCGTTTCCCGCGGGCGCATAGACCATTTCTTCAAAAATACCCAGTCGATTTTAAAGAACCCCCAGAAAACCGAGTACGAAACCGATAACAACAATGCCGAGCATCACAATCAGTGCGTTTTTGCCTTTGCGGACAAAGGCATAGACGGCCAGGGTTGCGCCCAGGGGCAGGAGTTTGGGCAGGATCTTGTCGAACATACCCTGAAGCGCGACACTGCTTTCGCCTACGATATAAGTAAGCGGGGTCGTAATATTCAAGGAACTCGCAACCAGCGCCCCGACAACCAGCAAGCCTAGAATAGTGGCGCCCTCCATCCAGCGCTGGATCTGCATCCCCTCAAGATTCTGAAGGAACTGGTCGGCCTGCTTATAGCCGCTTTGGACACCCCACCACTGTACCCCAAAGTGGACAAAGTTGATCACGAGCACGAAGATAATTGGAGCAATAAAACTGCCGCCAAGTGCAAGGGACGCGCAGATACCCGCTACAATGGGACGGAATGTACTGAAAAATATAGAGTCTCCGAGCCCTGCCAGAGGTCCCATCAGTGCGCCCTTAACGGCCTGAATGTTCTCCTCATCCATCTCCTCCCCATTGGCCTTCCGCTCCTCCATTGAGGCCACAATGCCAAAAATAGGGCCGACCAGCCAGGGATGCGTGTTGAAATAACCGGAGTGCCGTTTATAGGCCTCAATACGCTCTTCCTTGCGCTTATACAGCTTGTTAAGCAGGGGGAGCAGCCCCCATATCCAGCCCAGGCCCTGCATACGCTCGAAGTTAAAGGCAGACTGGATTGCGTTGGAGCGGAAGAACAGCCTTCTTAAATCTCTCTTACTGAGCTTTTCAGTGCCTTCAGTGGCGGCGTCGTGGACGGTCGCCTTTGTCGTTTCACTCATATATATCCCCTCCTCTCAGTTAGTCGCGGCGGCATTGCCGGTAGCGATATGTATAGCGACATAGGCCACGCCGAGTATCGCCACGCCCATAACGCCAAAGGCCGGTACATATGCGGCAATGGCAAATCCGATAAAGAAATAGGGTATTAATTTTTTGGAGCTCAGGCTGCTCAGCAGCATACCAAAGCCCAGCGCCGGGAGCAGCATGCCGACGGCTTTGATACCGGCCATAATAGTGTCGGGGATGGCGGTTGTCATACTGGTAATGAAACCTGAGCCAAAATACAGCGCCAGGAACGTGGGAACAAAATAGGCAACGAAGTGGACCAGGTTGCCGATCTGTACAACCAGGGAAATGCCTTTTGAGTTGCCGCTCTCGGCATATTTGTCAATGCCGTGCGCCAAAAACGAGCACACTGTTTTCGCGAATAGCTCGAAAGAGGTGGCCACAACGGCTGTGGGGATTGCTACCAGCAGAGCGCCTTCCAAGCCGGATCCGCTGGTTATCGCCACCGCTGTGCCCAGCGTGCTTGCGATAGCTACATTCGAAGGAACGGAGCCTCCAATGGCCTGAGCTCCCATAAACACCAGCTCAAGGGATGCGCCAACCTGCAGGCCGGTACTCACGTCTCCTAAGAGCAAGCCGATCAACGGGCCGAGAACAATCGGTCTTTCCAATTGGCAGTCACCAAGCATGCGCCGCTGTAAATAGGCGAGCCCCGTGATTAGGCTCACAATCAGAACACTTCCAAAACTCATAATTATTAATCCGCCTCTCTGCGGAAGGTACCGGCGAGATGATTCAGCGCCGTACCTCCCGCTCTTTATTATTGTGTGCCGCGCTTGGTTTGGGGAACCCGTGGCGATGAGCAGCGAGGTGTTACAGCGCTGTCCCGCATTGCTATTTTGGATATGTGCGCGGCTCACCCCTTCCCTCTTGCTCTTCTGACAAAGCCGTAAGTAATTTGCTGCCGACATCCGTAATCGTGCTCACCGCCGACGTTATGATGTGCTCTTTGAGCTGTGCGATGTCCATGCTGTCCCTGAGCATAAGTGTTTCTGTCAGCATACCAAGATTCACCCCGGAGACAACATGAAAGTTTGGCGATTCCAGCGCAAGCGACGCCGCGACGCGGGCGGGACTCCCTCCCGGAATATCCACCAGGCAGAGAATCTTCTCGTCCCTGCCCGCTTTGTATATTTGGTCCCGCAATGCGTTTTCCACGTCCTCCGCCCCGCCTCCAGGATACAGCTCGACCGTCTGGACGTTCTCTGTTCCTCCGCTGATGATCGCCGCCGTTTCAAGCATCGCCTTTCCCAGCCCGGCGTGTGTTGCCAAGATAACCTGAATTATTTTCCCTCACCTCACTTCTGTTTTGTTTTTTGCCGAGGCCTTCGTAACATCCTGCCGAGCGGCGGGTCGGCGAGCAATAGTTTCGGCCGCTTCAGTCAATATACGTTTCGCCTCATCGGCTTTCTCCGAAACGCACACCGCAGCGGCAATGCGCTGGGCCTCCTGTGTTGTTATGCTGGTTATCGCCCGCTTGATTGCCGCCATATCGGTGGCGCCCATGCTTAGCATCCGAAGGCCAAGCCCGACAAGCGCAATTGCCGCGGCGGGGCTCCCTCCCATTTCCCCGCAGACAGATAATGGCTTTCCATTTCTGGAGAACTGCTCCGCGACATGCCCGATCAGCCTGAAGACCGCCGGATGATAGCTCTGATAATAAGCCGCTACAGACGGGTTGAGCCTGTCAGCCGCCATAAGATACTGGCACAGGTCATTTGTGCCGATGCTCGCAAAGTCAACCTCCCGCGCCGCCTGATCCGCAATCAGCGCAATGGAAGGGACTTCAATCATAATGCCAAGTGGAATGTTCTTATTGTAAGGAATTTTTTCCCTATCCAGCTCCGCCATCACCACTTGGGTAAACGCTTTAGCCGCGCGAAAATCCTCCAAAGTGCTGACCATGGGAAACATCAGCCAAAGCTCGCCGAAATGTGACGCCCGGAGCGCTGCGCGAAGCTGCGTCCGGAAAATGGCGGGTTCCTCCAGGCACAGGCGCAGCGCCCGTTTCCCGAGAAAGGGGTTGTCCTCCTTTGGTAACGCCATATATGGCAGCTGCTTGTCACCGCCGATGTCCAGCGTCCGAAGAATCACTGGCTTTCCTTGAAAGGCACACACCGCGGCTTTGTATTCCCGAAACTGGGTCTCCTCATCCGGCGGCCCGTCCTTGCTCTGCATATACAAGAACTCGCTACGCATCAGGCCAACGCCGTCGGAGATGGCGATGTCCTCGGCGCAAAGGCCTTCGGCCGATGAAATATTCAGCTCAATTGCTATAGCGGTTCCATCCTGCGTGACCGCCGGGATATCCCGGTATATCCGTGCGGCCTGCCGGCATTTTTCGGCGGCCACCTGTTTCTGGCGGTAATCGTCCATTTGCCGCGCGTCCGGATGTAAGATCACAAGGCCCGCCGCCCCATCAACGATCACGTCATCTCCGTCGGCCGCGCATGGCAGAAACCCTTCGACGCCCAGTACGGTTGGAATGCCATAGCTTTTGGCAACGATGGCTGTGTGGGAGGCAGCGCCGCCAAGCTCCGTAACAATCGCGAGGACGTTTTTACGGTCGATTGTGGCGGTATCGGATGGGACTAGTTCCCGGGCAAAGATCACACGCGGCTCCAGCAGGAGTGACAGGTTCCTCTCAGGCTTTCTTTCCAGACAGCGCAGAATCCGATTGCGCACATCTTTTAGATCCGCCGTGCGCTCATTGGTAAAAGCGTTTTCGGCCTGCCCAAGCATATCTATAAACAGGGCAAAAACATCAGCTATAGCCTGAGAGACGGGGTTTCCGTTTATAATTCGCTCCTGTATGTCCTGATGGATCGCGGCGTCTTCCAACAAAAGCTGATGCGCCTGAAATATTTTTGCTTTCTCTGGCACACACTCGGCAACGGCATTAAAAATGTTTTCAAGTTCCAGGTGCGCACTTTCGAGAGCCCGCGAATAAGCGTCCAGCCTCTCCTGTACGCTCTCTAAGCGGTCCGCCTCGTACACAGCGCCTTCCGGCGGTTTATAGGGCTCGTAAATCAGCACCTTTCCACAGGCAATACCGTCAGAAATGGCCAGTCCCCGCTTTTCCATACCGCTACTCCCCTTCACCGAAACCGGCGTCCACAACGGCAACCAGTGTGTCAACCGCCGTCCGCTCATCCTCGCCCTCCGCCGAAATTTCGATCTGCCCATTGTGCGCGACCGATAAAGATAACACCAATACAAGCGATTTCGCGTTGACTGCCTCTTCCGGCCGTCCCGTCTTACTAATTTTAATGGAGGATTTGAACTTCACCGCCTCCTTGACAAAATCTGCCGCTGGCCTTGCGTGAAGCCCAGACTTATTTCGAATGGTTATTTGCCTTGTATACACCTCGAAACCCTCTCTTTACTTTTTTATATGGTATTCCTTGAGGCAGCCAGCGTTTTATAACCCAAAAAATCACTGGTATTTATCAATATAGGCTGACAATCGCGCCAGCGCCTCCTGCTCGTCATCCCCCTCCGCCCTCAGCGTAAAGCACATGCGCGGAGAAACGCTCACATATAACATGCCCCAGAAGGATTTGGCGTCCAGGCATTTCTCTCCGCAGCAAATCTCAATTTTTGAATTAAAGCGCCCCGCTTCCAAGACAAAACCGCTGACAAATCGCACATGTGTATCCGGCGTAAACAGCAGTTCAAAGTCTCTCGTTGTCATGTCTTCCACCTCGCCCTTTTATATATGCAATATCCGTGCC
>DATMXU010000116.1:0-6811 GCA_035562355.1 Pseudoflavonifractor sp.
AAACAAAAGGAGGAAACCCAACATGCCAAACTGCAAATCCGTTGTGCCGTACAACGGAACCCCCGAGCAGGAAGACCAGTTGCGTCAGGTCATCGCGGAGCACAAGGGTATGCCCGGCGCCACCATGCCCGTACTCCAGGCCGCCCAGGAAATTTTCGGCTATCTGCCAGAAGAAGTCCAAATCATGGTCGCCGAGGGGCTTGATATTCCCCTCTCCGAGGTCTATGGCGTCGCCTCTTTTTACGCCCAATTCACATTGAACCCCAAGGGTCGGAACCAGATCTCCGTCTGCCTCGGCACCGCCTGCTATGTCAAGGGCGCGGCCGACATCCTCACCGCCGTGGAGAAGAAACTGGGCATCAAGACCGGCTCCATCACCAAGGACGGCAGTTTTTCCCTGGACGCCTGCCGCTGCGTGGGCGCCTG
This sequence comes from Pseudoflavonifractor sp., assembly GCA_035562355.1. Lineage (GTDB taxonomy): Bacteria > Bacillota > Clostridia > Oscillospirales > Oscillospiraceae > Pseudoflavonifractor. The sequence continues at coordinate 427 of DATMXU010000116.1, forward strand.
CGGTCTGGCCCCGGTCATGATGATCGGCTCCGATGTGTACGGCAGATTGACCCCCGACCAGGTAGGGCCGATTTTGGACAAATATAAATAGAAACGCGGAGCGCCCGCGAGGCGTGCGGAGCGTGACAAGGAAACGCTATGAAAGAGCTGTCGCTACATATCCTGGACCTGGCCCAGAACTCCCTGACGGCGGGATGCCAGCGGCTTGACCTCTCCCTTACGGAGAGGGACGGATGGCTCACGCTGGTCATCGCGGACGACGGCAGGGGCATGGACCCCGGGTTCCTCGCCCGGGTGACCGACCCATTTACCACCACCCGCTCCACCCGTAAGGTGGGGCTGGGGCTCCCCCTCCTCCGCCTGGCGGCCGAGCAGACCGGGGGCAGCCTGACGGTGGAGAGCACTTTGGGAGTCGGCACCACTGTGCGGTGCGTCTTCGCCGCGGGGCATATCGACTGCCCCCCTCTGGGGGACATGGGGGAGACCATCGCCCTGCTGGTTCAGGGCGCGCCGGAGGTGGAGCTGAGCTACGGTCATACTGCGGAGCGGGGAAGCTGGCGGTTTGACACGCGGGAGCTGCGGGAGGCGCTGGGGCCGGAGGTCTCTTTGGCCGACCCCGACGTGTTCCTGTGGATCCGCCAGTACGCCACCGAGCAGGAGGCGGCGCTCGCACCCGTTTGACCCTTCCCATTCCAGCCCCTCTATGGGGCGGTTACGCACCTAACACAGAAAAAACCACAGGCAAGCTGATCTCAGCGCGGTAACAATTGGCTATCCCCCGAAGGGGAGCAGTCTATCATAAATCGAATTGGGGATGAATTCGTGAAAACTCTGGAAGAACTCAAAGCGATCCGCGAGAAAATGCAGCGTCAGGTCGGTATGCGGGAGAGCGGGGACGATACAATCCGGGTCGTCGTCGGCATGGCCACCTGCGGCATCGCCGCAGGCGCCCGCCCGGTGCTGTCCGCTTTCCTCGAAGAGGTGGACAAGCGGGGCCTCAAAAACATCACCGTCACCCAGACGGGCTGCATCGGCGTGTGCCGTCTGGAGCCCATCGCCGAGGTCTATCTCCCCGGCGAGGAGAAGGTCACCTATGTCAAGCTCAAGCCCGAGATGGTGCCCAAGATCGTGGCCGACCACCTGGTAAACCACCAGGTCGTCTCCGCGTACACCATCGGCGCGGCGGAATAAGGGAGGAGAGGAAACATGAATCTAGTCCGTTCCCACATTCTGGTCTGCGCAGGCACCGGCTGCTCCTCCTCCAACAGTCCCAAGATTATCGAGGCCTTCGACCGCGAGCTGAAGGCCCAGGGCATGGATGAGGAGGCCCAGGTGGTGAAGACCGGCTGTTTCGGTCTGTGCGCCATGGGTCCCATCGTGATGATTTACCCCGAGGGGGCATGCTACACCAAGGTGACCCCGGAGGACGTGCCTGAGATCGTCTCCGAGCATATCGTGAAGGGCCGCATCGTCCAGCGCCTGCTGCACATGGAGAGCGACGAGGGCGGCCAGGCCACCAGCCTTGCCGAGACCACCTTCTATAAGCACCAGCTGCGCATCGCGCTGCGCAACTGCGGCGTCATCAACCCCGAAAACATTGACGAGTACATTGGCGTGGACGGCTATGCCGCCCTGGGCAAGATCCTCACCGAGCACATCCCCGCCCAAAAGGTCATCGACGACATTCTGGCCTCCGGCCTCCGGGGCCGCGGCGGCGCGGGTTTCCCCACGGGCCGCAAATGGCAGATGACCCACGACGCTATGAGCCCCGACGGGGTGAAATTCGTCTGCTGCAACGCCGATGAGGGCGACCCCGGCGCATTTATGGACCGCTCGGTGCTGGAGGGAGACCCTCACAGCGTGCTGGAGGCCATGGCCATCGCGGGCTACTGCATCGGGGCCCAGCAGGGCTACATCTATGTCCGGGCCGAGTACCCCATCGCGGTGAAACGGCTCCAGATTGCCATCGACCAGGCCCATGAGTACGGCCTGCTGGGCAAGAACATCTTCGACTCCGCCTTCTCCTTCGACATCGAGCTCCGCCTGGGCGCGGGCGCCTTTGTCTGCGGCGAGGAGACGGCCCTGATGACTTCCATTGAGGGCAAGCGGGGCGAGCCCCACCCCCGCCCCCCCTTCCCCGCCAACAAGGGCCTCTTCGAGCGGCCCACTCTCCTCAACAACGTGGAGACCTACGCCAACATCACCTGGATCTTGAACCACGGACCCGAGGCCTTTGCCGCCATCGGCACCCCCAAGAGCACGGGCACCAAGGTCTTTGCCCTGGGCGGCAAGATCGCCAACACCGGCCTCGTCGAGATCCCCATGGGGACCCCCCTGCGCACCGTGGTGGAGGAGATCGGCGGCGGCTGCCCCGGCGGCAAGAAATTCAAGGCCGCCCAGACCGGCGGCCCCTCCGGCGGCTGCATCCCGGCCAGCCTCATCGACACCCCCCTCGACTACGAGTCTCTGGGCGCCATCGGCTCCATGATGGGCTCGGGCGGCCTCATCGTCATGGACGAGGACAACTGCATGGTGGATATCGCCAAGTTCTTCCTGGAATTTATCGTGGACGAGAGCTGCGGCAAGTGCACCCCCTGCCGTATCGGCACCAAGCGGCTGCTGGGCCTCCTCACCAAGATCACCGAGGGCGAGGGCACGATGGAGGATTTGGACACCATCGAGGAGCTTTGCCACCACATCAAATCGAGCGCCCTGTGCGGCCTGGGCCAGACGGCCCCCAACCCGGTGCTCTCCACCCTTCAGCACTTCCGGGACGAGTATGTAGCCCACATCGTAGATAAACGCTGCCCGGCCAAGGTGTGCAAAAAGCTGCTGCGCTACACGGTGATCACCGAGAACTGCCGGGGCTGCACCATGTGCGCCAAGAACTGCCCGGCCGATGCCATCTCGGGCGCGGTGCGCGCCCCCCACGTCATCGACCAGTCCAAGTGCATCAAGTGCGGCGTGTGCATGGACAACTGCCGTTTCAACGCCATTCTGATGGGCTAAGGAGGGGATAGAGTTATGGAAAAGAATATGGTAAACCTGATGATCGACCGCATCCCCGTCACTGTGCCCGCCGGCACCACCATCCTGGAGGCGGCCCGGTCCGCGGGCATCCGCATCCCCTCCCTCTGTTTCCTGAAGGAGGTCAACGAGATCGGCGCGTGCCGCATCTGCGTGGTGGAGGTCAAGGGCGCCAGAAGCCTGGTGGCCTCCTGCGTGTACCCCGTGAACGAGGGGATGGAGGTCTTCACCAACACCGACGCGGTCCGCAAGTCCCGCCAGCTCACCCTGGAGCTGATCTTGTCCAACCACAGGATGGACTGCCTGACCTGCTCCCGCTCGGGGAAGTGCGAACTGCAGCAGCTCGCCTCCGATCTGAACATTGACGCGGTGCGCTACTCCAACGACAATCTCCTCCCCCAGATCGAGGCCTCGGCCCCCCATCTGGTGCGGGACAACTCCAAGTGCGTCCTCTGCCGCCGCTGCACCGCCGTGTGCCGCAAGTACCAGGAGGTGGGAGTTATCGGCTGCAATGACCGCGGCTTTGACACCCACGTAGGCTGCGCGTTCGACCGAGACCTTAACGAGGTGGACTGCGTGTCCTGCGGCCAGTGCATCGTGGCCTGCCCCACCGGCGCTCTGGAGGAGAGGGACGACACCGCCAAGGTCTGGGACGCCCTGTCCGACCCCACCAAGCACGTGGTGGTCGGCCCCGCGCCGTCGGTCCGGGTCACTCTGGGCGAGTGCTTTGGTATGCCGGTAGGCACCAACGTGGAGGGCAAGATGATCTCTGCCCTGCGCCGCCTGGGCTTTGACAAGGTGTTTGACGTGGACAACGCCGCCGACTTCACCATCATGGAGGAGGGCACCGAGTTCCTCCACCGGGTGCAGCATGGCGGGGCCCTGCCCATGATCACCTCCTGCTCCCCCGGCTGGATCCGCTACTGCGAGCAGCACCACCCGGACATGATCCCCAACCTCTCCACCTGCAAGTCCCCCCAGAGCATGTTCGGCTCCCTCGTCAAGACCTACTACGCCCAGAAGATGGGCCTGGACCCCAAGGACATCGTGGTGGTGTCCGTCATGCCGTGCACCGCCAAGAAGTACGAGTGCCAGCGGGAGGAGATGCGTCAGAACGGCTGGCTGCCGGTGGACATCTCCCTCACCACCCGGGAGCTGGGCCGCATGATCACCCGGGCGGGGCTCCTCTTCCAAAACCTGCCCGACGATACCGCCGACGAGATGCTGGGCCTCGCCTCGGGCGCGGCCACCATCTTCGGCGCGTCCGGCGGCGTGATGGAGGCGGCGCTGCGCACGGTGGTCGAGGTAGTCACCCAGGGCGAGATGAAACCCCTGGAGTTTACAGAGGTCCGGGGCATGGAGGGTATCAAGGAGGCTGCCTACGAGCTGCCCGGCAAGACGGTGCGGGTCTGCGTGGCGTCCGGTCTCGCCAACGCCAAGAAGGTGCTGGACGGGGTGAAATCGGGTGCGCTGGAGTACGACTTTATCGAGATCATGGGCTGCCCCGGCGGGTGCGTCAACGGCGGAGGCCAGCCCATCCAGCACGCCGACGTACGCAACTGGGTCGACCTGCGCTCCCTCCGGGCCAACGCCCTCTACGCCCAGGACGCGGGCCAGACCTATCGCAAGAGCCACGAGAACCCGGTGGTCCAGCAGGTCTATGAGGAGTTCCTGGGCGAGCCGGGAAGCCACAAGGCCCATGAGATTTTGCACACCACCTACGTGCCGCAGGAGCGGTACCGGAGGTAAACAATCGGCATAACGCATACGCGGGCGGCCCGGAAAATCCGGGCCGCCTTTTTCTATGCGGCGGAACAGGGGCGCGAGGCTTGATTTCATTGCTTTTTCCCGTATTTTGGTGTAAAATATAGTATCATTCTCTGGAGGTGGCTGGATTGGACCTTTCCCGTTTCGCGCAACGCGACCCGAAGGTCGCTGAGTTTCTCTCAAAAATCCCCCCCGAGCTGATTGCCGCCGGGCAGCTTGTAAACCTGCCGGCCGGGCAGGTGGTGGTGTGGCAAGAGGACCCCGTGCAGTACGCCTACTTCCTCCTTGCCGGAGAGCTGGTCACTTTCGGCGAGACCGAGGATGGAAAAAAGTCAAATTTTATCACCTTGGATGCGCCCAGCATTCTGTCCGATCTGGAGCTGCTGGCGGGTATCCCTACTTACGCCTCCAGCGTCATGGCCGGGACGGACTGCACGGTGCTGCGGTGCGGCGCCGAGCTGGTGGCCCGCGCTCTGGACACCGACCTGCCCTTTCTGCGCATGACCGCCGCCCTGTGCGACCGCAAGACCTACGATAACTCCTTCTACCGGGGGAAATCGGCTTTCCGCTCAAGTCTTGACCGGGCAGCCATCTATCTGCTGCGCCACTGCACGCAACACCCGCCTGAGGCGAACCGCCCCACGGTGATGCCCAAGACGCGGCAGGCCATCGCCAGCGAGCTCATCATGAGCGTGAAGACGGTGGACCGCTGCCTTCTCCGGCTGCAAGAGATGGGGTGCCTGTCCATCGTGCGGGGAAAGGTGCGCATCAACCCCGCCCAATATGAGCTGCTGGTCCATACCTGGGGCAAGGGTGCGAGATCCTGATCAGGAGCAGACATATGACGTTGCATTTTCCCCGGCCCCGATGTAGAATACCACTAATCAGCTCCGGCGCATACTATGGTGTAAAAGCCTAAGGGAGGTCTTTATTCATGGATGAACACGTGAAAGAACTGCTGGACAGGGTCCGGGACACCGCTGCCACCGTGGGCGAAGCAGCTGAGACCACCGCGCGCTGCGCGGGAAAATACGCCGGACAGATGGTGGATATCGCTAAGCTCAACATGAAGATCTTCGACCTGAAGACCGACATCGGAGAGCTGCTGCGAAGCATCGGCCAGGTCGTATACGACGCCCATCTGGGCAGGGAGAGCGACCAGAACGCCGTGGAGTCCATGCTGAAGAGCCTGGACGAGAAACACGCCGGAGTCGAGGAGCTAAAGGGCCGTATCGCCGTGCTGCGCAACGCCCGGGAGTGTCCGGGCTGCGGCGCGACCTGCGGGCGCGGCGATAAGTTCTGCAAGACCTGCGGAAAAGAGCTGTAATACACAGCACGCAACCAGGGCGCGGAGAGGCCGCCGCGCCCTGGTTTTTGGCCCTGGACGGGCCGCAAACATTTGAAGGAGGACGAGGACGATGAATTACACATTTGCCCAGTACCAGGAGAGCGCCGACTACATCCGTGCCAGGATCGGGGGCTTTGCGCCCAAGATCGCCATGGTGCTGGGCTCCGGGCTGGGCTTTATGGGAGACGAGGTGGAAAACGCCGTCGCCGTCCCCTATCGGGAGATCCCCCACTTTAAGGCGTC
>DATMXU010000117.1:0-3947 GCA_035562355.1 Pseudoflavonifractor sp.
TTTTTCCGTTTCTATCACAAACGGAAAAAGCTGTTTTTTACAGTGGGAGGCAGTATGGAAAAAAAGAAATTTTACACAGAGCTTGCCTATGTCCTCGGCCTGGCCGCCCTGGCGCTGGGAACCGCCTTTATGGAGGGAGCCGATTTTGGCGTCTCCATGGTGGTGGCTCCCGCATACCTCGTCTACTTAAAGCTGTCCCAGGCCCTGCCGTTCTTCACCTTTGGCATGGCGGAGTATACCCTGCAGGCCGTTTTGCTGGTCGTGCTGATGGCCGTGCTGCGGCGTTTCCGGTTCTCGTATCTCTTCTCATTCGTCACCGCCGTGCTCTACGGCCTTGTGCTGGACGGGGCGATGGCGGCCGTGGCCGGGATCCCTCACGGAGATCTGGCGCCCCGCCTTGCGCTCTATGGCTCGGGGCTGCTGCTGTGCGCAGCCGGCGTCTCTCTCCTGTTCCATACCTACATCGCCCCCGAGGTCTATGAGCTGTTTGTGAAGGAGGTCTCCGCCAGGTACGGCATCGACATCCATGCCTTCAAAACCGGCTACGACTGCGTCAGCTGTCTCGCGGCGATCTTCTTGTCCTTCGCCTTTTTCGGACTGTGGCACTTCGAGGGGGTAAAGCTGGGAACCGTCGTCTGCGCACTGATCAACGGGTGGGTCATCGGCAGGTGCTCACATTTCTTAGAAAAGCACTGGGAGTTCCAGGACGGCCTGAAACTCCCAATCCGGTGTTAGTCGGTCTTGTTTTTCTTTTCCTTCCGCGCGGCCTGCTTGGCGGCACGCTTTTTGTCGTGCTCAGCCACATACTTGCGGCCTGCGTCGGCCACGGCCGAGAGGGAGGAGGACAGCTTTTGCGAGCTCATGTCACGATACACATAGCGCAGGTGGCGGCTGGCCCGCTCGGCCTTGGCCAGGAGTTCGTCGTATTTGATCCACAGTTTTTCGGCGGCCTCGGAGGGGATGCTGAGCTTTTCCGTGAGACTGTCCTTCGCGTCGTCCAGCCGGTCGCTGATGGCGGCCTTCACGCCGTCCAGCCGATCCTCCAGGCTGTCCCTGGCCTCTTCTATGTAGTCGGAGAGCTCGGCCTTGCCCAGGGCCAGCTGGAGCCGGAGCTCCTCGCCGGTCTCGTTGAGAAGGGTCATCATGCGGCGCACCAGGGCCAGCTCGCGGATGGTGGCCGCGGTGTCGACCACCAGAAGGGCCAGCAGGACGATGGCGAGGATATGCTGCGTGTCGGCGGGAAACAGGGCGAGGAGACCCGCCACAAAGGGGTGGACCCAGAAGATGACTACATAGGCCAGCGCCCCCCAGGTGAGGGAGATATGCAGACAGATACGCCCGTGGAGGTTAAAGCGGAAATGGCTGTAATCCCAGTATTTGATGTGGGTGGTGGTCTCCAAAAACCAACCCACCAGGTACTCCCAGGCCGACATGCAGAGGGTGGCCACCACGTAGAAGAGGAGCGGATTGTCCGTGAGGGGGGCGAACCAGCAGATCATCATCAGCACCCCCACCCCGTAGATGGGGCAGAGAGGCCCATAGAGAAAGCCCCGCGCCACAAAGCGCCGCTCCAGGATGGAGCAGTAGCAGGTCTCCATCACCCAGCCCAGAAAGGCGTATAGGATAAAGTAGAGAAAGAGCAGAGAGATAGGAAAGCCAAACAGGACAGGCTCTGTCATTCCGCCGTACCCTCCTTGCCGGAGAGGTCCAGCAGGACGTCCAGCAGACTGTTGTATACCTGCTCAGGCCGGGCCTTAAACCCCTCGGCCAGCCGCTCGGCCTGGGCCTGCGAGGGGGAGAAGAGCTCTATCGTGAGGAGGTTTGAGGCCTCGTCGTCCAGAGACAGGCGCAGGGTGCAGTCTCCGTTCTCCCCTCGGGGCAGGACCTCGGCCCGGACCTGGGCATCCCGCCGCAGCGCGGCGTTGACCCCCACCAGCTTGCGCGCGCATTTCCGCTTGACCGAGTAGGGCAGACTGCTCTCGCAGACCGAGCTGTTCTTCCGGCCCTTTTCGGTGATGGCATAGCGGTCGTCCTCGCAGGTGAGGTGGTCGGTCTCCTCCAACTCTGCGAGAACCTCCATAAAGGTGAAGTAGTCCACCCCGTCGTCCACCATGGTCAGGTCCAGGAGGGTGTCCCGGTCCAGGGGGGCGGCGGCGCGGGAGAGGATATAGAGGACCAAAAACTTCACATCCAGCTTGTCATGGATAAAACCGTACTGCGCCATAGGCCCCCTCCTTTCAGGTAGTTGCAGCTATAATTTTTTGTACAGCAACAATTTATTATACAGCGAAATACCGGAGGGGACAAGAGCAAATTAAAGGGCTTTCCCGTGCCGGCCGGGTTTGCGCCCCGCGTTGCAGATGGCCCCGTGGGGACAGGCGCGCTTGCAGTCTCCGCAGCGGATGCACTCGGGGCTGTTGGGAGTTTTGTGGACGGGTATGTCCAGCTTGCAGGCCTTTTGGCAGGCCCCGCAGTTGACGCATTTGTCCTTGTCTATCTGAAAGCGGTAGAGTGCCACCCCGTTGAAAAAACCGTAGATGGCCCCCAATGGGCAGAGATAGCGGCAGAAGGGCCGGTATATCACGGCCGACAGGAGGAGCAGGGCGATCAATAGCCCGACCTTCCAGGCAAAGAGCCAGCCCAGCGCCTCCCGGAGCAGGGGATTGGCCGCCACCAGGGGCACGCCGCCGAAGAGGGTGCCCGAGGGGCAGATGTACTTACAGAACCAGGGCTGGCCCTGGCCCACAAGGTCCAGGACGGTCAGGGGCAAAACGATGACAAAGCCCACCAGGATGAAATACTTGAGGTATTTGAGATAGCGGTCACCGGGGACCTTGCGGAGCTTTTTCACCCCCGGGATCTTGTAGAGCAGGTCCTGTACCAGCCCGAAGGGGCACAGCCACCCGCATACGAAACGGCCTAGCAGAGCCCCCACCGCCAGTAAAAAGCCCACGACATAAAAGGAGAACCGGTAGTTCCGGCTGGCGAGGACCGCCTGGAGGGAGCCGATGGGGCAGGAGCCCAGAGCGCCGGGGCAGGAGTAGCAGTTGAGGCCGGGCAGGCAGAGGACCTTGGACGGGCCCTTGTAGATGTCCCCCCTGGCAAAGCCGGCGGCGTAACCGTTCGTCAGGGCGGTGAAACCGATTTGTACCCAGGTGCGCAGCCTACCCAAGGCCGATGCACTCCATGCAGATGAAGATGGCCTTGCGCAGCACCACGGCCGTCTCCCCCCGCCATACGCCAATGGCGGAGAAGGCGAGCCCCAGGGTCACCAGGGTCAGGGCGGGCCAGTTCCGGCGGAGGAAAGCCCTCATTTTCCCACCTCGCTGAGCAGAGGGTCAATGATGGCGGTCCAATCGGCTTTGGAACGGGAGCCCAGGTAGGCGTAGCCCACCTGCACACCTTCTTTGTCCACAAAGAAGGTGGTGGGCACGCTCGTGGCCTGGGCGACGATGCCGAAGAGGTCGGGCGAGGGGAGCAGGTGGGTGTAATCCGCCCCCGTCTGCTCCACAATCTCTTTGGCGGTATCCACCTGATCCGGGTCCAGGGTGCCGTCCTGATTCAGGGTATCGGCCACCAGGCCTACGATCTGAAAGCCCTTGTCGGCATACTCCTCATGGAGCTCGCCCAGCTCTGGCATCTCGTCGATGCAGGGACTGCAGAAGGTGGCCCAGATGTTGACCATGGTCAGGTCATAGTCGGCAAACAGAGAGGCGTCGAACTCGTTGCCCTCCAGGTCGGTGGCGGTAAAGGAGCTCATTACACCGGCGGGCCGCGCCTCCCCTCCGTCCGTGGGGGAGGCGCTGGGAGCGGACGCGGAAGGGGTAGCGCTGGGCGTGGGTGCGGCAGAGGGGGAGGCCGCGCCGCCCTGCCCTCCGGAACAGGACGAGAGCAGAGCCAGGACGCCCAGAGAGAGAAGGACGGCGGAAAAACGTCGTCTCATATTC
>DATMXU010000118.1:0-5965 GCA_035562355.1 Pseudoflavonifractor sp.
TAAAATCATCTGTTCACTTTATACAAAGTATTGCGGGCTTTTTTTGTGAACGCCTCTTCACCTTTTCCTGAATCAGTCTTCATATATTTTAACAGACCCCTTATCTCTTTGGCAAGAGTAATCTGTGTTTTTTGCAAAATAATTGGATGCTCTACTCCCCTATTTGACGAAAGCGCCAATCCAATCGGCTAGCGGCAGATACAGAATCGGCAGGAAAATTGCAGGCAGCATATTGTTCCCCAGCAAATCTTCGATTTGCCGGGGGCCCCCTTCATTTGCGGTTGGGGGAATTGAATCCCCCCCAACCTGCGGCGCATATGCGCCGTCCCCCGCTTTCGCGTGGTGGGGTCGGCAATATGCTGTCCTACCCCATGAGCCTCGATATCCAAGTGGCCAGCGGCAGATACAGAATCGGCAGGAAAATTGCAGGCAGCATATTGCCGACCCGCAGTTTTTCTTTGGAGAGGCCCAGCATATTGATAGCGATGGCAACGATGATGGCGCCGCCCACGGCGCTCATCTCCAGCACCACGCCCTCGGGGATGACGCGCCCCACTGCGGCGAAGAGGAGGGTGAGCCCCCCTTGATACAGAAGAAGCGGGATGGCGGAGAAGGCCACGCCCACCCCCATGGCCGCCGAGAAGGTGATGGCCGTCACGCCGTCGATGACGCCCTTGGAGATGAGGACGTCGTATTTACCCAGCATCCCGGCCTCCATGGCGCCGTTGATGGCCATCGCCCCCACGCAGAAGAGGACCGACGCGGAGACGAAACCCTCCACAAAGCGGCTGTTCCCCTCCCCTTTCGCCAGCCTGCGGCGCAGAATCTCACCCAGGCCGTCCATGCGCTTTTCGATGTCGAGGGCCTCACCGGCAAGCGTGCCGACAACCATACAGATGATGACGCAGAGGGTGTTTTTTGTGGTGATCATGCCCGAGACGCCGATACCTAAAACACACAGGCCCAGCACCGTCGTGACCGCCGAGGAGAACCGGGTGCTGAGACGGCCCCGGAGAAAAAGACCCAGCAGGCTGCCTGCCAGAACCAGAACAACGTTGATGATCGTAGCCGCCATGGGAAAACACTCCAATTGTCTCTTTTGACCGGATATTGTATTTATGATACCTTTTTTCGGTGCGTTTGTAAAGGAAAACCGTAGACGACACTTCCCTTTCTCAAATTCTCCAATAAGGTTCTCATGTCCTGCTTGTCCCGGGAATATAGTCCAATAGACCGACAAGGGAGGGCTTTCTTTGAAATGGAACCGTTCGTCCGCGCTGTATGGCACGCTGGTGCTGACCTGCACCGGCATCGTGTCCCAGCTTTTGGGCTTTATCTACCGAATCTTCCTCTCCCGGCTCATTGGGGCCGAGGTGATGGGCCTGTACCAGCTCATCATGCCGGTGTACTCGGTCGTCATGTCCCTGACGGCGGTGGGACTCACGGTGTCGGTCTCCAACCTCTCCTCCCGTTACCACGCGCTCGGGAACCGGAAAGCCATTTCCCAGGTGTTGCGGCGGTGCCTTGTGGCGTTTTTTGTCCTCTTTGTCCTGGTCGCATCCGTCACCGCCCTGCTGTATGACCCCATCTCGGTCCATTTGCTGGGCGACGCGCGGACCCAGGCGGGGTTACTGCTACTGCTCCCCTGTATTTTGCTCACCGGCGTGGAGAACCTGCACAAGCACTACTTCTACGGAACGGGCAACGTCCGCCCCGCCGCTTTCACCGAGCTCGCCGAGCAATTTATCCGCACGGGGGCCGTCCTGGGGCTGCTGGTCGCGTTCCTGCCCCAGAATCCGGAATGGACGGTGGCTATCATCGTCATCGGTATGTGCTGCTCGGAAATTTTCTCCTCCGTCACCCAGACCGCCCTGTATCACCGCGACATGGGCCGTCCGGGAGGACTGACCGGGCCGGGCGAGGCTCCCGGGGTACTGAACAGGACCATCTTCTCCATCGCCGCCCCCATCGCTGCCACCTCCCTGCTCGGCAACCTGATGGCCTCGGCCAACGCGGTGCTCATCCCCCAGCGTCTGGTGGCGACGGGCATGGATGTGTCGGCGGCCATGAGCGCCTTCGGCGTCATTTGCGGTATGACGGTGCCCATGCTCTACCTGCCCACCGCCTTTATCGGGGCGTTGGGTCTGGTGCTGGTACCCAAGCTGGCCGAGAGCTGCGCCCTGGGGCGGATGGACCAGGCCAGGAGACGCATCCACAAGTCCCTCTTGGGTACCAGCGTGCTCACTATGCCCGCCATGGCTCTGATGGTCGTACTGGGCCCCACCATCGGCGTCTACCTCTTCAAAGAGCCCACCGTGGGGGGCTACATCGTTCCCCTCTCAGTCGGGGTGCTCCTCTCGTGCTATGAGTCGGTGCTGGGGGGCGTGCTCAACGGAGTGGGCAGGCAAGCGGCGGCGGCACGCACCTCCCTCCTGTGCGGGGCGGTGCAGCTCATCTGTACCTATGTGCTCATGGGTATCCCCGGCGTGGGCCTGGGGGGATATGTCGCCGGTTTCGTAGGCAGCTCGGCGCTGGGGGTCGTCCTCAGGTGGTTCCAGGTGCGGGGGGCCACAAAGGTAAAGCTGCGCCTCTTCCAGTGGGGCACCGCCCCCGCCCTCTCCTCCCTTCTCATGGGGCTGGTGGTGAACCTGCTGTTCCACTTCCTTCTGGGCAGCGGTGTGGACGGAGCGGTCGCCTGCATCTCCTGCATCCTCTTCGGCGCGGTGCTCTATCTGGCCGCCCTCAGCGCCCAGGGCGTACAGCCCGTCGCGCTGTTCCGGCTGCGATAAAGTGACAATTTTCTTACACCTGCCCCCGCCCCCTGTCGAAACCGCTCTTTCCATGGTATAATAACTGAAAGCAGTTATGATACGATAGAGGTGAAAACGGTGGCGCGCAGGAGAAGAAAGCACAGGCGGAGGCTGCCCCGTTCCCTGCGGCTGCCCGCAGCTCTGCTGGCTGCCGTACTGCTCCTTCTGGCCGTGTGGCTGCTGGTCTTCAGGAACAATACGCCTCCTCCGGCGGCTGTGGCGCCCGAGTGGGTGGAGCAGGCCCTCCTCCCCGTCAACGCGTACTCCCGGTCAGGCGACAAGCTGGAGGCGGTGAACGGCATCGTCATCCACAACACGGGCAATCCCGGTACCACGGCGGTCCAGAACCGCAGCTATTTCGCCGGCCTTGCCGGCAGCCACGAGACCCACGCCAGCAGCAACTTCATCGTGGGACTGAAGGGTGAGGTACTCCAGGCCGTCCCCTCTGACGAGGTAGCCTATGCCTCCAGCCAGCGCAATTACGACACCCTCTCCATCGAGGTCTGCCACGGCGACGCCACCGGGGAATTCGGCGACGAGACCATGGACAGCCTGGTGGCACTGGTGCAATGGCTGGTGGACTACTACAAGCTGGACCGCAGCCAGATCATCCGGCACTACGACGTGACCGGTAAGGAATGCCCTGTCTGGTACGTCCGTCACCCAGAGGCCTGGGAGGACTTTCTGGATGCGCTCGATTTTTCCCACAGCGGAAACTGATCCCGTGATAAAGGCCCCCCGGAGCAGAGGCTCCGGGGGGCCTTGGTCTATTGCGTCAAATCCCCAAGCAATCCCTCAAACTGCACGCCCTCCAAAGCCGGGGTGCCCAGGGCCAGCGTGCGGTGAACGCTCTTGCTTACGAAGTCTACGGCGGCGGCGGCGGCAGACTGCAGCCCCTCCCCCCGCAGGAGGGCCCCCAGCAAAACGCTGGCAAAGAGGTCCCCCGTGCCTGGAAAATTCCCCTTCTCCCGCCGGGCCATGGCGAAAAAGATCCTTCCACTCGCCCGCTCGATACAGGCCGCCCCCAATTCCGACCGGGTGGTTGAGATCCCCGTGATCACCACCGAGCGCCGTCCCTCCAGAGAGAGCCGCTCCAGCCAGGACCGGAGGGTGGCGGCGTCCGGGCTCTCCCGGTATGTCTCCCCCAGCAGGAGGGAGGCCTCGGTCAGATTTGGGGTGATCACGTCGGCCTGGGCCGCCAGCTCCGCCAGGCGGGCGCGCAGGTCTGGCGTACAGGTGCGGTAGGGCTTTCCGTGGTCCCCCATGACGGGATCCACCAGAACGAGGGCGCCCTCCCGCCGAAAGCGGGCGAAAAAGGAGAGGAGATGGTCCACCTGCCGCGCCGAGCCGAGGAACCCGGAGTAGATGGCGTCCAGCTCTACCCCCAGCTCTTCCCAGTGGGAGACGACGCCGGGGATCTGTTCCGTCATGTCGTGAAAAACAGCACGCCCGCTGTCGGGAAAACCGGTGTGTCCCGAGAGGTAGGCCGTGGGCACCGGGCAGCACTGCCCGCCCATAGCCGCCAGCACCGGAAACGCCACCGTCATGGAGCACCGCCCGAACCCGCACATATCATGTACTACCGCTATCTTGGGCGCTCTCTTCATGCCAAAGTCCCCCTTCCAAATCTCTCATAAACAGCTCACTATTAAAATACGTGTTGCACATTTGGGTAATATTATTATAATCGCTCTGTCCCTGTGATTCAATTGACATTTTCCCGGAGGGGTGCTAAGATATTTTTTACTGTTATCCCTTCACTTAAGTAAACCCTTCTGCTGGTAAATATGCGGGTATGGCGGAATTGGCAGACGTGCAGGATTTAGGTTCCTGTGGAGAAATCCGTGTGGGTTCGACCCCCACTACCCGTACCAAATGAATACACCGTGCTTTTCGAACAATTTTTTCGAAAAGCACGGTGTATTTGTTATTAAACCCCTTGGAAATCCAGGGTTTCTAGTTTGCACCTGTTATTCCCACTTTATTGAAAAGCTGAAATTTCAGAAGAGAATTATTTTGCAAATCCGCTTTTTTAGACACGCTATATCAAATAACTAGGTCTTTATTATGGCGCTGTATATACAACTTCTCAAACTGTGCTGGTGTCTTATAGGCCAGAGTCATATGGTATCGCACGTTATTATAGAAGTGAATATATTCCTCTACGCTTTTGCTGAAATCCCGTTCGGATGAGTAATCTTTGCGATATGCCTCTTCCCTTTTGAATGTCGAAAAGAACGCCTCTGCTACAGCGTTATCGCAAGGGCGTCCAGTATTGGAAAATGACTGCTTTGCTCCACACTCCTGGAGTAACTGAACAAATGTGCGGGATGTATACTGTGTGCCTCGATCACTGTGGAATAATAATCCTTCAGGTCGTCCACGCTCTGAAAAAGCGGAGCGGAATGTCGCTGTTACGAGTTGGGTGCTCATATTTCTGGAGACTTTGAATCCAACTACCTTTCTAGAAAACAGGTCTATAATTACACAGAGGTAAATGGGACGATTATCAATTTTGAAATATGTAATGTCGCTTACCCAGGCTTGGTTCGGTTGCTCCGCTGTAAAATCACGGTTTAAAATATTACGTTTCAAATAGGCCTGCCGTTTCTTGAATTCTTGTTTTGAGTTACAGCGAATACTTTTGAGGCCTAGCTCTTGCATAATTCCACGGATTCTATCGAAACTGATCCGCACACCATTTTCAGTTAAGACTGTCCGAATTTTCTTTGCACCATATCGTTGCTTACTGTCATCAAAAATCTGCTGTACCTGAAACATCAATTCCTCTTGCTTTTGAATTCGCTCTGTCCAATCAGCCTTTCTAAAAATATGGTTATAAAAGGTCCCTCTGGCAACACCTAAAGCATTACAAAGCTCATGCACACTATATTGCTTTTTGTGCTCATATAGATCTGTCAACAACTCAAGCCGTTTTTGTAGTGGAATATCTTCAATACATTTTGATAGCGCGATGATTTGCAGCTGATGTTCAGCTGTCTCCAGTTTACGGGCCACATTATAAAATTCCGCGGGTGAGTAGACTATTTTAGGAGACACGATTGGACTATACTGTTTTATCCAGTTGTACAAGGTACTATGTGCAATCTTGAATTCCTCACAAACAGCCGGAACAGGCTGTCCATTATTAAAAC
>DATMXU010000119.1:0-19349 GCA_035562355.1 Pseudoflavonifractor sp.
GCGGCGCCTCTCCCCTTACGCCCAAATCACCGAATAAGGGCCGCTTTTGTGCATGCCCGATCATCCAGGGGACGGCGCAAACTCCCCGGGGGGCGGTTGTCTTTACGGCATATTGCCCCGGGCCCGGAGCGCACCGCTCACGGCGCCGCAATCGCGGTAGCTATGACCCTACTCCCCCTTGAGCTGCTTATACGCCTGATTGACTCCCGTAGCCGCCAGGCCCGAGACGATGCCCACGGCGGCGGCAGTGATGGGATCACCCGCCGGGAAGTCCGGAAATCCGGAGACAAACCACAAAAGGCCAATCAGCGCTCCGGCCAGCCCGCAGGCAACGGGGATGAACTTATGATCCAGCGGCGTGGCCTTGACGATAAGCCCCACCAGATAGCAGATCATCGTGATTGCCGCCACGCTGGCGATGCCCAGAGAAGAAATGTCCATAACCGATACCTCCAATTTCATGCGTCCGGCAGCCCGCAGCCTCTGAGAAGAGGGCCGCAGGCCCCGCAGCATTCTATGTAACAGAAACAGTCATGATTCGACCGCTCACGAAGGACGGCAATCGGCGGCCCCTCACGGCTATGATGCCTGGACAAAACAAAAAAGGAGCCGAAGCTCCTTAATCGTCCCTGCGCAGCAGGTTTTCCGCGTAATCCTTCAGGCTTTCAAATGAGTTGACGCCGCTAGCGCGGGTACTGATCTGATCCCGGACATACTCCGGGAGCTTGTCAAAATACTGCCTGGCCTGGGAATCGTTCCTGAACAGCTCGTACATATCGGGATACTTGCGCATTCTCTCACCTCCTCAGCTCATATTGGGGCTGCGCGGGTCTATAGGTCTTCCAGATCGGCGGCGGGGAGATCGTTTTCCACGTTATCCCGCGCAAGGTCTGTGTCGATGACCGGGTAAACGTCCTTGGGAATAGGCTTGTCGCCGTCGCCGTCTACGACAATTGGAGTTCGTTTTTTCCTTGGGTCCACGGTTCTCACCTCGATGTTCCTTTTATGGTTCCTTGCTCCGCTGGCGGAGGATTCTCTTTAAAATGTTCTCCGATCATCATCAGCTCCCCCAGGGTGGAGAGTTCGACGCCCGAGTCCTCCAAATAGCGCCTTACCCCTTGCGGCAGAGATAGAAAGTAGTTTTTCATCGCAGGATCTTCGAATTTCACGTTATCACCCTGATTTAGCATACCCAAATTCAAGCTGTGTAACCAAGCAATCATATAACGAAAGCTCCTCACTCGGTGCAAACTCATAGTAGATATTAAAAACCGATGAATATACTATAATAACAACATAAGTCAGGAGGCCCTTGTTATGAATGAACATTACCCATTCGTGAATCCCCCGCTCCCTTATGATTACGATGCACTTGAGCCATATATCGACACCAAAACGATGCACTTGCACCACGACCGACATCTGCAGACCTATGTAGACAATCTCAACGCCGCATTGAAAGGCTACCCGGAACTGCACAATCTCTCGCTGGAACAGCTAATCAAAAACACAGCGAGGCTGCCTGCCGCCATCCGGCAGCCCATAATCAATAACGGCGGCGGAGTTTATAATCACATCTTTTATTTCAACGGCATGTCCAATTCGGCGGCGCTGTCCCAAGCCGGGGTGCTTTATCATGCAATCATACAGAATTTCAGAACTTTTGAATCCTTCTTCGATGAATTTAAGAGGCAGGCGCTGTCTGTATTTGGGTCGGGATACGCATGGCTCGTCTTAAATCAGGGCGGGAATCTAAAAATAGTGACTTCCGCAAATCAGGATACGCCGATCAAACAGAATCTGTGTCCCATTCTGGCCATTGACGTATGGGAGCACGCATATTATTTGAAACATTACAATGAGCGGGCGGCATATATTGACGATTGGTTCCATGTCGTAAATTGGGAGCGCGCCGAAAAGCTCTACAAGGATTGCAGGGTGGACAGACCAAACCCCTGTTCTTAGCCCGCCTGAATCATAAACCGTCCCCAGGGAGCAATCCCCAGGGGCGGTTTTCATTTCGTCCCGGCACATAACGTATACCTTTTCTTTTGTGGCATACATTGTGTATTACGGGAAATAATTGAGGGGATACCCCCATTGGGATTTATGGAATTGCAGCCTGGCGGGCGGGGAGTTCCATATTGACCAAAGGGTATTCCAGGGGAGTATGCTATGAAGGTCGTTCTTCTGAAAAAACAAAGCCTTAAAAGATTTGCTGTCGTACTTCTTCTGCTGATCGGATTTGGTTCGCTGGGCAATTATTACAGATGCTCCTCAGCACCCGTTTCAGCGCAGCCGGGAGTTCCCGTACCAATTCTTATGTACCACAGTATCTGCGCGGACACCCAAAAAGAAAATAAATTCGTGCTCTCACCCAAGGAGCTTGAAAAGGATTTAAAATACCTCCAGGAAAACGGCTTTGAAACAATCCTGATTGAAGATCTCATCGCCTATACGAAGAGCAATGCTCCCCTTCCGGAAAAGCCGGTCGTCCTTACCTTTGATGACGGATACCTCAATAATAAAACCAACGCGCTGCCCCTGCTGGAGAAATACCATATGTGCGCGGTGATAAACGTCGTGGGGGAGTTTACAGATATTTTTTCAGATACGGAGGACCTCGATCCCCGGTACGCGCATATGACATGGGACGACATTGCCGAGCTGCAGGAGACGGGATATGTTGAAATCGGCAGCCATACATATAATCTGCACCATGACGGGACAAGAAAAGGCGCTAAGAAAAAGCCCAATGAGGGGGTAGAGGACTATAAAAACATGTTGCGCCGGGACCTCTCAGCGCTGCAGCAAACCCTTGCTGAAAAATCCGGGGTAACCCCCGTTACATTTGCATATCCATACGGCCATGTAAGTGAGGAATCCCTTGATATCGTACAGGAGGTCGGTTTCAAGGCGAGCCTGTCATGCTACGAAAAGATGAATTATGTCACGCGCGATCCGTCATGCCTCTATTTGCTCGGGCGCTACAACCGTCCGTCCGGCATCAGCACACAGGAGTTTATGAAAAAAGCATTGCGGGACGCGCAGCCATAAAAGCAGTTCAATGCCAAGCGCCCCTGCAATAGGCGAGGAGAAATAAAAAAGCGGCCCCGCCTGAGCGGAGCCGCAAGTGTTGAGACTTAGGAGTTCTGGCAGCCGTTGCTGATGTACTGGAAAAGAGCCTTCAACAGGTCGGAGCAATTGCTAAAGTTACCGAAATTGAAAAACATGGCAGTGACCTCCTAAAAGTGTTGTCCTCGCTGGACAAGCAAATAGTAACAAAATGTAACTATTTTTTCAAGTACAAATGATTGGGAACTCTGGAGAGGCCCCCCAATGAATGAATTCCCAGGCAAAATAAGTTGTACCCCCTTGTAATCGCTAGACTTTCTAGCAATTACAAGGGGGTACAACCTGGCGCGGAAGGAGGGATTTGAACCCTCGCACGGGTATTAGCCGCCTACTCCCTTAGCAGGGGAGCCCCTTTGGCCACTTGGGTACTTCCGCATGTCCAAAACTCAATCGAGCATATTCACTTCGCATCCGGCCTGGGGTACCCCTTATGAAAGCCCCCTTTGCTTACTTTCTCTCCCGATCGAAAAAGTAAGTGGCGGAGAGAGTGGGATTCGAACCCACGGCTCTTTCGAGTCACCGGTTTTCAAGACCGGCTCCTTAAACCACTCGGACATCTCTCCACGTCCGAACTCCAACCAAATGCGAAGATGATAATACCATATTTCGCCGCGCTTGTCAACCCAAAATTCGCAAAGACTTCTCCCCTTTTACCCGCATGGAGCCGGGCACCGGAATATCAGAGGAAAGGCCTCCCACCACATTCATTTGCGGCGGGAGGCCTATTCATAAAAAGCTTTTTAAGTTTTCCACCGTACCGCCAGGGTGAAGAGCCCGTCACGCAGAACGGCCTCGGCCTTGCCGCCCATCTGCTCGGCCAGGGCCTTTACTATGGCGAGGCCCAGACCGGCGTTCTGGCCGGTGCGGTTCCTGTCTGAGGTAAAGGAGCGGTCGAAGACGTGCCCGGCCGCCTCGGCGGTCAAGTCGCCCGCGCCGTTTTGGAATGCGGTGACCACCTCGTTCCCATCCCGGTATGCCCGGATGGAGAGGGTCCCCCTCCCGTGATCCAGAGCGTTGCGGATGAGATTGGTAAAGATGCGCAGGGCTGCGGAGGAATCTCCCCACACAAGAGGAAGGGGTTCGGCCAGGTCCACCTCCACCGTCAGGCCTGAGTCGGTGAGGTCGTTATAAAAGGCGGCAGCCAGCTCACTGAGGATGGCCCCCAGATCGATTTTCTCCCGCACCAGGGGATACTCGCCCCCATCCAGACGGGACAGGTCGTAAAAGCTGGTGATGAGCTCCTGGAGGGCCTTTGCCCGACTCTCCACGATGCCCAGGTACTCCCGCCGCTCCTCGGCGCCCAGGGTATCCCCCTCCAGGAGCTGGAGATAGCCAAGGATGGAGGTAAGGGGGGTCCGCAGGTCGTGGGAGGCGTTGGCGATCTGGCGGCGGAGGGCAGCCTCCCGGCGGCGGAAGTCGGCCTCGTCGGCGGTGCGCAGTTCCAAAAGACCGTTGATGGCGGCAATCAGCTCCTCCGCCGAGGAGTTGGGCGCCGAGAGGCGCAGTTTCGCGGTGCTGCCCGTTGCCCCGGCCTCTCTGAGCTGCCGGGCCGCGTCCCGAATGGACCGCTCCGCCGTATAGACCCGGACGGCCAGACCAAGTGCGGTCAGCCCGAACAGCACCGCAAGTACCGCCGCCATCACTTTCCCTCTTCCCTATTGAATGTTTTGTCTGCTGAACAGTGCAAGCCCTATGGCGGTGGTGACGGCGAGCCATCCCAACCCTATCGGCCAGGCCCAGGCCAGCCGCTCCAGGCCCAGACCAACCGACAGCCCCTCCAACGGCCAGGAGAGGGTACACTTAGAGAGAAGAGAACAAATACCGAAGAAAACAGGTCCCATCTTTTCCTCGTTGAACAGCCCCAGCAGCCCCACAATGGGCTCCACGGCAATGAAATAGCCCAGATACAAAACATAAACAAGGGTGGTGCTTTTCAGCGTGAACTGGAGCGCGTGGAACAGCCCCAGCGCTCCAAGCCACAGCGGCAGGGCAGTCAGGAGCCCCAGGCCCAGTCTGGCGGCCGCCCGCGCCAGCTCTTCCCTTGGGGCGGCTTGGAACAGAGCAGTGCTCAACCCAAGCCAGAGTAAGATCATCCATACGCAGAGGATGGCCGCCATCACAACGGAGGCCAGCAGTTTCCCCAGATAAACCCGGGCACGGGGAATGCCGAAACACACCTCATTTTTCAGTGTCTTATGCTTATACTGCTCTGAAAAAACTGCACTCGTCGGCAAAATGAGGAGGAAAAACCCCAATACCATCATATCCAGCAGGAAGGTCACCGAGTCTATAAGCTGCCAGTTCGCGCTGGTCGCCCATGTGAGGAGAAGTAAGAGAACCACCAAAGCTCCCAGGAGAAGGGCCACCGGCAGCGCCGCACGCCAGAGGGCCCCTTTATAGAGCTCCGCCTTCAGATAGTTGAGCACCGCGTTCACCCCCATCGAGCTTTCGCATCAGTTGATTTCCCGTTTCCGCAGTGCCAGGATACCCGCTGCGGTGGCGACTAAAAACCATCCCGCGCCCACCGCGCAGCCATACCCCAGCGTGGCCCAGTCCCCCAGAGCAGGCATCGTCTCATATGCGCCGATGAGGAGGAACCGTTTCACCGAGGCAAAACCGGGGTTTACAAAATAGGCCAGCAGCTTTAAAAGCTCCGGTATCCCCATGAGCACACCGACCACCGCGACAGATGCGGCGGTAGAGCTCTTGAAGGTAAAGAAGAAAAAGATGGTCAACGCCTGCGCGCCCAGCCAAAGGGGCAGCATGGCAAGAACTGAAAAGGCAATTCCCTTCAGTACCTCTCCATCCACCGCAGGGTCGTGGGGCAGC
This sequence comes from Pseudoflavonifractor sp., assembly GCA_035562355.1. Taxonomy (GTDB): domain Bacteria; phylum Bacillota; class Clostridia; order Oscillospirales; family Oscillospiraceae; genus Pseudoflavonifractor. Next base: position 5,965 of record DATMXU010000119.1, read on the forward strand.
AGCACCCAGCACAGAGCGATGTATACCCCGATTACCACCGCGCAGGCAGCCAGCGCCACCACGCAGGCTGTGACCAGCTTGCCCAGGTAGGAGCGGACCCGTGGAAGTCCGTAGGAGACTTCGTTTTTCAGTGTATTGAACTTGTACTGGTCGGAGAAGGCGAGATCCCCGGTGATGAGCGTCAGGTAGTAACCAAAGTTTAGCATCATAGCCAAAATGCCCACGCCGCCGGAGAACCCGATATTGTTGCCCCTGGAATTGGTATAGGCCCAGGTACCCACGAGAAAGGCTGCTCCCGCCAGCAGGACAAGGAGGAACCCGTAGGTATACTTGCGGTGGGAGACCTTGTAGAATTCCGAGCGAAGGTAATTAACCACGGTGGACACCCCCGATCATAGCGAGGAAATAGTCCTCCAGGTTGGCGCCCTTCTGCTCAATGGAGCGCAGGGCTACGCCGCCGCTCACCAGGGCCTGAGTAACCTGGGCGGCTTCGTTCAAATGACTGTAAAGGCGAATCACATTACCAGGCAGAACCTCGTAATCCCGGGTCCCCAGCGTCTGCTCCAGAACCTGCGCCGCCTTGGCCGCATCCTCCACGCCCACTTCCAGGCAGGCCCGGCACTTATCAGCCAGAGCCTTGGCGGAGATCTGCTCCAGCATGTGGCCCTTGTCGATGAAACCATAATGGGTGGCGAGGTTCGCGAGCTCCGACAGGATATGGCTTGAGACCAAAATAGTGGTCTGCCGATTACGGTTCAAGTCCAGCAGGATGTTGCGAAACTCCACGATGCCCTCGGGGTCGAGCCCGTTGATGGGCTCGTCCAGCAGGAGAACGTCCGGATGGTCCATCAGCGCCAGGGCGAGTCCCAGCCGCTGTTTCATGCCCAGAGAGAAATTCTTGAATTTCTTACGGCCTGTGTCGGTCAGGTTTACCTGCCGCAGCACCTCTTCCACGCACTCCTTACCGGGAATGCCCCGCTGGATGCGGTAGTACTCGAGATTCTCCCGGGCGGTGAGATAGGGATAAAAGCTGGGGATTTCCACCATGACGCCGGTGCGGGAGCGCATCTTCTCCAATCCCGCGGTGTCCGACGCTCCGAAGAGCTCCAGTGCGCCCCCGGAGGGCACGGTCTGGCCGGAGACCATGCGGATGATGGTGGTCTTGCCCGCTCCGTTGCGGCCCACCAATCCGTAGATCTGGCCCTTTTCAATGTTTAAGTCCACGCCGTCCACCACGGCGGTACTGCCGTACCGCTTAGTGAGGGCATGGGTGACGAGCACATGCTCTGCCATGCAGCATCAACCTCTCTTTTCTTGAACTTGATGCCAGTATAGCCGCAAGTCAACAATCCGTCGTAAAGAAGGAGTAAAGAAAGTTTAAAGTTCGGCGCCAATTGGCACGCCTAACTTGAAAGCGGTTATGCCGCCGCGAAGTGTGCTCCAGGGGAGGCGCGGCCCCGCAAGAGAAAAACGGCGGCGGGGGCTTTCCCCCCGCCCTACGCGTTCTCCTCGTTCATCTTGAATCCGATCCCCCATACCGTCTTGATATACTCGGCGTCGCTGGCCTTGGCCAGCTTTGCCCGGAGATTGGAGATGTGGACGTTCACTGTGTTGTCATCCCCCATGTACTCTCCGCCCCATACCTGTTCGTAGAGCTGTTCTCTGGTGAATACCTTCTTGGGGGACGCCATGAGAAGGGCGAGTATCTCAAACTCCCGGGCGGTGAGGACCACCTCTTTGTCCGCCGCCGTCACGGTGACTCCCTCCCGGTCCAGCACCAGGTCGCCGTGGGTCAGGCGGCCGGCACTCTGCCCCGGCGTGGAAAACTGCTTGTACCGGCGCAGCTGGGCCTCCACACGGGCCAGGACCTCGGCGATGTCAAAGGGCTTGGGGATAAAGTCGTCGGCCCCCAGACCCAGGACCTCCACCCGGCTCTCCAGTCCCGCCTTGGCGGAGAGGACGATAATGGGCATGTTCCTGCTCTTTCGGATCTGCGCGATAAACTCCTCTCCCGTGAGGCCGGGGAGCATCAGGTCCAAAAGCACCAGGTCATACTCGTACTGTCCGGCCCAGAGCATGGCCTCGCTGCCCGAAAAGGCCGGGCGGCAGCAGTGGCCTCCCCCCTCCAGTATCTTGCATAGGAGGCGGTTGATGTCCTGATCGTCCTCTACGACGAGAATATTGCAGGGACTCATGGGTCTCACTCCTTTCCGTGTCTACTTTACCCGCAGCCTCCGCGCCAGACTCTCGTCCGGGTCCACCACGGCGGTCTGATAGGTGGTGTAGACCACCATGCCGGGCCGGGTCCCCGCGGGCTTTTTCACAAAGCGCACTGGCGTGTAGTCCACCGGCACCCGCCTCCCCTCCCGGCCCTGAGAAAAATAGGCCGCCAGGGAGGCCGCCTCGGTGAGGCTCTGGACATCCGGCCCCTCTCCGCCGGTCCACAGGATGACGTGGGAGCCATGTATCCGCTGGGTATGGAGCCAGATGTCCCCCCGTCCGGCCAACTTTGTGGTGAGCAGGTCGTTCTGGCTGTTGTTCTTGCCCACCGAGATGCGCAGGCCCGCGGACGAGCGGAATTCCATCGGCTTGCCCGCCACCGTCTTCTCCCGGCCCTTTGCCTTGGCGGGGCGGCGGAGGTAGCCCGTCTCTATGAGCTCCTGGCGGATCTCCTGTAAATCCCGCTCCCCCTCAGCCAAGGTGATGTTCTCCAGCACGCTGTCCAGATAGCCAAGCTCCCGCCCGCCCTTTTCTATCTGCTCGGTGAGCACCCGCTGGGCGGTCTTTGCCTTGTTGTACTCCTTATAGTAGCGTGCCGCGTTCTGCTGGGGGGTAAGCAGGGGATCCAGTTTTATGTCACCCTGCCCGCCCTCCGCATCGTAGAAGTCCATGAGGCGGATGCTCCCCATCCCACGCTCCATCACATGGAGGTTGGAGGTGAGAATATCCCCAAGCTCCCGCTTGCGCTCCCGGTCCGCTGTAGCGGCCAGCTCAAGCTCCTGCTGGGCGATCCTGCGGGCCGTCCGCTCCCGGGCGCGGGTGACCAGTTTCAAAAGCTCCTGCTCTTTCTGCCCCATACGCCGCGCGTCCTCCCGGGTGGCGTAGAAGTCGTCCAGCAGATGGGAAAAAGTGTCGTACTCCCTCAGCTCGGTGTCCGGCCCGTACTGCAAAATGGGCATAAAGGAGAAGTCGGCGCTCTTGCCGCCGCGCAGGAGCAGGAAGGGCCTGCCGCCCCCCGCCCTGATCTCCCGCTCCAGGGCGTATACCGCCTCCAGGTCGGCCGCCCTGCCCTGAAACTCCAGCTCTCGCCCAATGAGGGGGGGCACGCCGGGCCGCGGCTCTGGCAGCCGGTAAAACATGCCGGGCAGGATCTGACGCTGGGCAGACATGTCGGTATCCACCCGGCGTAGACAGTCGGTGATGCGGCCCTCGCCGTCCAGCAAAATGAGGTTGGCGCGGCGGCCCATGGCCTCCAGCACCAGTTTCCGCTCCACCCGGTCGCCCAGCTCGTCCAAGCACTCCAGAACAAAGACCACCACCCGCTCTAAAGAGGGCTGCTCCAGCTCCAGAATCCGCGCCCCGGTGAGGTGCTTGCGCAGGAGCATACAGAACATGGGCGGCTCCGCCGGATTCTCCCGCACCGCCTCGGTGAGGTGGAGCCTGGGGTGGCTGGGATTGGCCGACAGGAGGAGCTTTACATTCTTCCCCGCGCCCCGCGCCGCGAGGATGACCTCGTCCCGGCCCGGCTGGTAGATCTTGTCTATCTTCCCGCCGACGAGGGTCCTGCGCAGCTCCTCCACCACCGCCGACAGGCAAATTGCGTCCAATGCCATTTTCTATTCCTCCATCATCACGCCGAAGAGCTCATTCAGCCGCTCGGTCCTCCCCTGCAGATAGAGGTGCCCAAAGAGAGCCTCCAGGGCCGTGGCGGTCTGGTACTCCTCCCGGCTGGCGGCCTTGGGAATGGTGTGGGGGCTGCTGTTGCGCCCCCGGCGGAAGACGTCCTGCTCCTCCTCCGTGAGTAGGGGCAGGATCTTCCCCGCGGCCTTCGCCTGGGCGGGGGCGGCCACGTAGCGCACCGTTGCCCGATGGAGCCCCTTGGGGGTGGCTTTGCCGTGCATGCACAGCCAGGCACGCACCATCAGCTCGAACACCCCGTCCCCCAGATGGGCAAGGCCCAAAGTGCTGATGGCCCTGATCTCGTCCGGCGCGGCCAATAGATGAAAATAATCCGTCATACTATCCCTCAATCTTGTACGGCATGGCCCGGCCCTCTTCAGGCCGGATCCGCCGCAAGGCTCTCTTTAGGACTCATACCCCACGGTAAAGGTAAGCTCGTAGTGCTCCCCGTCCGCAATGGGCTGGCTGTCGACCCCTACCATGAGGGACTCGCCGTCCTTGGACACCATCCACCACTCCTGCTTAGCCTCGTCCACCGTCTCGCCGTCGGCGGTGAGGATGTAGAGGCCGTACTGGGTCTGACTGCCCTCGACGAAATTGCTGTCCGCCAGGGCCTGGCCCAGAAATTCCCTCTCGGTATCCAGCTTGAAGTCCTTGGTGCTGCCGTCGCCGTGGACAACCTGTACGGTGATGTTCTTAACCCCGGACGATGCGTCGGGGCGAGTAGCAGAGTAGATGGCGAGGGCGGCGATCAGCACCACAACTGCCGCAATCAATGCGATAATAAGGCCCTTTTTGCTCTTTTTCTGTTCCACTGTCTTTTCCTCCTTTGTTTTCTGGCGGCACTTAGTCTACCATACTTTCTCAAAAATGTACAGCAGGGCGGGCCAAAATGGCCTGCCCTGCTCCCAAGTTACAAACTATTTTTTACTGGGGCTTGTCACTGGAATATTTTTGGTACGCGGCGGTGATCTTGTTCTCGGGGGCCTGCTCCACCTGATACCAGCCCTTTTGCTGGGAGGTCTGGAAGAGTTCGGTCTGGGTCTGGTGGCCCTGGGTAAAGATTTTGATGAATTCGTCCCTCAGTTGGACGTTGGTGCACTCGGAGGCGAAGGTGTCGTAGTTATCGGTGGCCTTCTTCTCAGTAAGCAGCAGGTCATGCATACGTTCCTGGTCGTTCATTGGTACGGTTCCCCCTTTATTTCAGATATCCCAGAAGACAATCATAGTTCTGTTTGTGCTGGTTGGCGTACTGCTCTAACTTGGGTTTTATGCTCTGGTCGGTGCACTCCTGCGCCGCCGCCCGATACTTGCAGCACATGACTTTTTCCATTCCAAGCTGGTCGGACAGGGCGAAGAGCTCCTTGCTGGTGAGATTTGCCACGGCATTTTCACTCCTTTTACTGATTTGCCCCCTCAGTATTCCCCGCCGTATCCTCTTTATTCCATAAAACAGGGTATCCGCTCCCATTAAAATGAAAAACTGCGTAGGTCCGCTCGCACAGGGTCTCCAAGCTGGCAAAGCAGAAGAGGGGCGTCATGGGAAAGGCTCCGCCCTTCTCCATAGGCGCGGCCAGGGAAAATCCTCCCTCTTCCCGCCGGAGCAGGGCGCCTCGCAGCTCGCCCGCGGACCGGGCCAAAAGGCGCTCCCCCATGAGCCGGGCGGGGTTCTCCTCCCGACTCCAGCCCGGGGCGCAGGCGCTCCGCTGCCCGTCCCGGCTGAAAAAGAACTCCAGCCGCCCCTCGGCTCCCGTCACCGGCCAGCAGCCCCGCCGCTCCAGTTCCCCGATGGGGATGGTCCTGCGCAGGCGCAGACGGCCTCGCTCCGGCGTCAGTGTGCCCAGGAGCGTGCTGCCCCCCTTGCCGCAGACATACGCTTTGTATAGACCCCGCCCGTCGTCGGGCAGCTCGGCCTCAAAGACCGCCCTTGGTCCCTCATCCCGGACCAGAAGGGCCCCCCCGCGCTGCCCCAGGCTGAAATGCTGTTCCACCGTTCCACCCCCGTTCCGTCTCTCCATCTTATGCGCTGTGGGCTCTTTCCTTGACAAATGCGGGCAAACTGGGTATAATAGCCGCGTTACAGCTATTATATTTTAGGAATTGGAGGCGGGAAGATGCGCAAATAACTTTCTGTGACTGTGGATAGGGCGAGGGCGGCGGTGAGCCGCTCCCTTTGTCATATCCCGCGCGGGAAGTCGGTTTGCGTGTCCTCCCTCCTTTCTTGCCCAACGTGGGGCGCGGGGAGGTTGTTCTTCCTGCGTCTCATTTTTTGTGTCTGGAAGTGATTTTATGTCTCTGATCTCTGTCTCAAACCTCACCTTCGGGTATGACGGCAGCAGCGAGAACGTCTTCGAAAACGTCTCTCTTCAAATCGATACCGACTGGCGGCTGGGTCTCGTCGGACGCAACGGCCGGGGCAAGACCACCCTCCTGCGGCTTTTGCAGGGCAAATACGAATACCGGGGCGGTATCTCGGCCTCGGTCGCCTTCAACTATTTCCCCTTCCCTGTTCCTGACCCGGCGAAAAACACCATCGATGTTCTGGAGGACCTTAACCCGGAGCTGGAGTCCTGGCAGATCTACAAGGAGCTCTCCGCCCTGGAGGTGGAAGACACCGTCCTCTACCGCCCCTACGCCACCCTCTCGGGCGGCGAACAGAACAAGGTGCTTTTGGCCACCCTCTTCCTGCGTCCCGGCAATTTCCTCCTCATTGACGAGCCCACCAACCACCTGGACCTGGAGGGCCGCCGGGTGGTAAGCGAATACCTCTCCCGCAAAAGGGGTTTCATTCTGGTCTCCCACGACCGGGCCTTCCTGGATGGCTGCACCGACCACACGCTCTCCATCAATCGGCAGGACATTCAGGTCACGCAGGGGAACTTCTCGGTCTGGTGGGAGAACAAGGCCCGGCGGGACGCCTGGGAACGGGCCGAGAACGACAGGCTGCGCAAGGAGGTGAATCGGCTGGAGGAGGCGGCCAGGCGCACGGCGGACTGGTCGGACACGACGGAGGCCTCCAAAATCGGCACCCACGCCGCCGACCGGGGCTTTATCGGCCACAAGGCAGCCAAGATGATGAAACGCGCCAAGTCGACCGAAACCCGCAGGTACAAGGCCGCCGAGGAAAAGGCGGGGCTTTTGAAGAACATTGAGCAGGCCGCGGACCTGAAGCTCTATCCGCTTGTCCACCCCCAAAGGCGGCTGGTAGAGGCCGCCGGCTTATCCATGGACTACGGGGACGGGCCCATCTGCAAGCCTATCTCCTTTACCGTTATGCAGGGTGACTGCGTCGCCCTTACAGGCCGCAACGGCGCGGGAAAATCCAGCCTGCTCAGGCTGATCGCGGGGCAGGACCTCCCCCATGAGGGCAAATTGTCCCTGGCCTCCGGCCTTGTCCTCTCCGTGGTACCCCAGGACGCCTCCTTCCTCCAAGGCCGCCTGTCGGACTATATCGAGTCCTGCGGGGTGGACGAGAGCCTCTTTAAGGCCATGCTGCGCAAGCTGGACTTCTCCCGCACGCAGTTTGAAAAGGACATGGCCGAGTTCAGCGCCGGGCAAAAAAAGAAGGTCCTGCTGGCGCGTAGCCTCTGTGAGGCGGCTCACCTCTATATCTGGGACGAGCCGCTCAACTACATTGATCTCTTCTCCCGGATGCAGCTGGAGGCCTTGATCAAGACCTACCGCCCCACGCTGCTCCTGGTGGAGCACGACCGGGAGTTCCTCGACGGTATAGAGGCGCAAGTGGTGAAACTGGAGCGGTCCTGACCGAAAAAAGCGAGAGGCCGGCGAAATTCTCGCCGGCCTCTCGCTTTTTTCAGTTACTTAAAGACTCAAAATCTCGCTCACCGTCGGGTGGGGGAAGACCGCCCTTGCAAGCTGCGCCTCGGTCAGGCCGGCCGTTATGGCCGCGGTCAGCCCGCCGATCATCTCGGAGGCGTGGGGGCACATGACCTGCGCACCCACAAGAGGGCCGTCCTCCCCGTTGAAGACCAGCTTGGCAAAGCCCCGCTCCGCCCCCTCCACCAGCGACTTGCCGTTGGCCGAGGTGAGGGATTTGCGCACCGTCACCGCCCGACCGGCCGCCTTCGCCTCGTCGGCGGTAAGGCCCACCGAGGCGATCTCCGGGTCGGTAAAGACGCAGGATGGGATAAAGCTTAATTCCTTTACAGGTTTTGCGCCGAACATGACCTGGACGGCGTTCCTCGCCTGGCTCTCGGCCGCGTGGGCAAGCTGAAAGCCTCCGGCCACGATATCGCCCACGGCGTATACACCCTTCATCCCGGTCTCAAAACTCCCGTCCACATGGACATAGCCCCGGTCCAGCTCGGGCCCCACGCCGGGGGCGAAGACCTCCTCGGTGGCCGGGCGGCGGCCAGTGCAGACCAGCACACAATCGCAGCGCACCTCACCGGGGACCTCCTCCTCCGTATAGTGGCAGACCAGCCCGTTTTCCTCGGTTTCAATCCCGCTCACGGACGCGCCCGCATGGATATCCACGCCCCGCTTTTTGAGTATCATGCCCAGGTTCTGAGAGAGCTCCCGGTCCATGTTGCTGAGAATGCGGGGCAAGGCCTCCAGAATGGTAACCTGCCGCCCCAGATCAGAGAAGATCTGGGCGAACTCCACTCCGATCACGCCGCCGCCGATGATGGCGATGCGCGCCCCGTTTGCCCCCTGGCCCGCCAGCAGCTCGTCACTGGTGACGACGCCGGGGAGCTCCAGCCCCGGGATGGGCGGTCGGGCGGGGCGGGAGCCGACGGCCAGCAGAATGCGCTCGGCGGTGTACTCGGTCCCCGCCACGCTGACCCTCCTCTCTCCCTCGATACGGGCGGTGCCGGAAAGGAATTCTACTTTCCCCTTCTTGAGGCGGGTCTCGATGCCGCCCCGGAGGGCAGCCGTCACCTCGCCTACATGGCGGTACATGGCCTCCGTGTCGCAGGCCGCCCCGGTTACAGTGATGCCAAGCTGCGCGCTGTGGGTGGCCTCCCGGTAGGTGCGGGCCGCCCGGAGCAGGGCCTTGGTGGGGATACAGCCCCGGTTGAGGCAGGTACCCCCCACCTCCCGCCGCTCGGCGATGGCCACCTTCTTCCCCAGAGCGGCGGCCTCCAGCGCGGCCACGTAGCCGCCGGGGCCCGCGCCGATCACGATCAGGTCAAACTCCGCCATGTCACCCTCCGAACACGCAGCGCAGCCTGGGGCTGCGGGCGGCGGTGACCTCGTCGGGCCTGCCGATGGGGGTGTGGACGGGGGCGGCCTGGACCGCCGCAGGGTCCTCCTTTGCCCTCTTCAAAATCTCGATGATACAGCCGCAGGCCCAGTCCAGAGTCTCCTTGCTCTCGGTCTCGGTGGGCTCCACCATGAGGGCCTCCTCCACGATGAGGGGGAAGTACATGGTAGGGGCGTGCATCCCGTAATCCAGCATGGCCTTGGCCACGTCCTTGGCGGAGACGCCGGTCTCCTTTTTCAGGTCGGCCAGGGACATGACGAACTCATGCATGCAGATGTCCTCAGACGCCATGGGGCAGTAAGGCGCCAGCCTGACGCGCATGTAGTTTGCACCCAGCACCGCCATCTGGGAGGCATCCCGCAGGCCCGCCTCGCCCAAGGTAAGGGCGTAGCAGAGGGCGCGGACCACCACCAGGAAGTTTCCGTAGAACTCCTTCACGCTGCCGATGGTGGCGCCGGGGTCCTCAAAGCGGAACCCGGCGGCATCCTCCACGGCATGGAACAGGGGCAGGTGGCAGGCCAAAAATTCCTTGACGCCCACCGCGCCGGAGCCGGGGCCGCCGCCGCCGTGGGGGGTGGAGAAGGTCTTATGCAGGTTGAGGTGCACCACGTCAAAGCCCATGTCACCGGGACGGGCCATTCCCATGATGGCGTTGAGGTTGGCCCCGTCGTAGTAATTGAGGCCGCCCGCCTCGTGGATGATCTTGGTGATCTCCAAAATATTTTTATCGAAGAGGCCCAGCGTATTGGGGTTGGTCAGCATCAGCCCCGCCGTGTCGGGGCCCACGGCGGCGCGCAGGGCGTCCAGATCCACGCAGCCGTCGCTCCCGGAGGGCACATTCACCACCTGAAAGCCGCACATGGCGGCGGTGGCCGGGTTGGTGCCGTGGGCCGAGTCGGGGATGATGACCTTGGTGCGGCCCAGGTCCCCCCTGGCCTTGTGGTAAGCCTTGACGATGAGCATGCCGGTGTACTCGCCGTGGGCGCCCGCCGCAGGCTGGAAGGTCATGGCGTCCATACCGGTGACCTTGCCCAGCAGTTTCTCCGCCGTCGCCAGCACCTCCAGGCAGCCCTGGACGGTATGGGTCTCCTGGAGGGGGTGCACGCCGGCAAAGCCGGGCAGGGCGGCCACCTCCTCGTTGACGGCGGGATTATACTTCATGGTGCACGAGCCAAGAGGGTAGAACCCGTCGTTTACGCCGAAGACCTGCTTTGCAAGCTCGGTGTAATGGCGGGAGAGGTCGATCTCAGCCACCTCAGGTAAGTGTAAAGCGCTTTCCCTTCTCACCCCTTCGGGCAGAGAAGTCACGGGCACATCACACGCCGGCAGCAGCGTAGAGGCGCGGCCGGGGACGCTGCGCTCAAAAATCAGTTTCATACGCCCGCCACCTCCTTTGCAATGGCCGCGACGCGGTCCATGTCGGCCCTGCTGTTCTTCTCGGTGCAGCACCAGAGGATACCACCCTCCACGGGGAGGCCGCCCAAGATATCCTCCCGCTCCAGCCGGGCCAGCAGTTCCTTAGCCGGGACCGGGCACGTCATGACGAACTCATGGAAGAATTCACCCTGGTTCAAACGTGTAAAGCCCTTTACCTTTTCAAGCTCTGCGGCCAGGTAATGTGCCTTGGAATAGCTCTGCTCGGCGGCCTGCCGGAGGCCCTGAGGTCCCATGGCGGCCATGTAGACGGCCGCCGTCATGGCGCACAGGGCCTGGTTGGTGCAGACGTTGGAGGAGGCCTTCTCCCGCCGGATGTGCTGCTCCCGGGCCTGGAGGGTGAGGACGAAACAGCGGTTGCCCCGGCCGTCCGTCGTCTCCCCCGCGATCCTGCCCGGCAGCCTGCGCTGGAGCTCCTGGGTGGCGGCCATAAAGCCCAGGTAGGGCCCGCCAAAGCCCAGGGCCATGCCCAGAGGCTGCCCCTCGCCCACGGCGATGTCGGCCCCACAGGCCCTTGGCGTCTTCAAAATCGCGGCGGCAATGGGGTTGACCCCCATGATGAACTTAGCCCCGGCGGCGTGGGTCAGCTCCCCTACCGCTCCGGCGTCCTCCAGCATGCCAAAGTAGTTGGGCTGCTGGAGGTAGACCCCCGCGTCGGTATCGCGCAGCATGGCCTTGAGGGCGTCCAGGTCGGTCTTCCCGTCCTTGACAGGGATGATCTCGACAGCGGCGTTGACCCCCTCACAGTAGGTCTTTATGGTCCGGATGACCATGGGGTTGGCCGCGCCTGAGATCAAAACACGCTCCCGCCTGCGCTCCCGGCACATGGCGGCCGCCTCGCCCGCGGCCGAGGCCCCGTCGTACATGGAGGCGTTGGACGCGTCCATGCCGGTGAGCTCACAGATCATGGTCTGGTACTCGAAGATGGACTGGAGCACGCCCTGGCTGATCTCGGCCTGGTAGGGCGTGTAGGCGGTGACGAACTCCTCCTTGGCGGTGACGCGCTTGACGGCGGCAGGAATGTAGTGGTCGTAAGCCCCCGCGCCACGGAAGATGCTGCCAAACACGCGGTTCTTTGCCGCCATGCGGCGCAGGGCGGCGGCTGCCTCCAGCTCGCTCATGCCGGGGGCGGCGTCCTTGCCGCTTAGGCGGATCGAGCCGGGGATCACATCATAGAGCTCCTCCATGGAGTTGAGCCCCACCGTGCGCAGCATTTCCTCCCGCTGCCCGGCGGTGGACGGTATGTAAGTACCCATGGCTCAGCCCTTCTCGCAGAACGCGGCGTAGGCGTCGGCGTCCATCAGCTCGCCGTATTCCTCGATGGCCTCCACCTCCACCAGCCAGGCGTCATAGGGGCTCTCGTTGATGAGCTGGGGTTCGTCCATCAGCTCCTCGTTGACGGCGGCCACGGTGCCGGTGAGGGGGCTATAGACGTCGGAGACCGCCTTCACGCTCTCCACGTCGCAAAAGCTGTCGCCGATGTCCAGCGCATCGCCCGCCTGGGGCAGATTGACGAACACCAGGTCCCCCAGCTCGTGCTGGGCAAAATCGGTGAGACCGATGCGGGCGTTGCCGCCCTCCAGTTTCTGTACCCACTCATGGGACTCGGAGTAGAGCAGCTCTTTGGGAAACTTCATAAAAAAACCCTCCTGTTTAAAATATGGCATCAAGCCTTTTTCACCGCGCTGTAAAAAGGCAGACTGACGATCTCAGCGGCCACCCGGCGGCCCCGGACCTCCACCTCCACCTCCGTGCCCACCTGGGCATGCTCCCGGTCCAGATAGGCCATGGCACAGCCCACGTTCAGCGTGGGGCAGTGAGTGCCCGAGGTCGTCTCGCCGATCTGGGTGTCTCCGAGGAAGACGGCCTCGTGCTCGCGGACGATGCCCCGGCCCGTGACCTTCAGCCCCACCCGGACCCTGCCGGGCGTACCCCTGGCCACAAGGGCGGCCTTGCCGATGAAGTCCTCCTTGTCCAGCTTGACCACAAAACCGAGCCCGGCGGTGAGGGGGTCTATCTCGGCGGAGAGCTCGTGCCCGTAGAGGGGCATGGCAGCCTCCAGCCGCAGGGTATCCCTGGCGCCTAGGCCGCAGGGCTGAGCCCCGGCCTCCAAAAGGGCGCTCCACACCGCCTCAGCCCCGTCGGGAGCCATATAGAGCTCGTACCCAAACTCCCCGGTGTACCCGGTACGGGATACCATGCAGGGTACACCGGCCACCTCCACATTTTCCGTAAAGGTATAGTACTTGTTTGGCAGCCGCTCCTCGGGCACAAGGGTGGTGAGAACGGCCTTGGAGTCGGGCCCCTGCAGGGCAATCTGGGCCACCTGGTCGGAGATGTCGGCAAAGTGCACGTCCCCCGCCAGATGCTCGGCGATCCAGGCCACGTCCTTATCCTTGTTGGAGGCGTTGAGCACCAGGAGGAAACGCTCCTCTCCCCTGCGGTAGACGATGAGGTCGTCCACCGTTCCGCCGTCCTCGTAGAGCATGACGGCGTACCGCGCGCCCCCAACGGCCAAGTCCCCAAAGCGGTTGGTGAGCAGGCGGTCCAGATTGTCGACGGCGTCCGGCCCTTCCAAGATAGCCTCCCCCATGTGGGACACGTCAAAGATGCCCGCGCGCTCCCGCACGGCTCTGTGCTCGGCGATAACCCCGGCGGGGTACTGGACGGGCAGGAGATACCCGGCGAAGGGGACAATCTTCCCCTCCAGGCGCTCATGCTGGCGGTAAAGCGGTGTCTTTCGTTCCATTGGCGACCCTCTCCTATCATTAATTTTTTAACAAAGAAACGGGGCGCGCAGGATCAACTGCACGCCCCGTCATAG
>DATMXU010000120.1:0-15281 GCA_035562355.1 Pseudoflavonifractor sp.
ACTCTATATACAAAAAGCAGAGAGAAAGGGAAGGACAAAGGCGGAAGTGGATGAGATCATTTTTTGGCTTACCGGTTATGATGAACATTCGCTGCAACAACAAATAATGAACGAAGTGAGTCTGGAAACGTTCTTCGAACAGGCATCGCAGATTAATCCGAATGCTGCACTCATCAAAGGAGTAATCTGCGGATATCGGGTGGAAGAAATAGAAGATGAATTAATGCGGCAAATCCGATATTTAGATAAACTGATTGATGAGTTGGCGAAAGGAAAACCGATGCAGAAAATATTAAGGGAATAAATTTCATTTAATCTTCGATTGCCGCCTGGCACTCAAATAAGTAACGCCCCATATTTATGGGGCGTTACTTATTTGCTTATTTTACGGTCAATTTCACTGCATCAACAAATGCAACGGGGTTAATGATTTTTGAACCGTCTCTATTGACATACGCTGTCTGCCGCAGGATATCCAGCATAGCCTCACTGCTTAATTCGGGGTTGATCTGCCAGCCTAAAGCAAAAACACCGGCGGCATATGGAATTGACCAGCTTAGACCCCCGGTTCCCCAATATGCATAAGCTTGCTCTCCAGGAGAGTAACATTCGGCTACGGTACGAAAAGAGCATGGCACACCGATCAATCCCTCTGGGGCCGCTTCATCCATGTTTGGCCAACCCAATTTACACTTTTTAATATTGTCTGGGTCGGCCCGGTCAAAGTAGGCGGGTCCGATAAATCCTGTGCTCTCGGTTACTCTGCAGTCTATTACCATGATCCCCTCATTCAATGCTGATTCTACCGCGTTCTCATAGAGCTCCTGATTATATTTAAATGGTGATTCACTCCCGGAGGGGGCGGCGCTGATCGAAACCACACGGATTTTATCCCCATCGGGCAGCTTGCGGTTTTGCTCAACGATGCCTGAGGGTAACTGTCAATGGGCTGAGGGGTACACGATGGGACCCCGCAGCTATCCGCGATGGGGCCAACAGCAGGACTTGGCTGCGAAGGATGTCTTCTCCCTTTGCCACCGCAGTGAAAAATAAATGGAAATTCCCTCTTGACAGCCAGGTCTACATACTGTAAACTTCTATTGAGGTCTACAAGCAGTAGCCCAAGGGAGGTTAAACTCTATGGTCGATTATAGGCTAGCGGAAGCAGAGTCAAAATTCATGGACCTGATCTGGGAGAATGGGCCGATTAATTCGACAGAGCTTGCCCGGCTGTCGGAGGAAGTGATGAGGTGGAAAAAATCCACCACATACACCATTATAAAACGGCTGTGCAACAGAGGAATCCTCAAAAATGAGGGCGCGGTTGTGTCTGCAGCGATCAGCCGCGATGAATTTTTTGCTCTTCAGAGCCGCCGCTTTATTGAGGACAGCTTTGACGGCTCACTGCCGCGCTTTCTCACTTCGTTCATCGGAGGGCAAAAGCTGTCCGACAAGCAGGCGGAGGAACTTGTGCGTTTGATTAACGAGCATAAGGAGGACTGAGCTATGGAGAGAATCTTTCTTTCCGTCCTCAATATGAGCCTGACCGGGACGTTTGTGATTGCGGCTATTATGATTGCGCGGCTGCCGCTGAAAAAAGCGCCGAAGAGTATCTCCTACGCGCTGTGGGCGGTAGCGGGCTTTAGGCTTGTGTTTCCGTTTTCAATCCAGAGCGTGTTCAGCCTGCTCCCGTTCAATGCCGCGCCTATCCCGCAGGACATCGCAAGGCAAGCCGTTCCGCGCATTGACAGCGGGATAATGGCGGTTGACGACGCTGTCAGTGCGGCCTTACCAGCCGCCGCGCCTGTTGCAAGCGTAAATCCGCTGCAGGCCTGGCTCGCTGTCTGCGCCTATATCTGGCTGTTCGGCATTGCCGTCCTGCTTATTTATAGCGTTGTATCCATCATATCGTTAAAACGCAGGTTTCGCGGTGCGGCGCGCGTTGAGGGGAACCTCTATGAAACGGATCGTATGAATACGCCCTTTGTTATTGGGCTGTTCAGACCAAAGATATACATTCCGGCAGGCCTTTCGGGTGAGGAGCGCCGCTTTATCATTCTGCATGAGCAAACGCACATCAGGCGGTATGACCACGCCGTCAAGATGTTCGCGTATCTTGTGATGTGCCTGCACTGGTTTAATCCTATGGCATGGATTGCGTTTGTCCTGATGGGCGCCGATATGGAGATGTCCTGTGACGAGCGCGTGATAAAGGAGCTGGGCGGGGGCATCAAGTCCGCCTATTCGCTGTCGCTTGTCCGCGTGGCGGCGGGGCATAAAATCCTGAACGGAAGCCCGCTTGCGTTCGGTGAGGGCGGCATGAAGGAGCGCATTAAAAACGTATTGAATTTCAAAAAACACCCGCGGGTGATCATCATTGCGGCAGTGGCGCTGGCGGCTGTGTTATCTGTGGGGCTTACACTGAACAGGGCGGCGAAGGACGGCCCTGTATTGTCGGATCTCGGTCTGACAAGCGGGACCTATTATTTAGAAAATCCGACTGAACGGCAGAAACTGGAGCGGCTGGCGTCTGTGACGCTCTATGAGGATGGGCGGGCGCGCCTGATGCCGGCGCTCATCAGCAGCTATCTGCCGCCTGACTGTACGGCGGCGGTTGAGGACGGCGAATTGCTGCTTCGTGCGGAGGGAGGGCCCGGGCTAAAAGCCGGGGATATTCTCGCGCGTTTCACCATCCTTGACGAAAAAACGCTGGTATTTCAGTCGGCCGCCGTGCCGCTGTTTGCCGACGAGGGTGCGAGATATATTTGTGTACCCAATACTTCATCCAAATACCAGGCGCGAAAATGGCTGGATTATTACTTTGATGAGCAAATGCCATGGAATAGCAGCCTTGAACTGGAACTGCCCGAATTTTCCGGCGTCACGTTCAAGTGGACGTCGGAAAAAGTCACAGTGATTGAATCCGGCGGCGAGAAAGAATTGCTTTGGGGAATGCCCATCTGGAATGTCTACCTCGCCGATCTGACCGGCGATGGACTGCCCGAGCTATGTGCGACAGTCAGCTTTGGTTCCGGTATGATAGACGAGCGCGTCATTGTCTGCGATTACGCAGCGGGTAAGACGTATGAATTAAGTGACCGCGGCTACTATGACTATGCCCTCTCTCTGGAAAATGGGCGGCTGATGGTGAAACAAACGAAGCACCTGGATCCCCAGGGCGATGCGCTTGCCGTGGGGGAGTTAACGATAGTGGATGGCGTACTGGTCGGCGCAGGCATTGACCGCACCCTTCCGGCGCAGGAGAGACGGGCCATGACCATAGAGGATGTGCGCAATCTTGCCGGGAAGTACGAAAAAAGCAAATGGGACGTTCCGGTGGCGGACCTCCTCGCCGAGCTGGCTTCCTTTGAGGGGCAGGCAACCAGCGATACCAAGGCGAAGTATTGGGTCTGCCCTATTACCGGCGGCAAGTGGCGGCTGGAGGTGTGCGTCGAGACGATAGATGGCGCCGAGCATCTGAGCAGCCTGCAACTGGTTCCCTACGGATTCCCCTTCAAGCCCCAGCACTCCGTGGATCTCCGCAAGGGCATTGAGGACTACATAGCCTACGTGGAGTCCTACGACGGCACCCAGACTACGCTGACCGGCGCCGAGGAGTCCGCCGCCCATGCCGCCGCCCTCGCCTATGAGAAAAAGCTCTTTGGAGACAAGGTGATCGCGGTAGAGCGTATTACCGATCTGGCTAAGTTCGAGGGTGCGGTTATCGTATCGCGGGTGAAGGGCAAGGTGGCCGCCTTTGATGTCGACGTCGATGACGGCGACCCTGTGCGGACTATCATTTTGACGCAAACCAGCGATGGCGCCTGGGAGGTCATCAACGAGGGTTATTGAATCGCGAAACAAGACGATGCAGGCAGGGGAATCCCCCTGCCCGCACCGCCTTAGCCTGTCAAAGAAGTCCTACGGGACCTCTTTGAGAGGCTGCTGCACTTTTAGAAACACCGTAAGAAGTTTCAAAAAGTGGTTTTCCTACACGCGAAAGGGAACCCTGACGGTTTCACACTATCCCTCCCTCCGAGATGTTCCGCCTGGGTGTTTTTTGACAGGCTGAAGACGATGCGGGCAGGAGAATCCCCCTGCCCGCATCGCCTATCCAATTGTTTTAAACGGGTTCACCGGATCTGCTTGAAGTACGGAGGAGACTGTGATAGACTAAGTTAGCAGTATCTAACCAATGCTTGCCCGCGCGACAGCCGCTCCGGGCTGATGCGATACAGGAGGATATACCGTGGAAATCGAGCTAAATCATTTAATTGCGCAGTTTGCGCAAGTGCCCTTTAAGGTCCAGGGCGTTTACCGCTTATCCGTTGAGCCGGGCACCGCTGGGTGGGAGCGAACAGCGCCCTACCCCGGGATGATATTCCCGCTGAGCGGTCAGGCCCAGTACCATTTTGATGGAACGCCCTATCTCGCAAAGGCCGGAACCGTCATCCTGGGCGGCGCGGACATGCGCCTCGACAAGAAGGTTCTCGGGGACAGCAAGTGGGAATTTATCTGCGTCCTGTATGAGCTTTACGGCCCTGAAAAATCCGGAAGTCTCCTGCCCAGGCTGCACACCGAGCTGACGGTCGGGCACAGCCCGCGCCTGACGGAGCTCTTACACCGCCTCTGGGAGACCTGCAAGCAGCCCGACGCTTTGCAGTCCTTTCAGCGGGAGCGGCTGTTTCGCTGCGTCCTGGATGATATTTTCCTCTGCGCGCACAGTCGGTTCGATCATGGAGCGAAGGCGCTTTTTGAGAGGGTATCGGCCTATATCCGCGAGCATTACATGGAGCCCCTCTCCATCCGTGAGCTGGCGCAGCAAAACGACGTGGATGAAAACCGCCTCTATTATGTGTTCCGGAAATACGCGGGAATGGGGGCCGGACAATATCTGACGACCCACCGACTGAACCGTTCCAGGGAGATACTGGAGAATGGGGGGGTACCCATCAGCGAGGTCGCTAAAAGCGTCGGCTATTCCGACCCGCTCTATTTCAGCCGCGCCTTTCGCAAGCGTTTTGGCATTTCACCGAGCGGTGCAAGAAGAATTCAGGAATAATCCATGCGGGATTCCGGTTTTGCCCATTCCTTAAGACGGTTTGTTTTGCTATACTGGCTTTCGACATGAAAATTAGCAAGAGCTAACTATCGCCTATTGGAGGAATGGATTATGAAACGATGGATGCAGCTTCTCTTGTCGCTGGTATTCACGACAAGCGTTCTGGCCGGATGCACCGGCGCGCCCGCAAACAATACGCAGTCACCCGCGCCCGAGAGCTCCCCCAGCGCGACAGCGCCGGGCGAACCCACGCCCACACCGGTCGCCACGCCGGAAGGCGCCTGGCCGAGAACCATTGTAGACGCCACCGGCGCGGAAATCGTGTTGGAGAAACAGCCTGAACGCGTTACCCTTCTGCACGTGGTGTATCTTGAGCATCTTCTCGCGCTGGGTACGCCGCCCACGGCCGCTGCGCTCGGAAACGCCCAGGGCGCCATGGAGTCCCTGGAGGTGTCCGAGCTCTACGCCCCTTATCTGGCGGGCACGGACATTACCATGCTGGGCAACTCCAAGGACCTCAGCGTGGAGGCCGTGCTTGCCGCCGAGCCCGACGTGATCATAACCTTTTACAATCCGGCCAGCGCGGAGTTGGTCGAGCAGCTTGCCGAAATCGCCCCGGTGGTTCAGATCAGCTATGCCGACACCTGGCAGAACCAGCTGATGCTCTGCGCTCAGGTCCTGGGCAAGGAGACCGAGGCCGAGACCGTTACCGAGGAGGTTGAGCAGATCATTGCCGACACGAAAGAGGTGCTTGCCCCCTACGCCGACCGGACGTTTGGCCTGTTCCGCACCGACGGCAAGAGCTTTATCGCCCAGGGTACCGCTCAGTTCTATAAGGAATTCGGCCTCACCAAGCCCTCCGGCTTTACCGACAAGGCCGATACCCTTTCGCTTGAGGCTGTGGCCGAGATGAACCCCTACTACATCGTCTTCCAGCACAATGTGGAGGTCACCGAGGCCTTTATCAAGAGCATGGAAGACAATACCGTATGGCAATCCCTGGACGCGGTGAAAAATGGGCGGGTCTATATCTACGACGAAAATATGAACAGCTTTGGCCCTCTCTCCTTCAAGCTCGGCGCTGAAAAGATTACTGCCCTTTACACAGAGTAAAAGCCAGAGGGGACTTCATAACGGGTGGGCGCAGTGTGCTGAAAAAGCCTGCGTCCACCTTTTCCCATATGGCCTGCTTAAAACCGCAGGAGGTCTGTCTTTCGCATGAAACAAAAAGAATACACAGTAAAAAAGGGCCGTGCGCGGGTCGCATGGCTTATTATCATCGGCGGGACCGGGCTGCTTTTTCTGCTCATGGCCTTTTCCATTACGAAAGGCGCCGCGCCGATTCCCCTGAAAACCGTGTGGGAAGCATTTTTTAACTTCGATCCGGGAAATACCCGCCACCTGATTATACGCGACGCTCGCCTGCCCCGCGTGGCGGCAAGCGCGCTGGTGGGGGCGGCCTTCGCCGTGGCAGGCGCTATCATGCAGGGGACGACCAGAAACCCCATGGCGGACTCCGGCCTGCTGGGCCTCAATGCGGGAGCGGGCTTTGCCCTCTCGGTCTGCTTTGCGTTTTTCCCATCGATGGAGTACCACAAGGTCATTCTGTTTTCCTTCCTGGGGGCGGCGTTGGGCACGGGGATGGTCAGCGGCGTGGCGTCCCTGCGCCGGGGCGGCGTTTCCCCCATGCGCCTGGTGCTGGCAGGGGCGGCCGTCAGCTCCCTTCTCGCGGCGCTCAGCCAGGGGATCGCCCTGTATTTCGGCGTGGCGCAGAACATCATGTTCTGGACTGTGGGCGGCGTCGCCGGTTCTGACTGGACGCAGGTACGCATTCTCGCGCCCTGGGTCGGGGGAGCGCTGCTTGGAGCGGTTGCGCTCTCCCGCTCCGTATCTCTGCTGAGCCTGGGCGAGGACGTTGCCAAGGGTCTTGGCATGAACACCGCGGTGATCAACGTGCTCTGCTCTCTTGTCGTGCTGGTTTTGGCGGGGTCTGCGGTATCCGTGGTGGGGGCGGTAGGCTTTGTGGGGCTGATGGTGCCCCATCTGGCCCGGTTTCTGGTGGGGGTGGACTACCGGTGGATCATTCCCTCCTCCGCTGTGCTGGGCGCTATTCTCGTCGTTCTGGCTGATTTGGGCACACGGACACTGAATCCGCCCTTTGAGACGCCCATCGGCGCACTGATTGCCCTTGTGGGCGTACCGTTTTTCCTCTTCCTGGCGCGCAGACAAAGGAGAGCATTATAATGGCAGTGATTGAAAAGGTAGAAACGTGCAAACGCAAAACCGCGCTGCGTCACGTATTGATTCTCGGCCTGCTTACCGCGCTTTTGATCGCGGCGTTTGTCATCAGCATGAATACCGGCTACACAAAGCTGGCGCCTTCGGATACGCTCCGCACGCTTTTTGGCGGCGGAACGGAGAAGGAAAGCCTGATTCTGTTTCAATTCCGCTTGCCGCGCATTGTGGTCTCCCTGCTGGTAGGCGCGGGGCTGGCGCTCTCCGGCTGCATCATTCAGGGCGTTTCAAAAAACCCGCTGGCCGACCCCGGCCTTCTGGGCATCAATGCCGGCGCGGGGATGATGGTTATTTTGTACGTCCTGTTCTTCGGCGCAAAAACGATGCTGTCGGTTTTTACGCTGCCCTTTCTGGCCCTCGCGGGGGCGGGCGGCGCGGCGTTTCTCATCTATGTGCTCTCCTACAAGAGAGGGGAGGGCATTGCCCCCCTGCGCCTGATCTTGACGGGGGTCGCCGTACAGGCGGGCATCTCGGCTCTGACCACGGTCATGACCATCCGCCTGGATGAGACGCAGTTTGATTTTGTCGCCAGCTGGCAGGCTGGCAGCATCTGGGGCAGCAACTGGCGGTTCGTCCTGTCGCTCTCACCCTGGCTTTTGGTCTTATTTCCCTATGTGATGTACAAGGCGCGGGCGCTGGATGTGCTCAATCTGGGTGACGACGTGGCGAAAAGCCTGGGCGCGTCAGTCGAGCGGGAGCGGCGGGGGCTGCTGGCGGCATCGGTCGCGCTGGCCGCCTCCTGCGTCTCGGTCAGCGGCGGCATCGGCTTTGTGGGGCTGATCGCGCCCCATCTGTCCCGGCGGCTGGTGGGGCCGCGGCACGCAATTTTGCTGCCCACATGCGCGCTGACCGGCGCGGTGCTCGTTTCGGCGGCGGACACGCTGGCCCGGGTCATTTTACAGCCGGCCGAGCTACCGACGGGCATTATGGTCGCGGTCATCGGCGCGCCGTACTTCCTGTACCTACTGACCAAGAGCAGACAGTAACGAAAGGAGCATGCAAGGTGAACAGTATTTCAACAGAGCGTCTGGCCGTTTCCTATGACGACCACCTGGTGGTGAGCGGGCTGGATATGCAGATACCCAAGGGGAAAATTACGACGATCATCGGGCCCAACGGCTGCGGGAAATCCACGGTTTTAAAAGCTGTTGGCCGCCTTCTCAAGCCCAGGGGCGGGGCGGTTTATCTCAACGGCGAGGACATCTGCCGTCTGTCCACAAAGGAGGTCGCGCAGAAGATGGCCGTTCTGCCCCAGTCGCCCCAGGCCCCCGCCGGACTGACGGTTGGCGAATTGGTGGCGTACGGGCGCTATCCCCATCAGCGGGGTTTCGGCAAGCTCACACCGGAGGACAAAGACATCATCCGGTGGGCGCTGGAGGCGACGCGCCTTTCCGAATACGAAACCACAGCGGTGGACTGCCTGTCCGGCGGCCAGCGGCAGCGGGTGTGGATCGCCATGGCGCTGGCTCAGCAGACCGACCTCATTTTGCTGGACGAACCGACCACATACCTCGACCTCTCCTATCAGCTCGAGGTGCTTGAGCTCCTTTACCGCTTAAACCGCGAGCAGGGCTGTACCATCGTTATGGTGCTGCACGACCTGAATCTTGCCGCGCGTTTTGCCGACTATATGATCGCCATCCGCAGCGGCGATATTATCCGCCACGGGACGCCGGAGGAGGTCATGACGGCGCGGGTGCTGCGCGATACCTTCGAGATCGACGCGGTCATCGTGACCGAGGCGCGCACCGGCCGCCCCACCTGCACGTCTTACGACCTCATCCGCCTGCCGCATGACGACTGCCGCACCGGAAAAAGGGAGGCGAGCTGATGAAAAAGATCGCAATTTACGGAAAGGGGGGGATCGGCAAGTCGACCACCGTTTCCAATATGGCGGCCGCCATGGCCGCCATGGGACTTACCGTTTTGCAGATCGGCTGCGATCCCAAGGCCGACTCCACCCGCAACCTGACGGAGGGCAAAAATATTAAAACCGTGCTCGATACCCTGCGCGAGAACGGCGACGCAGCTCTTTCCGACCTGGTGGTGAAAAGCACCTCGGGCGTTTTGTGCGTGGAGTCGGGCGGACCAGTGCCGGGCGTGGGCTGTGCGGGCCGGGGCATCATCACGGCCTTTGAAAAGCTGGAGGAGCTGAACGCCTACGAGGTATACAAGCCAGACGTGGTGCTTTACGACGTGCTGGGCGACGTGGTATGCGGCGGGTTTGCCATGCCGATACGCGGCGGCTATGCCGATGAGGTCTGCATCGTCACTTCGGGCGAGATGATGTCGCTCTATGCCGCGGCCAACATTGCCCACGCCGTCAAGAGCTTTGGAAAGCGGGGCTACGCCTCCCTGCGCGGGCTGATTCAAAACAGCAAGAACATTGAGGGGGAGCAGACTCTGGTGGACAGGGCCGCCGCCGAGATCGGCGCGCGCGTGCTCTATCGCCTGCCCCGGGACCCGGCGGTGCAGGCGGCGGAGGACAGGGGCAAGACGGTGGTGGAGGCATTCCCCGACTGCGCAATGGCGGCACATTACAAAAGTCTTGCCGTGATTTTGCTGGAAGGAGGGGGCGGAGAATGGACGAGCTGACGCACCTCAAGCGCCTTTCGGCGGTAAAAACAAACGCGGGGGTCAAGTTCCTGACCCCCGCGGCGTTTCCCGGCAGCCACTGCCCGCTGCATACCGCCCTCGCGCTGAGTGCAGACATCAAGGGGATGTCGACTCTTGTGGTGGGCACCGCCGAATGCGGCACCTACAGCCGCACTGTGGTGTACAAGTCCAAGTACAAGGACAGCAGCCTGCACTGGACGTACGTGCTCGACGCGAACGAGGTCGTATTCGGCTGCCGCCGGGGGCTGATCGAAGCCGTCCGGGCAATGGACGCGGCCGGCGCAAAAGCCATCATGCTCATTTTAACCTGCGTGCCCGAGGTCATCGGAGAGGATGTGGAGGGCATCGTCCACGAAATTCAGCCGGAGGTTGCCGCGCGCCTGAGCTCTGTGCAGCTGGGGCATTTCAAGTGCAACAGCTATCCATCCGGTTTCTGGAAAACGCTGACGGCCTTCGGCACGATGATGGAGCCGGCCGAAACCCGCGCGAAGGTCATCAACGTTCTGGGCAGAAGTCCCGAGGAGGACCATATTCCCCTGCCCGCGGTTTTAGACGCGCTCTCAAAGCGGGGATTTACCCTGCGCATGCTGGCGCCCAAGTCGGATATGGACGATTTCCTTGCGGCGCCCGACGCAGCGCTGAACCTGGTGCTCTCCCCGTACATGAACCCACTGGCGGAGCAGATGCGGCGCGCGTTCGGGATACCGTGCCTGAGCCTGCACGAGGTGTACTCCGTCGCCGGGACCGACGCGCTGCTTGGCGAGCTGGCCGAGCGCCTGGGTATCGTCTGGGGCGATACGTTTGCCGCGAAAAGGGGAGAGGCCCTTCTCCTTGAGGAGGAGGCAAAGGCGGCATTCTCCGGCGCCTCTTATGTGGTGACCCCCGGCTGCACGCTTTCCCCCTTGCCCCTTGCCCTGTATCTCGATACCTTTCAGATGGCGCCCCTTCTCCTGCATGTGGAGGAATTTTACCCGGATGACCGGCGCTGGGCCAAGGCGCTGCTTGAAAAAGAAATTGACCCGCCGCTGTGCCATATGGTCAACAACAAGGCCGACGCCGCCGTGCTGGAGCGGCTTGCCCCGGCGCTTTCCTTTGGCGAGATTCCGGAGGGATCGGGGGTGGTGCCCGCCGTCTCCTATCTCTATGAGATGTACGGCCAGGCCGGGTATGAGCGCACCGCGCTGCTTTTAAGCCGGATGCTGCAGATGAGGGAGGGCGCTTCCCCGTGCCGGGAAAGGAGAGAGGGCCATGGGAATCCATAAATTCAAGCCGCCCATGTCGGGCCGCATGGGTACACTCTGGACGCTGGCCCCCATCCGGGGCGCGGCGCTGATCGAATACGGCTGCATGGGGCACATGCTCTATGGGCGCGTGTTTTTGCACAGAGCCGGAGTTGTGGACGGATGCAAGCTCTACTCCACCCATATTGACGAGGCGGATATCTCGCTGGGCGACACCCGGCGGCTGGAGCGGTCCCTTGAGGAGATCGTCCGCCAGGACCGGCCAAGGGTGGTTTTTTTACTGCCGTCCGCTGTGCCCGCCGTGATCGGGACCGATCTGCCCGCCCTCTGCCGGGAGCTGCAGCCCCGGTACCCGGATGTGCGACTGCTGCCCCTTGGCAGCGGCGGCTTTGATGTGGACGGCCACCGCGGCGTGGAGGAGACGCTGCTGCTTCTGGCCCAAGCGCTCCCCGTTGAGCGGGAGAAGACGCCGCGGCCGACCTTTAACCTGATTGGCTCATGCGCCGACCTGTTCCGGTTCCACGCCGACGCGCAGGAGATGATCCGCCTGATGGAGGGGGCCTTCGAAATGAAACCCCTGTGCGTCATGACGTCGGACACCTGCGTGGAAGAGCTTGAACAGATGGGCGGCGCGCATGTCAATCTGGTCATCCGCAGAGAGGGCGAACGGGCCGCGCGGCATCTCCAATCCCGGTTCCGGACCCCCTATTGTTCAGGACGGCCTTACGGAATTCAGGGTACGCAGCGCTGGCTTGAGCGGGTTGGGGAGGTACTGGGGCGCGCGCCCGACGCGGCGTTTCTTCAGGCCGAGGTCCACAGGGTAAAAGCGCAGCTCCTCCCCTCGGCGCTGATGTTCCGGCACCTGCTGCGCTCGCATCCGGAGGAAGCGGCACTGTCGGCGGGCGGCCATGCCGATGTGGTCAGGGGGATCGTCTCCTTCGGCTGCGGCGAGCTCTCCCTGCCCAAAGGAGACCTGTGGTGCGACTGCCCCGCCATGGGCAGCGAGGACATCCCGTATCTCCCCGAGGCCCAGTGGTCCTCCGCCATCTCCGCCCGGCCAAAAGGCTTTTTGATGGCCAGCGGGGAGGCGATCGCCTGGGCCGGACGAGACAGGGATCTTCAGATTTCCAATCCCGATCACCGGTGGCGGCTCAGCCCGTACGAGACGCCCTTCGTCGGGTTCCGCGGGGCCATCCATCTGGCCGGGCTGTGGCTCAACGCCGCGCTGGAGCAGGACGAGGGTTAGAATCCACCGCCATAAGAAAGAGGCGCTCTACGAAAAGAGCGTCTCTTTCTTATGGCGGTAAGTTTGCTTAAGGAATTTGGTGTCGCGTAAAAATCGCTTCGGAGGGGCCGTTATGGTTGGCTTTTTTGTATTTGCCTGCTAAAATATAGAAACGGAGTAATTCGCTTTTCCTATCCTTCATGGAGATGATGATGTGACGATAGAGAATGCCATCAAACAATGTGGGGACTCAGGGCTAAAAGACTGGGAGCTAGTAGCCTATGCTCAAAAATTAATATCTGCCAATATGAAATATTCCTATTTGAATTCCTTTCGTATGCCGCAAAAGGCTTTTGAAATGGGTATGGGTTACTGTTGGCAGCAGGCCGGTGCTCTCAATATTATTTTAAATAAGCTGGGTTTTGAGAGCCGATTGGTCTATGCCGTTAAGAATTTTATTCCCGAGAAAATACTTGATGGGGTATTGATAAAAGAACACTATTCCGGTCATGTTTGGTGCCGCGTTAGAATTGATGGAATAGAGAGGGATGTTTGCCCTGGTAATCTTGACAATAGGCCTGGCACAATTCACTTCAGGCCGATATCCGAGATAAGAGAATGGAACGCATGGATTAGCGTTTGGTCATACTTGGGTTCGGCTTTTGTTAATTTCAAGAGATATAAGGAATTTGAAAGATTAAAGGGCGGTAAGGATTAGCTCGGGACTTTAGGGGACCTCTTTTGCCGGGCAATGGCAGAAGTCAAAATACAAATTTATAAAGGACAGAGGCGGCTGAGAGCACCGCGCCTATGATCGAGATGACTCGATAGATTTTCACCGATTCGGGATCATCTTTCTCTTTTCGCATGTAACTGATCCCTGTAACGAGCAGACCAAGGCCAACAATCAAAAACAGTGCGAATAAAATCCATTCCTTCATTTTCTTTCCCTCCACTTTAAAAGCAGCGATGAGTTGATAATCACGGCAACCGAGCCGGCATTATGCACCAGAGCCCCCAGCACCGGGTTCAATATACCGATAATGGCCAGGGTGACGGCGATGAAGTTGAGCGCCATAGATGCCATAAGGTTGACTTTAATGGTCCGCATGGTCTTTTTTGAAAGCTGAAGGAGATGGGGGAGCTGCCTGATATCGTCGCCTACCAGCACGATATCCGCTGCGTCGATTGCAATATCACTGCCAATGCCCCCCATGGCGATTCCAACATGGGCGGCTTTAAGGGCGGGGGCGTCGTTGATGCCGTCGCCGACCATGCAGACCCGCTCCCCTTTGGCCTGGAGCCCCCGAATTTCCTCCAGCTTGCTCTCGGGCAGACAGTCTGAACGCAGATCCTGAATCCCCGCAAGTTCCGCGATGTGCGCAGCCGCGGCTCTTGCGTCTCCGGTCAGCAGAATTGTTTGAAACCCAGCCCGGTGAATTCCCGCAATGGTTTCGGCGGCGTCGGGGCGCAGGGTGTCCGACAGGGCGATCATGCCGGCAGGCTTTCCGCCCCTTGCCAGATAAATCACTGTGCAGCCGTCCTTCCTGGCCCTTTCCGCAGGGCCAAACCACTCCTGGTGAAGCGGAACCTCCTGCTGTGCCATCAGTGTCTCGTTTCCCGCCAAAATCACCTCGCCGTCAATCCGGGCGAGTACGCCGCGTCCGGCCAGCATTTGAAAATCCTCCGGCTGCTCCAGCGGCGCGCCGTACCTTTCCCGGTATTCGGCGACGATGGCCTTGCCGAGGGGATGCTCGGAGCGCAGCTCCGCGGCGGCGGCCAATTTCAAGAGCGCCTGTTCGTCCAGCCTGGGGTCCACGCTGTGCACCTGCGCAACTGCGGGCTTGCCAAAGGTCAGGGTGCCAGTTTTGTCGAAGGCAATGCGTCTGGTCTGCGACAGCCGTTCCAGCGCGCCGCCCTCCCGCACGAGTATGCCATACCTCGTGGCATTGCCGATCCCGGCCATGATAGCGGTCGGGGTGGCAAGCACCAGCGCGCAGGGGCAGAACACGACCAAAACGGTGACCGCCCGAATCGTCTGTCCGGTCACAAGCCATGTGGTCCCGGCGGCCAACAGGGCGGCAACGACAATCCAGGTCGCCCATCGGTCGGTAAGCCCCACGATTTTCGCTTTCCCTGCGTCGGCGGACTCTACCAGGCGGATCATACGCTGAAGGGAGCTGTCCTCGCCGACTTTCTGCGCCGTCATGTCAAAGGTACCGAACTGATTGACGGTTCCGCTGAACACCTCGTCGCCCTCGCCCTTGTCAACCGGGAGTGATTCACCCGTCATGACGGACTGGTCTATCGAGGTCTGTCCGCTCAGGATCGTCCCATCGACAGGGACGGTCTCTCCGGCCAGTACCCGCAGGGTATCGCCGATTTGTACCTGCTGCGCGGGGAGAATCTCTTCTCTGCCGTTTCGCACCACTCTGGCGACAGTGGGCGTCAAGTGGACGAGCTTTTCAATCCCGGCGCGGGCCTTCGCCACTGTACGCTCTTCCAGATAGCCGCCGAGGGCCATGATAAAGGCTACCTCCCCGGCGGCAAAGATTTCTCCGATGAGAATGGAAGCAATCAGAGCGATTGATACCAGTACATCGGCCTTGATGTCGAACTCTGTGACCAGCCCGACTGCCGCGCCCCTTATGATCGGGATGCCGCAGAGAAGGATTGCGGCCCATGCCGCGTTTACCGGAAGATGACCGGTATCAAAGAAACCGATGACCAGCGCGGGAGCTGAGAGAGCAAGAAAAAGTACCGTCCGCTTTTCCTTGCTCTTGAAGAACGAAACCAAACAAACACTCCTCTCTATACCTATGGGGGTATATGTATATTATAC
>DATMXU010000121.1:0-8360 GCA_035562355.1 Pseudoflavonifractor sp.
TTGAAACACCGTAAGAAGTTTCAAAAAGTGGTTTTCCTATACGCGAAAGGGAAAGGCTGACGGTTCCCTTTCACACTATCCCTCCCTCCGAGATGTTCCGCCTGGGTGTTTTTTGACAGTCTGCGGGGGCGCTGCATCTGCAGCGCCCCCTTTCTTATTTGAATTCAAGCTTGATACTCCAAAATCGTTCATATTCCCGCTCGTCTTTGCCCATTTTAGTCTCTCCTATCAGTATGACAAACGATTTCCCCTCATTTTTACGGTAATTCTTGTAGTTTTCCCCTTAAACTGCTATAATGTGACCACTTAACCCCATGCGAGGAGGCGAGGCTATGACAAAGGGGGGGAAACTGGTCCTGGCGCTGCTGGCGGCGGGCTCCGCCCTGGCCCTTGTAGTCGCCACCAACGCCTGGTTCATCACGGTAAACAGCACCACGCCCATCGATCTCAGCTCGGCTCTGGTGCGCTATCTCCCCGAGTCGGGGAGCCGCTCCTTCTCCTCCCTCCTCGCCTATGGGAATCTGATCAGCGGCAGCGGCGTGGACCCGGACGGCACCCCCCTCGTCCTGCCGGGGGACCGGCTCCTCTCCAGCGCCACGGTGGACAGCAAGGGAGACCAGATCGTCCGCACCTCCATCGCCCGGAAGTACGAGGCGGGCGAGACGGCGGACAGCGTCATCCACTGGGAAGTGCGGACCTATGCCCGGGCCGACGGCTCCTCCGTGGAGCTCACCCGGAAACAGAGGGACCTGATGGGGCACGGGACCCCGGTAAGCCAGTGGTACGATGCAGCCGACCCCGCAAACGTCATCCCGGACCCCCGCCCCGATCTCTCCGACTACTCCGCCAGCACCACCACCAGCAGCAGCGTGGACGCGGGCGGCGCCGCCACCGTGACCACCACCACCATCTCCACCACCTATACCCCCCGCTTCGACGACAAGCTGCCCACCTATCTGAACGTGGTCACCACTGTGGACACTGTTACCCATGAGGCGCACGTCATCGTCCCCGAGGCGGACAGCGCGCTCTGGGACGCCTCTCCCCCCGACAAATACCTCGCCGCCACCGAGACGGTGCTCTTTGCCGGCAGTGAGGGGGGGCCTCCCACCCGCAGCTACCTGCTGATCAAAAATGTCGGCGCGGGGGAGACCCCCACCGAGGATGCCTCCCTCTCCATTCCGCTGTCCATCGGCAACCGCTCCACCGTGGATACCCAAGTGCGCGTCGGCCTCAACGCCTACCTGACTCCCCGCAGCGGCTCTCCCTCCGCGCTGTCCATCCTGGGGCCAGACAGCGCCGACGTCTACTACCTGGGAGCGTACAGCGGCGGGAAGTTTGTAGAGCTGCTGGCTTTCCACCCCTACACGGGGAGCGATTATGGCTGGGCCAAAGTGACGGAACAGGAGGACCCCGGGGGCCCCTGGGCGCTCTGGGACCTGAAGGTGGACGGCTCCGCCGCCGTCCCACCCGTCGCCGACGCCCACGGCCAGCCGGTGAAATACACCGTGACCGACCGGCTGAACGTGGCCTCCGCCCGCTCGGCGCTGAGCGGGGCCGGGAGCGACGAGGAGTTTGAGCAGCTCTTCAATTCCCTCTATTGCGACGACCTGCCCACCATCACCCTGCACCTGAGCTACTACGTCCGGCAGAACGAATTCATGGACTGGACCGAGTTTTACAGCCAGGATCTCACCATGGATATGGGCGACTACGCCGGCTGACGGGAGGCGCATATCATTTGAAACTATCGGAGCTGGACTTTTTCAAGGGCAGGCACCGCCTTGGGCTGTTCCTGTTTCTTCTGGCCGTACTGGCCCTGGGCGCTCTGGCCGCCGTCTGGTCGGTGGCGGGAACGGGGGCCTACCTCACCGGAGAGGGGGACTGGCAATCCCTGGCCGGAGACTACCGCATCGGCACCATCGACTATACCGTGAAACTGGGCGGCTCCCTCCTCCTGGGCCGGACCGAGAACGGCTCCTCCCTGGAGCAGTATCAGCTCGCTCTTCCCATCCGGGGCGGCGTGAAGATGTACGACTCCGACCCCGGCCTGACGCCCCTCACCCTCGGCCGGGAGTTCAACGAGGGGGTCACCCTGGTGCGGGTGCGGGTCGCCAACTACAGCAAGAGCATGGTGGACGTGACGGCCCAGTTCGTCCTTGTCGACCTGCGCACCCAGGCGCAGATCAGCGCCGGTGTGCCCCCCATCCGGGCCCTGCCTCTTCCCGCCGCCCTGGAGGAACAGGCCGCCGCCTCCCTCGACTACCGCAAGTACATTCTGGACACACTGAAACCCTTCAACGGCGGCGCGGCCCCCGCCTCCCTCGCCGAGCTGGCCGCCGCCTGCGACGCCTATATGGCCCAGACCGGCATCATCCTGGAGCCGGGGCTGCTGCCCGGCGTCCTCTCCGCCGCAGCCTCCCCCGCCCCGCCTGCCGACGGCAGCGCTTTCACGGAGAACGGTTTCTGGATCTACTATAAGGACGTGTTCCTGGTGGTGTGGAGCGAATACGGCGACGGCGAGTACAACGACCCCGACGGTACGGCCTCGCCCCGCCAGGGCAGGTTCGACGCCACCTTTACCGCGGGTCAGCTCGACTAGTGAAATTTCTTCCAATGTGCAGTTGCGTTTTTTTTGCACAATCTGTATAATAAAGGTGTAATTTGACAACTACGGGAGACAGACAGGGGGACGTCCATGGCAAAGCTGAATCTGAAGGCCGGTGAAAAGCTGGACCTGGCCATGCGCGGCAGCACCGAGGAACTGCGCCTCAAGGTCTCTTTTGTGAAGGAGACAGGGGACACGGTATCCCTGTCTCCCCCCATCCTGGACGGCAAGGCCTACCTGCCGGAATCGGGTTCCCCCGTCGTCCTCTCCTGGGGCGGGGACGGCAGCGAATTTTCCCTCGGCGGCGTGCTGGCGGGCACCGTGAAACAGGGCATCCGCACCTATCTGGAGATCCAATGCGAGGGGGCCATCCAGCGGCGGGAGCGCCGGGCCTTTCAGCGCATCCCCGTCGAGATGGAGGCCGAGCTCACCTGTCTCGGCGCCGCGGATGGGAGCGGGAGAACGCTCCGCCTGTACCCCTGCCGCACATCCGACCTCTCTGGGGGCGGCGTGGCCCTGTACACTGACGCGCCCATAGCCGTGGGGGAGACGGTGGACATCGCGCTCTGCCCCAAGGGCGGCAAGCGGCAGTTCCTCCGGGCTGTGGTATGCTGGGTCCGCCCCGCGCCGAAACGCGAGGGGTTCGCCTTTTCCTCTGGCCTCCAGTTCGTGTTTTCGAACGGGGAGGAGGGCGCTGAGTTCGCGAAACTGGTCGCCTCCATCGCCTCCAAGTCCTGATGGGTACGCTCTTATCGGAGCGGCCCGCAACGGAGTCCCCCCCTCCGCTGCCGGACGAAGGCCGCCGCAGACTGCGCGCTGCCGCTCTTCAAAAGGGCATGGTGCGCCTGCTCACCCGGAGCAACGCCGTCAACCTGACGCTGGCGGTGCTCCTCTCCATCGTGGCGATGGTCTTTCTGCTCAGCCTCTTCCAGGCCGGGGTGGGCAACTTCACCATCAGCCTCTCCCGGACCGACCTCTATAAGTACGGCATTGAGCTCTCCGACAGCCCCGACTTCACCTCGGCCTCTTCCCGGCTGGAGGCCGAGGCCATTGAGGGGGCCACCAACATCTCGGTGGGGGACCTGCCGGATGGCCTCGACCAGACTGATGGCAGCCACAACGGCCGCCACTACATTGCTTACACATTCTATATTCGAAACAACGGCACCGCCGACTTCAACTACCGCTACCGTATCGACATTCAGGAGGCCACCCGGGAGCTGGACACGGCGGCGCGCCTGGCCCTCTACTACAACGGCGGCGAGCGGCAGATCTTTGCCAAGCGCTCGGCGGCAGGCACGACGGAGCCGGGCACCGTTCCCTTCGCCACCGACACGGTGGTGGACACCGGCACCATCATGGACATGAAGACAGGCGCGGTGGACAAGTACACCGTGGTGGTATGGATCGAGGGGGACGACCCCGACTGTACCGACGAGCGGCTGGGCGGCACCGTGAAGATGGCTATGAGCATTGAGGTCCTGCCCGAGGATAACCCAGGCTAAAGCGCACACCCCGCATTACGCGGTTTTGATATGGCTATTAAATAACTGCAAAGGTCTGAAAGGGATGAAGTAAATGAAAACAGCAGCCCCCGAGAACAAGAGTCTCAAGACGCTGAAGGGACAGCTCTTCGGCGCGGTCTCCATGATGCTGGTGGCCGCCATCGCCCTCGGCACAAGCACCTACGCCTGGTTTATCAACAACAGGACGGTGGAGGTCGAGCAGATGAACCTGACCGTCTCCAGCTCCACCTCTCTGCTGGTCGCCTTGCAGAAGACGGGCGGCACCTACACCGGCTACAAGAGCCTCCTCACCAATGCGGACATCACCGGCGTCGGTGGTGCCACCGATCCTGCCGACTGGACTAATTTCTTCGCCAATAAGATGGTTCCCGCCTCCATTACCAGCGCGAGTCTGGCATCTGACACGCCTACGTTCTTCGCCACCAATAACCATGTTGCCAACGGCCTTCTGGACCAGTTCGAGGCGCTGACCAAGGGCAGTGCCGACACCAACGTAGGCCAAGGCCCGGTCAAAAAGCTGGGTTTGCAATTTAAGGCCTCCAGCGATGTCACAGTCTACTTCGGCAAGGAGGCTCTGACCGACATCGCCGCTCTGATCGTAACCAATACCGGGGCGACCGATGTTGGCGGTGTAAATGCCGCAGGCCAGGCGGCCGCCATCCGCAGCGCGCTCCGCGTGGCCGTGGTACCTCAGAAGACAGCAACCTTTGACACTGATGTCGCGGCCATCGTGCTCCAGTTCGACGATGGCGCTGCAAACGGCCACGCCAACAACACGAAATATGCCGGTACCGTCCCTACCACCACCGCCAATGAGCTCAATGGTGTGTACGCCGCGATCATCTCAGTTGACGGCACCTCTAAGCTTGTCACTGAAGACGGCCCGCTAAACGCTCTGGTCCCCGGCCATACTGACAACGCCAAAAATGCTAACAATACACTTGCCCAGGTTACCGCCTCCGGTGGCTCCGCCACGGTGACCGCCCCCGCCTCCAATGGCATTGAGCTCTTTAAGCTTAAGACAGACGAGGAGCGCGCCGTTGACGTATACATCTGGCTGGAGGGCACCGACAAGGACTGCCTCAACCAGCTCTCCGCCTATCAGTTCGGCCTGATTCTCCCCTTTGCCGCGGCCGATACCACTCCCTAACCCCATCCCACTCTAAGGAGGCGACGCCATGGCCGCGGTCACCGAGGACCACGCCGCGCAGGCAAAGCGCTTGAAATCCAAGGCCAGGACGTCTCTCGCCCTACTGGTGGTGGCCGCCATCTCCATCACCACCGCCACCTACGCCTGGTTCTCCCTCTCCAACTCCACATCGGTGCAGAGCATGATCGTGGAGGTGGGCACCGGCACCACGCTGAAGGCCTACGCCGGCACCACCGCCAGCACCACGCTGGCCAGCTACTTCGGCCTCATCAAGAGCGAGGGGACCACCGGCTCCCTCGCCCCCGGTGAGATCATCACCGACGCCCTGCCGCAGGTGGCCGGGGTCAATATCACAAGCCTCAGCCAGATCAAGCTCTGGCCCGTCACGTCCGGGAACGGCGTCAAGCTCTACACCGAGAGCGGCAACGCAGGCAGCGCCACCGTGGGCCCGGAGAAGATGTACTTCCTCCAGCTCACCCTCACCTTCCTCTCGGACACCGACATGGATGTCTACCTCAACGGCGACAACTCCTCCGCCACCGTGGACGATAAGACCCAGGTAACGGCCAACGCCGCCGGCAGTCAGGCCGACGAGAACGCGGTGAAGGCCCTGCGCATCTCCTTTGAGGATACTGCCGCCGAGACCTCTCTCATCTACGAGCCGGGCTACGACGGCGCGGTGACCGCGCTGCACGGCGCCGCCAAAACGGACGCCAAGGGCGACAGGCAGCCCACGTTTACTTATTTAGGCGACAACTCCGGGCGGCACAAGGGCGCCTCAAACGAGAGCCCCGCTCTCTTTGCCCTGAAGGCGAACACCCCGAAGGTCATCGTCATCCGTATGTGGGTGGAGGGGGAGGACGCCCAGTGCGTCAACAATTCCTCTGTGAACATCGAGCGGGCAAAGGTGAACGTCCGCCTGCGTTTCTCCGCCGCCGGGACCGACGGCAACTTCATGGAGACCGCCCCGCGCTGAGTATGCCGCACTCGCAGAGACGCGTACATCACGCGTCTCTGCGTTTGGCGTACTTATTGTCTTCTTTCCAATCCAAATATAAGAGTAAGAGAGTGAGGGATCGCCCATGGGAGGGCTGAAAAAGGGTCTGCATATCGCGGTAAACCTGCTTTTGTGGGTCCTTATCGTCATTATTGCCTTTTTTGCCATTGTCACCTTCTCCAGAAGAGGGTCGGGCAATGTGATGCGGCTTTTCGGCTATACGCCCATGACCGTGCTGAGCGACTCCATGTCCCCTACCTTCCATAAGGACGACCTGATTTTGGTCCGCCAGGGCGACCCCACGGCCTACGAGGAGGGGGACATCATCTCCTTCTGGACCGTGATCGACAACCAGCGGGTCATCAATACCCACCGCATCGCCTCGGTCTTCCGCCAGGGCGACATCGTGCAGTACACCACCCGCGGCGACGCCAATCAGGCAAACGACCAGTACCTGGTCTCCCCGGCCGACGTGATCGGCGCTTACGCCCTCTCGGTGCCCCTGATGGGCGGCGTACTGGCCTTCCTGTCCACTGGGACGGGGTTCCTCGTCGTCATCGTTCTGCCCATCCTGGCCTTCTTCCTCTATCAGCTCTACCGTTTCATCCTCCTGCTCCTCGACATCAAGCGCCAGACGGTGATCGAGGCCACCAAGGCCGCCATGGAGGAGCTGGAGCGGGAGCGGGCGGCGCATGCCGCCGCCGCGTCCCCTGTGCCGGATGACGCAGCCGCATCCAGCGCGCCCGCGGCTAAGGAGTAATCCCCGCTGCCCAAAATCTCTGGAGAGGAGGAGCCACCATAGAGGGCTTTTTTACTTTTGCAAACGAGCTGATTTGGCAGCTCCTCAACAATATTGCCGCCTTTTTCGTCACCATCGGCACGGCCCTGCTGGGTATCTTCACCAGCTTTGGGCAGTACGCCGTCATCGTTGCGGCGTACTGGCCGGGGTTCAACCCGCTGCAGAAGGCGCTGCTGATCTTTCTGGTGGCTGTGCTTCTGGTAATTCTGCTGCTGCTGCTCTATAAGGCCTTCCTCGCCGTGCGCGCCTCCGCCCACCGGCGGCGCTCCGAGCTGAACACCGAGGACCTGGTGGGGGAGATCGCCTCCCTCAACCGGCAGGTGGCCGATCTCATCGACGAGAAGAGCAAAATCTTAGCCATGAAGGTCTCCCAGCTGGGCCTGCGCCCCGGGGAAGAAGAGGGCGGTGACCAGGGCGGTGCCGGGCTCCCCGGCGAGGGAGAGGGCAAGCGTTTCCCCAAGCTTAACCTGGTGGACGAGCTGTACGCCGTCCCGCAGGACTTCCTCTGGGACGACTCCATCACCCTCCCCCAGCTTGTGGAGGGGTACCGCAATTTCGCCGCCTCCCGCATGAACCTCTACTACACGCCCCAGATCGCCCGGCTCTTCTTTGCCAGCATGGCGGCCAGCCGGCTCCTTATTCTGGAGGGTATCTCGGGCACCGGCAAGACCAGCCTCCCCTACTCCGTGTCCCGCTACCTCCAGAATCCCGCGGGCCTGGTGTCGGTCCAGCCCTCCTTCCGGGACCGCTCGGAGCTACTGGGCTATTTCAACGAGTTCACCAAGCGTTTCAACGAGACCGAGTTCCTCCGCTACCTCTACACCGCCCTCTACCGGGAGGACCCCAGTTTCATCGTGCTGGACGAGATGAATCTGGCCCGCATCGAGTACTACTTCGCCGAGATGCTCTCCATCCTGGAGATGCCCAGTACGGATGAGTGGGTCGTCGATCTGGTGCCCGTCCAATGGCCCAATGATCCCAAGGCCCTGCACGACGGCAAGCTCACCGTCTCCACCAGTATCTGGTTCGTGGGCACGGCCAACAACGACGACTCCACCTTCACCATCACCGACAAGGTGTATGACCGGGCCATGGCCCTGGACATCAACGACCGGGCAGCGCCCTTCACCGCCCCCGACACGCCTCCCATCCACCTGCGCGCGGGGCATTTGGAGGCCCTCTTCGCCCAGGCGAGGCAGACCCACGCCATCACCGCCAAGAACACCGAGCGGCTCTCCAAGCTGGATGAATTCCTTCAGCGCCGTTTCAAGCTGGCCATC
>DATMXU010000122.1:0-12536 GCA_035562355.1 Pseudoflavonifractor sp.
ACAGTTATATAATTGGGCAAATAAAAGATAGGAGGATTTTATGAAAAGCTTGAGACAAGGTCTGGCGGGTATTATGGTTCTTTCTATGCTGCTGAGTATGATATCAGGATTGCCCGCAGCATACGCCGTGGAAAGTAATGATACCAGTGTCGGCACTAGCGAGACGGAAATCGTGCCGCAGACAGCGGGAGAGGTTTTGTTTAACAGAGATTACCAGGTTGATGCCGACATCGGGACATGGAAGAAGGCGCTCTCCACCGGCGCGGTCGCTCATACCAATGTGTCCATTGTGGACGCCGAGGGCGCAAGCGGCGGCAAGGCGCTAAAAATTAGCGGTATGAATCAGCAAAACGAAGCCTTCTACACAGAGGATGTCCTTCCGACCGGCGGAGATATTACCTATGAAATCCGCATGAAGGGCGAGCTAGGCACGAAGGACTACTGGGTACCCAATCTCGCCTGGGGAATGCAGCCCACTGGAGCCTTCAACGCGGTTCGCCTGGGCAAGTCTCAGGACGGCACCACCTTTGGCCTGCAAACAGGTGCCGGAGCTTGGAAAAACCTCTCGGATTCGGACGCAGTTGCCGGCATGACCGCCGACCTCTACAGCCCGAAGAATGTCTGGAAGGTCGTTAAAATTTCCTTTGACAGCGTGAACAAGAAACTGGATGTCTATATTGATGATGTTCTGGCTTTGTCCCAATATAACTGGAGCTCTTTTGTAACAGATGCAGGCTATATCGGTTTCAGCCCCTGGCCTACCGGAGCCCATACCTACTATATTGACTACATCAAGGTGACAGAGGGAACCTTCACCCCGCCCGGCGCCCCTACAATTATCACCCAGCCCGCCAGCGTTACCCAAGAGGCTGCCAAGAGCGCCGTCTTTTCGGTGGCAGTCAGCGATGGAGAGGGCGTTACCTACCAATGGCAGAGGTCTACAGATGCTGATGGCCAGATCTGGCAGGATATCAGCGGAGGTACCGCCGCCAGCTACACCACCCCCACGCTCACCATGGCGGATAATGCTGGGAAGTACCGCTGCCACATCACCAAGACGGTCGGTGGCGCGCCCCAGGCCATCAACACCAGTGCCGCCGCCCTGACCGTCACTGCCGCCGCGGGCGGACCTGAGATTACGACCCAGCCTGTGGGCGCTACGAAGAACGAGGGAGAGGAGATGACCCTCAGTATTACCGCCGGCATTAAGGGCGGCGGCGAGGGCACATTGACCTACCAGTGGCAGAAGTCGGCAAATGGCACCGGCGGCTGGACCGACATCAGCGGCGCCAATGAGGCGAGCTATAGTTTCACAGTCAGCGATACCGCCTACTTCCGTTGCGTGGTGACGGCGGACGGCCAGGCTGAGAGTTCCACTGCTGCAAAAGTTTCCAGCGTTAAGGGGTGGCCGGTTGGTACACCTGCTTACTACTCCCAGTTCGGCGAAGGGGAGCCTGTGCCCCTGGACTGGTGCGCCGTGGGCACCACAAACAAGGTTAACTATGTCAGCGTTGTGGACGACCCCAGCGCCTTCAACGGTAAAGCACTGAAATTTGATTTTCCCAATTCAAACAATGTCCGTCTGTACAGCCCCGACCTGCCCCAGGGCATCACCAACGGAGAGATTGCCATGCGGATCAAGGCAACCCGCACAGGCTCGGACAGCGGCACCGATGAGATCCGCGGGGGCATCATCTTCCGCGCCAGCGACGCGCAAAACAAGTGGCATGAGATTAGCCGCTCCGGCTCCGGCTGGTACCCGGAGACCGACACCGGCTATGCGTCAAGCGGGCTGGGGTCGAACAGCAAGTTCACCCCCGGCCAGTGGCACACCCTGCGCCTGGTTTTCCATGAGGGCACAATTTCACTCTGGGTAGACGGCGTTAAAGCGCTTGACGAAGTGACAGACAGCCACTACTATTCCGCCGCCGGTATGTTTGGCCTTCGCTCGTTCTATGACAAACAGAGTTTTTATATTGACAACCTCTATGTGGGTCCCGTCCGTACCGAGGCGGAGATCGCTGAGAAGTATCCTGAATTCACCGTGAATACCCCCCATGCTCCTGCATTTAACTATGTCCGGGAATATACCGACACAGACGCGAAAACCACCGTCAACTGGTCCGACGCCATCACCCAGGTCAAGGCCGGCGCGGACGATGTGAAAATTGTGGACGAGCAGCTGGAGATGAACCTTGGGTCGGGCACGGCGGTGTTGGTGGACAACGACTCGTCCGAGACCGGCAACGCCTCCTACGCCATCCGTTTCAAGGCCAACCCCACAGGAGAGTTCATCTATGATACCGATCCCAACAACCCCGACCCCAACAAGCCCGGCGGCATGGGCAACCCGGTCGCGACCACCGGCGACATGGCCTTTGTCTACCGCTATGAGTCCCAAAGTACTTATGGCGTCCTCTACTATAATTGGAAGACGGGTGCGCTGGAGCTGCGTGACGGCAACAATATCAACCTGACCCGGGGCGTCATCGCCACCAGTTTCTATCTGGAAAAGGACACCTGGTACACCCTCCGTCTGCGCTATAAGGATAAGAACATCAAGGTCTGGCTGGACAGGGGCAACGGCGAGGAGGTTGTGGGCACCTTTGCCGCCACCAACTCCAGCTACCCCACCAACATGGGCAGAATCGGTGTGGGCGCGGTGAACAACCCCATGACCCTCACCGTGGACAGCCTGTCCCAGGAGATCTATGAGGGCGTGGTGCGCCCCAATCCAGAGCCGGCCTACGAGCCCCTCCAGATCGCCTCGGCCCAAATGACGGTCGAGATGGACAACCGGTTCCCGGTGCCCAACTCCTACACCATCGGCGCCAAGACGACCAAGGCTCAGCAGAGCTACGCCTATGTGCTGGAGATCGACGGCGCGGAGTGGCTGGCCAAGGTGGTTTCGGCCGAAAAGAGCGGCGAGGACACGCTGGTCTACAAGGTCACCGCCTTTGAGGAGAACGAGAGCTCCAGGACCAAGATCGACCTGACCTTTACCTACCAGGTGGTGGACACTGCCCTGAAGTGTGTTATCACGGTGGACGCCGAGCACGGCTACCGCATGGAGAGCTTTGAGATGCCCGGTATCCGCCTGGGCCAGTATAACGGCACGGTAGGAGTCGCCGCCAACAACATTGCCGTGGGCGGCTTTGTCAATCCGGGCACCTGGAATAATACCGCCGACAAATTTGCCACTCTGGGTAACGGGCTTGCCGCTGAAGACATCGACTACTCCATCGGTTTCATCTATGATGGCAGCAGCGCCGTGGGCATCGTAAACAACAGCACCGAGACCCCCACCCGCAACCGGGTCACCGTGGCGGGAGACGATACCTCGGGCGCGGCTGAAATCGCCAAGTACGTCTCCATCACCAACGGCATCTGGAAACTCCGCCCGCCCCTGGCCTATGTGGAGCGATATAAGGATGCCGTGGCTGAACTGGGCTACGAAAACCTCAAGCCCATAACCTTCACCGTGCTGGTCACGGGCGACAACAACGGGGACGGCAAGGCCGACTGGCAGGACGCCGCCAACCTCTACCGCGACCATGCTGAGGTGCCCCTGGGCGGCGCCGACATCCGCGACTACTTCTCCTATGTCTCCTTCAACTTTGCAAGTCTTGCGGAAAATCCCTTCCTCCGCGGGCTGGACAACGGCAAAAAACTCTATAACTACACCGACGGGTTCGGCCAGATGATCCTGGAGAAGGGCTACCAGGCCGAGGGACATGACGACTCTCATCCCGACGTGGGCGGCCACATCGGCGTGCGTCAGGGCGGCGCGGACGACTTCAATATCCTCATCGACGAGGGTAAAAAGCTCAACATGAAGATCGGAATCCATGTCAATGTAGGCGAGTACATCCTCGACTCCTACTTCGTCCCGGATATCGAAATTTTCCGCAGAGACGCCAACGGCTACCCCAACTCCAAGGGCTGGGGCTGGATTGACCAGGCCTTCTACTTTGACGACACGGCCGACCTCCTCTCCGGTGAGCTGGACAGGCGCTTTGAAATTCTGAAAAAAGACGCCCCCGACCTGGGCTGGGTCTATGTGGACATTTACAGCGGCTCCGACTGGGATGCCCGCATGGTGTCCGACACCCTGAACAAGTACGGCTGGATGAACGCCACCGAGTTCTCAGGGCCCATGGAGCAGAACGTGGTCTGGACCCACTGGGGCACCGACCTCTACTACCCCACCAGCGGCGACGGCAGCAAGGTTTTCCGCTACATCTATAACGACACCAAGGATGCCTATCCCACCACCAGCCCCTACGTGAGCAAGCTGCTGCGCGGCTCGGTCCAGCCCGGCATCGGCACCTGGCAGAACCGCACCAGTATCACCGAGGGCGTGCAGGTCTTCTACGCTCAAAACCTGCCCTCCAAGTATATGCAGTACTTCCCGGTCGCCCGCTGGGACGAGAACGAGATCATCTTCGGCGCGCCCAAGACCTACAATGAGAACGGCGGCGTAGAGACGGTCCATACCGACAAGGCGGGCGCCAAATCGGTCTTCTCGAACAATGAGACCAGAATCTACGCCCCCGACGGTACTCTGGTGGGCATCATGGGCTATAGCACCGGGTCCGACGGTAAAATTCAGATTGCAAACAGCTCGGGCGGGAATACCGCCATGTACCAGAAGAGCCAGATCTTCATGCCCTGGGATCCCATTAAAGAGACCAAGATCTACTACTACAACTCCTACGCTCAGGCCAGTGCTCAGACCACCTGGACCCTGCCCACGAGCTGGGGCGGCGTGACTGCCGCCTATGTCTACAAGCTGACTGCCACCGGCTTTGAGGCCCCCATCGAGGTCACCGTCAGCGGCGGCAAGCTGGACCTGAGCGCCCTCAGCCTCAATACCCCCTATGTGATCTACAAGGACAATACCTCCAAGCTGGACGCCGCCGCCGACTGGGGCGCGACC
The DNA here is from genome assembly GCA_035562355.1 of Pseudoflavonifractor sp. Taxonomy (GTDB): domain Bacteria; phylum Bacillota; class Clostridia; order Oscillospirales; family Oscillospiraceae; genus Pseudoflavonifractor. Next base: position 4,940 of record DATMXU010000122.1, read on the forward strand.
GAGGCGGCCAACACCACCCACACCGACGCCAAGGGCTATCTGGCAGACCAGGGCTTTGATACCTATACGAAGGACCATTGGCAGGTAAAGGCCGGGGCTGACGCCAACGTCACCATGAGAGACGACCAGCGCGGCAACGGCATCATGCAGGTGGCGGCCGACACCGCGGGCTCCACTGTGATTGAGAACACCATTAAAAACCTCACCCCCGGCCAGACCTATTCGGCCTCCGTCTGGCTGCAGATCGGCGGCGGCGGCAATACCGCCGAGCAGCGGCCTGTGGCACTGCGGGTGAAGGATGGCAACAGCCTCATCTCCACCGAGTACACGCTCAACCGCTCTATCGTTTCGAACATGGACGAAACCGGAAAGTGGAAGTACAACAGCAGCCCCGATTATAAGTATATGTCCCGCATTGAGGTGCGTTTCACCGCTACGGCGTCCACCGCCACCCTCCAGCTTGAGGTGGGCGCAGGCAGCCCGGTGGTGGTTTTCGACGACGCAAAGATCTGGAAGTACCTCTCCGCGCCCGAGGCAATCAATGATGCGGATGTTGTCTACTATGAGGACTTTGAGAATATTACCGAGAACTACGGTCCTTTTGTCTACCAGTGCGGAGGCGGTAACAGCACCCATCTTGCCGAGAAGGCGCCCGCGTCCGTCACAGTGGGCGGCACGGAGTACGAGACCAGCCAATTTGAGCACTACGTCATTGACGGCAGCTGGTCTCTCAAGACCTGGGAGGAGTCGGTCCGCAATCCCATCCTGCGCACCAATCCGGCGGCGCTGGAGTTTAAGAAGGATGAAACCTATTACCTCTCCTTCCAGTACGCCACCAAGACTGCGGACGGCTCCTACATCGCCCAGCTGAGGGATGGCGGCGGCGCGGTCAAGGAGGTCATTCAGCTTGAGACCACGGCGGGCTATCAGGCTCCCAAGACTGCCGCTTTCCAGGCCTTTACACCGGACAGTGGCGACTGGTATGTGACCATCAGCAACACCAAGGCGCTGAGCTCCGTCCATACCGACTTCCTTGTCATAGATAACTTCATAGTGTCCAAGGCTGCAGATACCGTGATCATCAGCAGCCAGCCCCAGGGCGGAAACTATCTCCGGGGTGAGCATGCGGCCCTGAAGGTCGGTGCGGTCTCCCCCGGTGCGGTGACCTATCAGTGGTACAAGAACACGCAGAACACCATGGATGGGGCTGCGGCCATCCCCGGCGCGACGGACGCCGGCTATACCCCCGCCACCGACGTGATCGGCACTTTCTATTATTACGTGGCGGTCACCAGCGGCAGCAAGCGTGTAAGCAGCGGCATCACCGCCGTCGTGGTGAGCGAAAATCCCAACGCGCCTGTGGAGCGTGTGACGCTGGATAAGGCCGAGGTCACACTGTATACCAACACCTCTCCCAAGAGCGTTACCTTGACCGCGACGGTGTACCCCGATTACGCCGCGAACAAGAACCTGACCTGGTCCTCCAGCAACGAAACGGTTGCTGCCGTGGAAAACGGCGTTGTAACCGCGGTGGGGAACGGCACGGCGACCATCACCGTACGTACTTTGGACGGCGGAAAGACGGCGGACTGTACGGTAACGGTAACGACCTACACCTCCAGCGAAGGAGGCGCCACAGGCAGCTCTACCAAGACCATAAAGAATCCCGATGGCTCTATCACTGTGACCGTCACTGACAAGAAAACGGGCACTGTGACCGAGACCACGACCTATGAAAGTGGAAAGGCAGTAGAAACTGTCCGTAAGACCGACGGCGAGGTAAACGTTAAGGTGACCGCGCCTGACGGCAAGGTGATTGCTGAGGTTGCCATTCCCTCCCATGTGGAGAGCGCTGGCTTTGCGGACGTGCCCAACGGACACTGGGCGATGGAGAGCATTGGCTATGTTGCGGGCGCCGGGCTGTTCAACGGCATCGGGAACAGCGAATTTGCTCCCGGCACGCTGATGACCCGCGGAATGTTTGTCACCGTGCTCCACCGCATGTCCGGCAAGGCGGCGGGAGGGGGCTCCATCTCCTTCCTCGACGTCAGGGATGGCGATTACTATGCGGACGCGGTGCTCTGGGCCGCGGAAAATGAAGTGGTCAAGGGTTATACGGAGGATGCTTTCGCACCCGACGACAGCGTCACCAGAGAGATGATGGCAGTCATCCTCTACCGCTATGCGGCCATTCTCGGCCTGGATACCGGCTCTGCCGAGCTGGAGAGTTTCGGCGATAGGGCGAGCGTGTCCGACTGGGCGGCTCCGGCTATGGGCTGGGCGGTCAGCAACGGGCTGATCACAGGTAAACCCGGTGGTCTGCTCGACCCCCAGGGAACCGCCACCCGCGCCGAGGTAAGCGCCATTCTGTACCGGGTCTGCACTATGATCAAAAACGGATAAGATGAATCGGATTGGATCGAACGGCGCGGTATAAAGCGGAATAAATCAACAGACAGAGGCCCTGCGTCATGGTTGACGCAGGGCCTCTGTCTATTGAGAAATCCGGGTTTTTATACTAAGCATCTGCCAACCCAGCCTTTAAAAATGGCGGGGCAACCGCCGTCAAGGGCGCCGTTTTGGGGTGGGATGGGGTCAGGCATACTGTCTCACGATGGCGTTCATATCGGCCCAGGCGCGCTCCATGTCGGACACCAGCTTGAACTGGGTGCGGGCCCGGTCCAGGTTCTTCCCGGGACGGTCGATGGCGAAGTAGTGGTCCCCCTCCAGGTGGTCGGTGAGGAACCGGATGCCGCACTCCAGAGTCATCAGCCTGGCTCCCCAGGGCAGGTACTCCAGCTCGGCACCGGTGAGGCTCCCGGCGGTCCCCTCCAGAAAACCCCTGGTATAGACCTCGTAGAGGCTCAGCTCAAAATTGACCTTGCTCAGGTCCCTCTCATCCTCGGCGGCCCGAGTGGCCCCAAAGCGGATGGAGTCGCCGAAGTCGTTGATGGACAGCCCCGGCATGACGGTGTCCAGATCGATGACGCACAGGCCGACGCCGGTCTCGGCGTCCAGCAGAATGTTGTTGAGCTTGGTGTCGTTGTGGGTCACCCGCAGGGGGAGCTTGCCCTCCCGCAGGGCGCGCAGGGCCACGCCGCAGTCGTCGGTCCGTGCCAGGATGAAATCGGTCTCGGCCTTTACCTCCCCGGCCCGGCCCAGAGGGTCGGCAGCCAGGGCGGAGCGGAAGAGGGCCAGGCGGTTCTCGGTGTCATGAAAGCGCGCGATGGTCTCAAAGAGGGTATGGGCAGGGTAGCTGCGCAGCCTGTGCTGAAAGCGGCCAAAGGTCAGGCCCGAGGCATAGAAGAGCTCCGGGGTCTCGGCGGTCTGGAGGCAGACGGTGCCCTCGATGAAGGGAAAGACCCGCCAGGCCCGCCCCTCCGGGTCGGAGAAGAAGAGTTCTCCCGTCCGGGAGGAGAGGACCGAGAGGGTCTCCCGCTCAGGGTCGCCCCCCTCGGAGGTGATGACGTCCTTCAGGTACTCGGTCACGCCGGAGATATTGCGCATGAGCTGGTCGGGACGGGAAAAGGCAGCTGCGGAGATGCGCTGGAGGATGTACCGCTTTCCGCTGTCTGTGGTGACGCAGAAGGTGTCGTTGATATGTCCCTCTCCATAGCGCTCGGCGGAGAGGACGCCGCCGCCGAAGTCGAAGGCGGCCAGGGCGGCGGGGAGGCAGGCCTCGGCAGAACGGTCCATCACATGCCCTCCCATAGGTCTTCAGGGTAGAGCCCGCTGTCGGTCATGGCCTGGAGGGCGGCCACTACGGTGGGCCGGTCGGCCTGATAGGTCACGCCGTACCACTTGTCGCCGCTGGCGAGGACCTTGACGCGGGCTCTCCCCTCGGCGATGAGCGCGCTCACCACGCTGGGGAGAAAATATTCGGCCTTTTCGGGGTTCTCCGCCAGGGCAGTATCCAAAAAGGCCGGGAAACGGGCCCAGGCCTCGGTGAGAAAGCTCTTGGTAAAGCCCCAGAGATTCATAGACACGGGGGTATCTCCGCCCAGGCGGGTCCAGGTGGCGCCGCCGTCCTCGGTGTAGCGGGCGTCAGCTCCGTCCTGCTCGATATGGGTGCGCTCGGTGACGCTGGTCAGGTACCCCCTCTCGTCCACCGCACACACGCCGCGGGCCACGTGGCCGTGCTCGGTGACCGTGTTTTTGACCAGGTAGCCTACCATGGCGTACTCATACACCGCGCCGTCGGGATGTGTGGAGAGATAGTCGTAGATGGCGCGGAAACCCTCGGATCCGTAGTAGTCGTCGGCGTTGATGACGGCGAAGGGGCCGTCCACCAGATGCCGGGCGGCCAGGGCGGCCTGGGCGGTGCCCCAGGGCTTGACCCGGCCCGCTGGAACGGCATATCCCTCGGGCAGATCGGCCAGGTCCTGGAAGGCGTAGCGCACGTCCATGAAGTGGGAGAGCCGGTCGCCGATGGCGGTGCGAAACTCCTGCTCCAGCTCCCGCTTGATGACGAAGACGACGGTCTCAAACCCGGCGCGGCGGGCGTCGTAGATAGAGTAGTCGATAATGAGGGCGCCATGGGGGCCCACGGGGTCCAGCTGTTTCAGCCCGCCGTACCGGCTGCCCATACCCGCGGCCATGACGACAAGAACAGGTTTACTCATAAAAAAGACCTCCTTAGTTGATGGAGAGACGCGCGAAGAGGGGCGCGAGCCCCCGACTACCGGTAGCCGTCGGGGTTTTTGCTCTGCCAGTTCCAGGAGGAGGCGCACATCTCCTCAATGCCGTACTTGGCCTCCCAGCCCAGCTCCTCCCGCGCTTTCGCGGGGTCGGCATAGCAGGCGGCGATGTCCCCCGGACGGCGGCCTTCCACCGCGTAGGGCAAGACCTTACCGCAGGCGCGCTCGTAGGCGCGGAGCACCTCGAGCACGCTGTATCCCTTGCCGGTGCCCAGATTGCAGACGAAGAGGCCACAGTCTCCCTCCAGCTTTTTGAGGGCGGCCACATGGCCGGCCGCCAGATCCACTACATGGATATAGTCGCGTACGCCGGTGCCGTCGGCGGTGGGATAGTCGCCGCCGTAGACATGGAGCAGAGGCAGCTTGCCCACCGCTACCTGAGCGATATAGGGCACCAGATTGTTGGGGATACCGTTGGGGTCCTCGCCTATGAGACCGCTCTCGTGGGCTCCAATGGGGTTGAAGTAGCGCAGGACGGCCACGTTGAGCCCGGGGTCGGCTGCGCAGCAGTCGGCCAGGATGCGCTCCAGGAAGAGCTTGGTGGTGCCGTAGGGGTTGGTGGTGCCCCCGGTGGGGAAGTCCTCCCGGATGGGGACCGAGGCCGGGTCGCCGTACACGGTAGCCGAGGAGGAGAAAACAAAGTTGCGCACCCCATGGCGGCGCATGGTTTCTAAAATGGTCAGGGTGCTGACCAGATTGTTGGCATAGTACTCCAGGGGCTTTGCTACGCTCTCGCCCACCGCCTTGAGTCCGGCGAAGTGGATGACGGCGTCAATGTCCGGGTAGGCGGCGAAGAGGGCCTCTACCTCGTCGGCGTCGCACAGCTCTGTTTTGACGAAGGGGATGGCTTTGCCCAGGATGCGCTCCACCCGGCGGATGGCCTCCTCGCTGGAATTGACCAGATTATCGGCCACCACGATGTCGTAGCCCGACTTCACCAGCTCAATACAGGTGTGGCTGCCGATGTAGCCCGCGCCGCCGCTCACAAGAATGGACATGGAAAACACTCCTTTACAATGTAAAATCAATTATGGCGCTCTGCTCCCATTGTAGGCGGAGCGGAGAGAAAAGGGAATGGACGGTTGCACAGATTATTTGCACAAAAGAGCGGCGCGGCACCCCGCTATAGGCTGGGCCGGTTCTTTGCCGAGAGGGCCTTTACGCTGGAGGCGTACTCGCTGGGGGTCATGCCCGCCGCCTTTTTAAAGTGGCGGGAAAAGTAGCACACCGACTGATAGCCCAAGGCGGCGGAGATCTCGGTGAAGTTGCCCGCCCCCTCCCGGATCATGGCCTTGGCCCGGTCGATGCGCAGCCGGCCAAAGTGTTTCATCACGCCACCGCCGGTGTAGGATCGGACAAGCTGCTGGAGATGGGTATGGCCGATAAAATTATCGGCGCAGACCTGCGTCAGGGTGAGCGGCTGGTCCAGACGGAGGAGAAAGTAGTCCTCAATGGACTGGAAGAGGGCGTCCCGGCCGGCCCGGGTCGTGACGCTGAGGGGAGGCGGCCCGGAGGGGGGCGCACCGCTCCGGCGGATGAGCCGGAGGAGCAGTTCTTCCAGAGCGCCGCCCAAGAGCTGCTCGGCCCCGAAGGGGGCGTCCTTGCGCCGCTCCAGCGCGGTGGTGGCGGGGTCGTCCAGGGGCGTGGAGAAGGCCAGGGCCCCTTCGGCCACAATGCGGCCCAGCAAAGCGCGCTCCGCCTCATCGGCACAGACGACGCGCCCGGCGAAAAACTCCATGGCGGGGGAGAGACAGAAAAAGCTCACCACCACCAGATTGGGGGCCGAGGTCCCCGTGGAGCGCAGAGCGTGGAATTCGCCGGGCTTGTGGAAGATGAGGGATCCCCGCTCCAAGCGGTGGGGCACCCCGTCAGCCAGTACGTCCACCTCGCCCTTGTCCACATAGAGCAGCTCCCAGAAGTCGTGGCGCTCCCCCTCGAAAACGTAGCTGCTGGAATATTCAAAATAGTGTACCGTCACCACCCGGTCCACTGCGATGGGCCGGGTGAGCAGCGTGGGGCGAAAGGGCATGGTGTTCACCTCCTGCCTATGAGGCTGCTGTCCGCTTTGCCTTGCGGTACTCGAGGGGGCTGACCCCCTCCAGCCTGCGAAAGCTCTGAGAGAAATAGCTGGGGGAGGAGAAACCCAGCATATGGGAGATCTGGGAGAGGGAGTGGTCGGTGTCGGCCAGGAGGAGCCTGCTCTCCGCGATGCGGCGGGAGATGAGATAGTTGATGGGGGAGACGCCGTACTCCTCGGAGAAGACGTGCACCAGATAGTATTTGTTGAGGTGGGTCAATTGGGCCAGCAGATCCAGGGTGATGTTCTCCTTGAAATGCCCTTCAATGTAGCGGCGGACGGCGGCGCACTCCTTGGAAGAGCGCCGCCGGGGCGGGGCGGGGGTGAGAGAGAAGTCGGTGCGCCGCATCAGGCGCACCAGCAACACCTCCAGCAGGTCCTGGCAGACGATGCCGTATCCGGCGGCCTTCTCCTCGATCTCCCTCAGGAGACTGCGCAGGGTGTGGAGCACATCCTCCCGCGCGCCCCGGAAGTTGACGGCGCAGTAGCGGGCGTCCTGTTCCTCCCCGGCGGAGAACTCCAGCCCCTCCACGCCGATGACGATGTACTCCAGAGGGCTTGCGTTCAGGCTCACCTCGGTGTGCTCTACGTTGGGGTTGACCACCACCATATCGTCCGGCCCCACCGGAAGGACCAACTCCTCGATCTTGAACTGGCCGACGCCCCCCACCACGTAAAAGATCTCGGCGCAGGCGTGGGTGTGCATCATGGAGTGCCAGTCGCCGCCATATTTGGCGGTGCTCACATAGAGCAGCCGGGTGGAGGCGCGGTCCACCGGGCTGGCCCCCGGGGCCTCCAGGTCATATCGGTTGGTGCTCATCTC
>DATMXU010000123.1:0-2499 GCA_035562355.1 Pseudoflavonifractor sp.
GCGGTATTCTTATACTATATTGAAAAACGTCGGGAGGAAACCATGGTCCATCTACTGCTCGTCATTATCTACATCGCTTTCATCAGCCTCGGCCTGCCCGACTCCCTGCTGGGTTCCGCCTGGCCTACCATGTACGAGGAGCTGGGCGTGGCCGTATCCTACGCAGGGCTCATCAGCATGATCATCGCCGGCGGCACCATTGTGTCCAGTCTCCTCAGCGACAGGCTGATCCGGAAGTTCAGCACCGGCCTGGTCACCGCTGTCAGCGTTGCTATGACCGCCGTGGCCCTGCTGGGCTTTTCCCTCTCCCACTCCTTCTGGCAGCTCTGCCTCTGGGGTATCCCCTATGGACTGGGCGCCGGCAGCGTCGACTCGGCCCTGAACAACTTCGTGGCCCTGCACTACAAGTCGCGGCATATGAGCTGGCTCCACTGTTTCTGGGGCATCGGCGCGACAATGGGGCCCTACATCATGGGTCTATGTCTCACCAACGGACTGAAGTGGAACTCCGGCTACCTGACCATCGGCCTCATCCAGGTCGCTTTGGTAGTCTGCCTCTTCCTCTCCCTGCCCCTATGGAAGAGCAAGGAGCCCCTCAGCCAGGGACAGGCCCATACGGTGCTCCGTATTGGCGAGGTCGCCGCTCTCCCCGGCGCGAAGGCCATCCTGACGGCCTTCTTCTGCTACTGCGCGCTGGAGGCCACCACCGGCCTCTGGGCCAGCAGCTATCTGGCCCTCCACAAGGGCCTCAGCACGGAGGCAGCGGCAAAGTGGGCCTCGCTCTTCTACTTGGGCATCACGGCAGGCCGGTTTCTCTGCGGCTTTATCACCGACAGGTTTGGCGATAAGACCATGGTGCGCTGCGGACAGGCCGTCGCTCTCCTGGGCGTCGTACTGCTCTTCCTCCCGCTGAGCGGCGGCGTCACCCTAGCGGGGCTCGGCCTGATCGGGTTCGGCTGCGCGCCCATCTATCCCAGCCTTCTCCATGAGACGCCGGAGAACTTCGGCGCAGGCAACTCTCAGGCCATCATGGGCATGCAGATGGCCAGCGCTTACGTGGGCAGCACCTTCATGCCGCCCGTCTTCGGCCTTCTCGCCCAACAAGTGAGCATCGGCCTCTACCCGGTCTATCTGGTGATGTTTGTCGTTCTCATGTTCATCATGGTGGAGCGCATGAATACCCTCCACGCGGGCGCGCGCTCTGCGAAGGAACAATTTTAACTCCGAATACATGGGAAAAAGAGCGCCGCTCCTTTGGAGCGGCGCTCTCGCGACAGCTTGGTAGTAAAATCAGTGCTTGCTGAACTGGGGCGCGCGGCCTTGAGGCCATACTTCCTGCGTTTCCCCCACAGGACCACGGCCCTGTGGGGACCCCGAATATATTATCTGCTCGGGCGGAGCGAATCCGCCCGGCATCAAGGTTTTGCCTGCGGCAAAACGCTTGACAAGGAGCGTCTGCGAAGTGCGCCCCCAAGGCCGAGCTCACATGGAAGAAGAGCGCCGCTCCAAAGGAGCGGCGCTCTCGCGACAGCTTGGTAGTAAAATCAGCGCTTGCTGAACTGGGGCGCGCGGCGCGCAGCCTTGAGGCCGTACTTCTTGCGCTCCTTCATACGAGGGTCGCGGGTGAGGAACCCGGCAGCCTTGAGGGCGGCGCGGTACTCGGGGTCCAGATTCAGCAGGGCACGGGAGAGGCCGTGGCGGATGGCGCCGGCCTGACCGGTTACGCCGCCGCCCACGACGGTGGCGACGATATCCACTTTGCCCACGTTGCTGGTGGTGACCAGGGGCTGGCGGACCAGGAGTTTCAGGGTCTCCAGGCCGAAGTAGTCATCGATATCGCGGCCGTTGATGGTGATGGCGCCGGTGCCGCCCGGGAAGAGATGCACGCGGGCTACGGAGGACTTCCGGCGGCCGGTGCCGTAGAGATAAGGTTTCTTGCTCTTATACATGTTTTAAAATCCTCCTTATTCCGCGGTCCAAGGCTCGGGCTTCTGCGCGGCCTGGTTGTGCTCGGCGCCGCGATAGATATGAAGCCGGGTCAGGGAGTCCTTGGTGACGATATTGCGGGGCATCATGCCGCGGATGGCGACCTTCATGGCCAGCTCGGGTTTATCCTTCATGAGAATGCGGTATTTGGTCTCCTTGAGACCGCCCACCCAGCCGGAGTGGGTGCGGTAGTACTTCTGCTCCAGCTTGTTGCCGGTGAGAACCGCCTTCTCGGCGTTGACGATGACAACAAAGTCTCCGCAGTCGGCGTGGGGGGTGTACTCGGGCTTGTGCTTGCCGCGCAGCAGGACAGCGGCGGCGGCAGCGGTCTTGCCCAGGGGTTTGCCGGCCGCGTCGAGGATGTACCACTTGCGGACGATGTTCCCCTTGTTGGCCATGAAAGTGGACATAGGTGAAACCTCCATTTATTCTATCTTCCGTCTCGGATTACACAAAGAAACGTCCATTCGCACATGGACGGAACGGTTTGTATTATAGTCCACTCCCCTCGCC
>DATMXU010000124.1:0-5418 GCA_035562355.1 Pseudoflavonifractor sp.
GGGCTGTGAACAGATGGATATCCAGTGGTTCCCGGGACACATGAGAAGACGCAGCGGATGATCTCCGAGAACCTGAAGCTTGTGGACATCGTGGCCGAGGTCATCGACGCCCGCATTCCCGTCTCCAGCCGCAACCCGGACCTCGACGGCCTGGTGGGGGAGAAACCCCGCCTTGTCATCCTCAACCGGGCCGACCAGGCCGACCCCGCCGGGAACAGGGCCTGGGGCGAGTGGTTCAGGGGCCGGGGCTGGGCGGTGATGGAGACCGACGCCAAGGAGGGCAGGGGCGTGAACCAGTTCTCTGCCGTCATCCAGTACGCCCTGAGGGAGAAAATAGAGCGGTGGCGGGCCAAGGGCCAGGTGGGCCGCCCGGTGCGGGCCATGGTGGTCGGCGTGCCCAACGTGGGGAAATCCACCTTTATTAATAAGGTGGCGAAGCGCAAGTCGGCCAAGGCGGGGGACAAGCCCGGCGTGACCCGGGGCAAGCAGTGGGTGGCGGTGGACGCGACCTTAGACCTCCTCGACACTCCCGGCATCCTCTGGCCCAAGTTTGAGGACACTCAGACCGGCCTCCACCTGGCCTTTACCGGCGCGGTGAAGGACGATATCATGGACGTGGAGACCCTGGGCTGCCACCTGATGGACACTTTGGCCGCGCGCTACCCAGCCGCCCTCGAGGCGCGGTACAGGCTGGAGGTGCCCGCCCGGACGGCGGAGGAGGAGGGCATCGCTTACGGCTACGCCCTCCTGGAGCAGGCCGCGCAGAGACGGGGATTTCTCGTCTCCGGCGGCGAGATGGACACCGAGCGCATGGCAAAGATCCTTTTAGACGAGTTTCGAGGCGGCAAGCTGGGGCGCTTTACCCTTGAGATGCCGCAATGAATTGTGCCCCGGGAGGGATTGGGATGATTGACCTATGGGAAATTGAGCGGAGCTGTTTTGACCGGGGGCTCACGCTGGTCTGCGGCTGCGACGAGGCGGGCGCGGGCCCGCTGGCGGGCGCGGTCTACGCCGCGGCCGTCATTCTGCCGGCGGGATTGGTCATTGAGGGGCTGAACGACTCCAAGCAGGTGAGCCCCAAAAAACGCGACGCCCTCTTCGAGGTCATCCGGGCCGAGGCCGTGGCCTGGGCGGTGGCCCTTGCGAACGAGAGGGAGATCGACGACCTGAACATCCTCAACGCCCGGCTCTTGGCCATGGACCGGGCGATCCGCATGCTCAGCCCCGTGCCCGAGTATGCCCTGATCGACGGCAACCGCAGCCGGGGCATCTCCGTCACCAATGAGACCGTCGTCGGGGGGGACGCGCGCAGCGCCAGCATCGCGGCGGCCTCCATCCTCGCCAAGGTGAGCCGGGACCGGTACATGGAGGAGATGGGGGCCCTGTACCCCCAGTATGAGTTTGAACGGCACAAGGGCTACCCCACCAAGCGCCACTACGAGCTGCTGCGGCAGTACGGGCCCTGCCCCATCCACCGCCGCACCTTTCTGAAAAAGCTGTGAGCGGGGGCGACAGAAAGCTGCTGGGCCGCTGGGGCGAGGCGCAGGTAGCGGATTACATACGGGAGCGGGGTTATCGGATCATCGCGGCCGGATATCAGTGCCGGTTCGGCGAGATCGACCTGATCTCAGAGAACGGCAAGTATATTGCCTTTACGGAGGTGAAGCTCCGAAAGGACGCCTCCTTTGCCCCGGGGCGGGTCTTTGTGGACGCCCGGAAACAGGGACGGCTGCGCACCACAGCCGAGCTGTACCTGTCCGCAAACCCCACGGCCCTCCAGCCCCGGTTCGACGTGGCGGAGATCTACGCGCCCCGGGGCACGGCGACCAAAACGCCGCATATCGTGTACATAGAGAACGCTTTTTGAGAAGGAGGGGAGCAAGCTGATTTCTTACAAGATAAGTCCTCCCATTGATATAGAACGAATCGATAAGCTGCGCCTGAGCATTGGATGGACGCCGTTGGGACGGATATATCAGACGGCGCTTAAACGCTCGGTCTTTTACATTTGCGCTTTTGAGAGAGAGAACCTGATCGGCTTTTTGGATGTGGTCGGCAACGGGGTTACCGACGCCTATGTCCAAAACTTCCTGGTGGCCGCGGACTTGCATGGCCGCGGGATAGGAACGGCTATGATGGAGTTAGCCGTCAAACGGCTGACGGAGATGGGGATCCGGGCCGTTTGGCTGATTTTTGACCCGGAGTTGGAGCCCTATTACCGCCGGTTCGGATTTGTGACTTTCTTGGGCGGACGGCTCAGACTTGGGCCCTGAGGATTTGGAGAGAAACGATGTCTATGCACCAAATTGACCTGTTTGACGGCCACTGCGACACCCTCTCCCGCCGCCTGGAGGAGGGGGGCGGGCTCTGGGAGAACGGCGGCCACCTGGACCTGAAACGCACCCGCAAATTTCGCAGATACGCCCAGTTCTTCGCCCTCTTCGCCGACCCGGACGAGCACCCGGGCATTCCCCTGTGGAAACTGTGCCGGCGGCAGTACGCCCTCTTCCTCCGGGAGCTGAGGGAAAACTGCGCCTATCTGGTCCACTGCCGCACCGGGGCGGAAGCGAAGGCTGTCCTCCGGTCGGGCAGGACGGCGGCCTTCCTGTCCGTGGAGGGAGCCGAGCTCTTAGACTGCGACCTCTGTAAGCTGGAGCGCGCCCACGCCATGGGGGTTCGGGCGGTGAACCTGACCTGGAACCACGCCAATGCCCTCTCGGGCAGCAACGCGGAGGAGCCGGACCGGGGCCTCACTGAGCATGGGCGGGCCTTCGTCCGCCGGATGGAGGCGCTGGGGATACTGGTGGACGTGTCCCACCTGTCCGACCCCGGCTTTTGGGACGTGGCCGCCATAGCAGGGAAACCTTTTTTTGCGAGCCATTCCAATGCCCGGGCTGTTTTTCCCGCCAGCCGGAACTTGACCGACGGGCAATTTACTGCCATAATAGAGCATCATGGAGTCGCCGGGCTCAATATGTACTCCCCCTTCCTGGGAGAGGACCCGGACATCGACACGGTCGTGGCCCATCTGGAGCACTTCCTCGCCCTGGGCGGGGAGCGCAGCGTCTCCCTGGGCGGGGACTGGGACGGCATCTCCGCCATGCCCCGGGGACTCACCGGCATCGGGGACATGGACCGGCTCTATGAGCGGCTTTTACAGAGAAACTATCACGAGGCGCTGGTGCGCGGCGTGTTTTTCGAGAATCTAATGAGAGTAGTGAACGAAGTATGTATTATGTAAGCACGAGAAATACGGGGGAGCGGCTCACCTCGTCCCAGGCCATTGCCCGCGGGCTGGCCGTCGACGGCGGGCTTCTGACCCCGGAGGTATTCCCCAAGCTGAGCCAGAACGGACTGGGCACCCTGACCGACATGTCCTACCAGCAGCGGGCCGTCTATGTGATGAACCCCTTCCTGGAGGACTTCTCGGCCTCCGAGCTCTCCGCCTTCGCGGCCAGGGCCTACGGCCCCGACAAGTTCGACGTGAAGGAGGTGGCCCCCGTCCGCACCGTGGACGAGAAAACCCACTGCCTGGAGCTCTGGCACGGGCCCACCTGCGCCTTCAAGGACATGGCGCTCCAGATGCTGCCCCACCTCCTCACCGCGTCCTTGGGAAAGAACAACGAGGAGAAGACGGTCTGCATTCTGGTGGCCACCTCGGGCGACACGGGCAAGGCCGCGCTGGAGGGCTTTAAGGACGTGGACAAGACCCGCATTTTGGTCTTCTACCCCAAGGACGGGGTCTCCGCGATCCAGGAGCTGCAGATGAACACCCAGGATGGGGCCAACGTGGGGGTCTGCTCCGTGGTGGGCAATTTTGACGACACCCAGACCGGCGTGAAAAAGCTCTTCTCCGACGAGGCTCTCCGGGCGGAGCTGGCCGAGCGCGGCTATTTCTTCTCCTCGGCCAATTCCATCAACTGGGGCCGGGTTCTGCCCCAGCTGGTCTACTATGTCTCGGCCTACTGCGACCTGGTGCGCAGCGGGAAGATCGCCCTGGGGGATACGGTGAACGTCTGCGTCCCCACCGGCAACTTCGGCAATATCCTGGCGGCCTACTACGCCAGGGAGATGGGGGTGCCCATCGGCAAGCTCATCTGCGCGTCCAACAGCAACAACGTCCTCACCGACTTCCTGAAGACCGGCGTGTACGACCGCAACCGCAAATTCTATAACACCATATCCCCTTCCATGGACATCCTCATCTCCTCCAATCTGGAGCGGATGCTCTTCGAGCTGTCCGGCGGCAATGCCGAGGAGGTCGCGGGCTATATGGGGAAACTCGCCGCTACGGGCCGGTACGAGGTGAGCGGGGAGATTAAGACAAAGCTCCCAAAGCTTTTTGCCGCCGGCTACTGCGACGACGCCCAGACCCAGAAGGTCATCGACCGGGTCTGGAGGGAGCACCATTACCTCATCGACCCCCACACCGCCGTGGCCTTCGACGTGCTGGACCAGTACCGGGAGCGGACCGGGGACGACACCCCCGCCATTGTGGTCTCCACCGCCAGCCCCTTCAAGTTCTGCGACAGTGTGCTGAGTGCTCTGGGCGTGACCGAGCTGGCCGAGGGGACCGACCTCCTGGACCAGCTGGCCCGGGAGACCGGCGTGCCCGTCCCCGCGCCCCTGGCCGCCCTCAAGGATAAGAAACCGCGTTTCGGCGCCACCGTCGCCAAGGAGCAGATGGCCGACCAGGTGCTGGAGCTGCTGAACTGACGAGACCGGAGGGATAGTGTGGCCCTTTACGCGATCGGCGACACCCACCTCTCCCTGGGGAGCGGCAAGCCCATGGACGTCTTTGGCGGCAGCTGGGAGGGATATGTGGAAAAGCTCCGGGCCGGATTTGCCCATATCCGGCCGGAGGATACGGTGGTCCTCTGCGGGGACCTCTCCTGGGGCATGAGTCTCGGGGAGGCCCAAAAGGACTTTGCCTTTCTGGACGCGCTGCCGGGGAAGAAATACCTGCTCAAGGGGAACCACGACTACTGGTGGAATACCGCCGCCAAGATGAATGCCTTCTTTGCCGAGAACGGCTTTGCCACTCTGAACCTCCTCCACAACAACTGCGGCACTTACGGAGACCTCGCCCTGTGCGGCACCCGGGGCTGGTTTTATGAGGAGGACGCGCTCGGCCACAACGAGAAGGTCTTTCGCCGGGAGCTCATCCGGCTGGAGGCGTCGCTCAAGGCGGCGGGGGAGCGGGAGAAGTTCTGCTTTCTCCACTACCCGCCCCTCTACCGCGGATATACCTGCGGCGAAATCATCGCCCTGCTGGAGCGGTACGGGGTAAAACGCTGCTACTACGGGCATTTGCACGGCGGCAGCCACCGCCTTGCCATCGAGGGGAAACACGGCGCGGTGGAGTACCATCTGGTCTCGGCCGACTATTTAGGTTTTAAACCGCAAACAATCTGTGAA
>DATMXU010000125.1:0-2309 GCA_035562355.1 Pseudoflavonifractor sp.
ATCTTTTTGTCTAAATATTTGATATTATTCACTAAAAGGGGGGATCTGGAATGTGCCCACAGGATCTGGCCCACATCAGCGCGGACGGCCTGCGGGAGCAGACTGTGGCTGAGCACCTATTAGGAACGGCGGAGCTGGCGGAGGGCTTTGGCGCTGCCTTTGGTATACAGGAGGATGCCCGGCTGGCCGGGCTGCTCCATGACATCGGCAAATGCTCGGACGCCTTTCAGGCCCGCCTGCGGGGCGGTGCCCGCTGCGACCACTCCACCGCGGGGGCACAGGAGGCCATCGAACGGTATCACCTCCCCATCGCCTTTGCCGTGGCGGGGCATCACGGTGGCCTGCCCGACGGCGGCGCGGCGGGTGACACAGCCGACTCCCCCACCCTGATGGGCCGCCGCCATAAGAAAGTGGAGGATTATAGCCGCTTTGCCGAGCAGATCGCCCTTCCCGGGAGGTTTCCCCCATTTCAAAGCATTGACGGCCCCAAGGAGACGGTAAATTTCCGCACGGCTTTCTACACCCGCATGCTCTTCTCCTGTCTGGTGGATGCCGACTGGCTGGACACCGAGGCCTTTATGGACGGCGCGGTGGAGCGGGGGATGAACCGCCCTATCCCCGAGCTGTTGGAGCGTTTTGATTCCTCTCTCCGTCGAAAAGGCTGGGACAGGCCTGTACGGGAGCTGGATATCCTGCGCCGTGACATCCTCGTGCAATGCCGCGCCCTCGGCGCGCTGGAGCCGGGACTTTTCACACTCACCGTGCCCACCGGCGGCGGCAAGACCGGGGCCTCCATAGCCTTCGCCCTGGAACACGCCAAAGCCCACGGGCTCAGACGCATTGTCTACGTCATCCCCTACACCGGCATCATTGAGCAGAACGCCGCCGTGTTCCGCGATATGCTGGGAGAGGACTGCGTGCTGGAGCATCACAACAGCGTCGACCTGGGTTCCTCAGAAAACGCCGCCCCCGCTTTGGAGCGGAGGAAACGGGCTGTCGAGAACTGGGACGCCACTGTGGTAGTCACCACGGCCGTGCAGTTTTTTGAATCCCTCTTCGCCGCCAAGCCCTCCAAATGCCGCAAACTACACAATCTGGCGGAGAGCGTCATCATCTTCGACGAGGCGCAGATGCTGCCCGTTCCCTATCTCAACCCCTGTATAGCGGCGATGGCCGAGCTGGCTGCCCACTACCGCTGCTCCGCCGTTCTCTGCACGGCCACCCAGCCTTCGTTAGGGCCCCTCCTGCAGCAGTATACGCCCAATCTGCCCCTGCGGGAGCTCTGTCCCGACTGGCCCGCGCTGCTGCCCAGATTTCGCCGGGTCAGTTTCCGCCAGGAGGGGGTGCTCTCGGACGAGGCTCTGGCCGAACGGCTAAACGGCGAGGCGCAGGTCCTCTGTATCGTCAACTCCCGCAAGCAGGCCCAGACCGCCTATGCCCTTCTGGAAAGGGAGGGGCGTTACCACCTCTCCACGCTGATGACGCCGGTGCACCGGCGGAAAAAGCTGAGTGAGATTCGGGCACGGCTCCTGCAGGGTCTTCCCTGCCGGGTGGTCTCCACCAGCCTGATCGAGGCGGGAGTGGATGTGGACTTCCCCACGGTGTACCGGGCCGAGGCCGGGCTGGACTCCATCCTACAGGCTGCCGGGCGCTGCAACCGGGAGGGGCGGCGCTCCCCCGAGGCGTCCATCGTGTACATCTTCACCCCAGAGGGCGGGTCCCCGCCCCTATTCCAGCAGAACATCAAGGCGGCCAACACCGCCCTGCGGCGGGCAAGCCCCGAAGACCCGGCGGTCATCACCACCTACTTTGACACCCTCTACCAATGGAAGGGTGCGGGCCTTGACCAGAAGGACATCATGGGCCAGTGGGAAAAGGGCTCCAACGGCGTGCTATACCCCTTCCAGCTTGTCGCCGAGCAATTCCGCCTCATCGAGCAGCCCACCACCACGGTGTATATTCCCACAGCGGAGAGTGCCCCCTTACTGGAAGACCTGCGGCGGGGCTCCTACAGCCGCGGCCTGCTGCGTAAACTGGGTCAGTATGGCGTGGCGGTCTACCCGCAGCATCTGCAGGCTCTGGACCGGGGCGGCCATCTGGAGCGGGTGGACGAGAGCGTCATTATCCTGAGGAGCACCGACCTCTACAGCGAAGAGACCGGCCTTGCCATGGAGCCAACCGAGGGGCAGGCTCTGCTCGTATAAAAAAGCAGGATAGGCAGAGCGCACACTCTGCCTATCCTGCCCATCGAATTTATAAAACCCTAGCTATTTCAACCCACGGCTAATGGACTACCGACTCCCTTATAA
>DATMXU010000126.1:0-5864 GCA_035562355.1 Pseudoflavonifractor sp.
AAAGCAGGCGCTCTGCCGGTTCCTCTCAGACTACATGAAGAAATACCAGCACGCCATGATCGACGCCCTCAAGCGCTCGGGCCGGTTCCGCGCCCCCGGCGACTTTGACGAGCTCCACGGCTACATCAAGGGCTACCTGGGGGACGGCAACAAGATGGGCGAGGGCTGGCTCCTCACCGCCGAGATGCTGGAGCTCATCCACACCGGAGTGCCCAACATCGTGTGCACGCAGCCCTTCGGGTGCCTGCCCAACCACATCGTGGGCAAGGGCATGATCCGCAAGCTGAAGGACGACTACCCCTGGAGCAACGTGGTCGCCATCGATTACGACCCCGGCGCGACCAAGATCAACCAGGAGAACCGCATCAAGCTCATGCTCGCTAACGCCAAGGCCATGGCGAAGGAGCGCGCGGCCACCCCCGTGGAGGCGGTCGAGGGGGAGCCGGTACAAAGCAGGGAGACGGAGCCGGTCCGCGTATGAGCGAGCTGCGTTTTGTCGACGCCTGTACCGAAGAGCACTTCGAAGCCATGAGCCTCATCCACGCCCTGGGCTGGCGGGACACTTACGTGGGCTACGTGCCCGACGACTACATGGCCCGGGAGATCACCGACGACCGCTGGGTGAAGTTTTTCCGGGCCGACTACGAGACCGGGCGCTGTCATGGTCTTCTCCTTTACAGCGGCGACGCCCCGGTGGCCTGCGTCAACTACGGCCCCGCCCGGGTGGAGAACCTCAACGCCGGGTCGGCCTGCACGTTCGACTCCCGGGGCTACGAGGGCTGGGGGGAGATCGTCTCCTTCTACACCCACCCGGAGGAGCGGGGCAAGGGGTACGGCGGCCTCCTCTTCGAGGAGGCGGTGCGCCGCCTCCGGGAGGTCGGGCACCCCAGCGCCTTCGTATTCGTTCTGCGGGAAAATCAGAAGGCCCGGCGTTTCTACGCCGCCCACGGCTTTGCCTGGGACGGCAGCTCCGCCGACATCCCCTTTCCGCCCGACGCGGTCTGTGTAGACCTGCGGTACATAAAGGAGTTCAAATGAAAAAGCTGTGTTTTTTCCTGGCGCTGGCCCTGCTGCTCTCTGGCTGCACAGCGCCCACGGGCGACGCCTCCCCTGCCCCTACGGGGTCTCTAAAAATGGCGGAGCCCTCCGACGCCTCCTCCCCCACCGCCACGCCGGAAAAGCTCTGGTGGGAGGACAAGACGGCGGCCGACCTGCCCACCGAGGTGGAGCCCGCCGGGAATATCTCCAGCGTGGACGGCCCCGTATGCCTGGCCCTTCTCCCCGAGGCGGACGTCGGCCTGTACGGCGACGGGGATCCCACGGCGGGAGTCCTCCTGCGCAAGGGGGACTACGTCCAGTTCTTCCCCCAGACCTACGCCACCGCCCGGTACACCTTGCCCGAGCTTAGCTGGGCCGACGTGGACGGCGACGGGGAGAGCGAGCTGGCCGTCAAGTATCTGGTGGAGGACACCGACGGCGACATCGTCTACGAGCTGCACTTCTATGAGTGGGACGGCAAGGCCTGGACCGACCACCCCTTCACCCAGGCCGAGTTCGGCCCCCTGCTGGAGGGGCTGGTCTCCTACCGCTACGAGGACGGCTACGTCACCCTCACGGCGGGGGACAGCACAGACAGGCTGTGGTACGACGGCGACGCCGAGCCGCAGGGCCTGGCCCCCATAGGGAACCTGGTCTTCTTCCGGCCGCAGGGGGACGGCTACGCGGTCATTTTCGGCCTGCGGCTGGAGCTGGCCGGCAGGGGCCCCGTGTTCGACGTGGCCACCCTCACCGCCCGGCTCCGGTACGACGGCGGGCGCTTTACCCTTTCAGACTATGTCCTGGAGACGGTGGGCGGCGTCTAAGAGGTCCCAGACAAAAAGAACGGCGCGCTCTGCACAACAGAGCGCGCCGCAGACTATCGGTAAACTCTCTATCTAAAGGTTTCGGAGGGAGGGATAGTGTGAAAGGGAACCGTTAGGGTTCCCTTTCGCGTGCAGGAAAACCACCTCTCATCACTTTAAAAGTGATGAGAGGTGCCGCAGCCTGTCAAAAAAACTTTTTTGACAGGCTGCGGCCCGCTCTGCACAACAGAGCGGGCCGTTTTTCAAGATTTTAAATTTTGCCTGCGGAGCCGCAGAGGGTGATCTTCTCCCTGACCGCCCGCGTGACCTCGGCCATGCCGGCCTTGCCGTACTTCTTGGGATCGAAGACCTCCGGGTCCTTGGCCAGGGCGGCCTTGACGCCGTTAGAGTAGGCGATGCGCAGCTCGGTGGCGAAGTTCACCTTCGCCACGCCCCGGGAAATGCAGTCCCTCACCGCGTCGTCGGGCACGCCGGAGGCGCCGTGGAGCACCAGGGGGATGTCCACCAGCGCGGCGATCTGGGAGAGCCGGTCCACGTCCAGCCGGGGAATGCCCTTGTAGACCCCGTGGGCGGTGCCGATGGCGACCGCCAGGGAGTCCACGCCGGTGCGCACGGCAAACTCGGCGGCCTCCGCCGGGACGGTGTAGCCGCCGTCGCCGCCGTCGGTGTCATCCTCCTTGCCGCCCACCTTGCCGAGCTCGGCCTCCACGGGCACGCCCATGGCCCGGGCGGCCTGGGCCACCCGGAGGGTGAGGGCGACGTTCTCTTCAAAGACGCTGTGGGAGCCGTCGATCATCACGGAGGTGTACCCCGCCCGGAGGGCGACCATGGCCATGTCAAAGCTCTCGCCGTGGTCCAGGTGGATGGCCACCGGCACACCGGCCCCGCGGGCCGCTACCTTCACCATTGCCTTGAGGTAGTCCAGAGAGCTGTAGCGCACGGTGGAAGGGGTGGTCTGGAGGATGACGGGGGCGCGCAGCTCCTCCGCGGCGGCCACCACCGCCATGACCATCTCCAGATTTTCCACGTTGAAGGCGCCCACGGCGTAGCCGTTCCTCCGGGCGTCCTCCAGCATTTTTTTCGTCGTTACCAGCGGCATAGTCTCTCCTCCTTAAATCCCATCGTCCCCGCTGTCGGCCGCGGCGGGGGCCGCAGCCGGAGCGTATTGCCTTACGGCAAATTTCGCCCCTTCCAGCAGGTGGGGCACAAAGCTGTCCAGGCGCTCCCCGTCCCGCTCCAGCAGGGCCGCGATCACCATGGGCACGTTGGCGCCCGAGACCACCTCGATTTTGCGCTCGGGCATGGCGGCGCGCAGGACCACCGCCTCTTTAAAGGGGGAGCCGCCCGCCATGTCCGCCAGGACCAGCACCTCGCCCTCGGCGTCGTCGATGGCGGCCCTCAGCTTTTTCTGCAGGTCCTCGGTGCTGTCGGTCTCTGGGAAGGTCACGCAGGAGAGCGCGTCGGTCAGGCCGGTGATCAGCTTGGCCGCGCTGAAAAGTCCCTCGGCAAAGCTCCCGTGGCCGGTGAGGATGATGGAAATCATCTCTTCTCCTCCCCTTCGTAGGGATAGATGGTGACTCCCTTGACCACCCGGTTGACTACCCCGCTGGGGTTGGGACTATCGGGAAGATTGCCGATGGCGAGGGAGTTGAAGAGTCCCATCAGCTGTCCGTAGAGCGAATAGTTGAGGCAGGCGTAGTGCTCCGGCACGGGGGCGCCCCCGACGCAGAAGTACTGGTCGGTATGGGCGGCCAGCTCCGGGTCGGGCGCGTAGGCGATGCCCGCCACCCGGTGCGCGCCGGGGTCGCCGTGCAGCTCGGCGGCGATGTCGCGGACATAGGCCCGGGTATAGGCGCTGTCGGAACCGAGCACCACGATCAGGGTCTTGTCGTTTACAATGGTCTTGGGCCCGTGCCGGAACCCCATGGTGCTCTCGCTCACCGAGACGATGCGCCCGTTGGAGAGCTCCATGTTCTTCAGGGCCAGCTCCTTGCCCAGCTCGGCCAGGGGGCCGGAGCCCAGGTAGACCAGCCGCTCCGGGCGGGCGTCGGCCAGGGCCTTGATTCCCGCCCAGTCCTCCTCCAGCACGCGGCGGCCCTGGGCGGAGAGGGTTTCCACGATGGCGCGGTTCTCCGCAAGGCGGCCGATGTCGAAGAAGAGGAGGGCGGAGAGGAGCATGCAGGTGAAGGAGCTCGTCATGGCAAAGCCCCGGTCGTTGACCTCGTCGGGCAGGAGGAGCAGGAAACTGCCGGGGGTGCTGCGTGCCCGCTGGGCCAGGGCCCCGTCCGACGCGCAGGTGACGACCAGGTGGGTCACATGCTTTGTGTGCCCCTGCACCAGGTCGAAGGCGCCCGCGCTCTCGGGGCTGTTGCCGGAACGCCCGAAGGAGACGAGCACCGTGGGGGTCTCCGGCTCCAGATAGTGCTGGGGGCTCGCCACCAGGCTGGTGGTGGGGATGGACTCCACCCGGCAGGGCAGGGTGGCGGCCACGCCGTAGCGGGCCACGTCCCCCGTGTAGGAGGAGGTGCCCGCCCCGGTCAGGATGACACGGGTGTCGGGCGTGATGCTGCGGGCCAGAAAGTCCTTGATCTCGTCCGCCCGGCGCTCGATCAGGGCCAGGGTCTTGAGCCAGACCTCCGGCTGCTGGGCGATCTCCCGCGCGGTGTGCTCCGCGCCCAGGCGGCGCAGGTCCTCTTCGGTGTATCCAAACATGACTATTCCTCCTCGAGTAATCGGTGGATGGCGTAGGCCACGCCGTTTTCGTTGCAGCTGGGGGTAACGCCGGTACAGGCGGCCCGGATATCCTCCGGCGCGTTCTCCACGGCGAAGGACAGCCCGGTCTCCAGCAGCATATCCAAATCGTTATAGTTATCCCCCATGGAGACCATCTCCTCCAGGGAGATGCCGAGAAATTCCCCCAGCTCCTTCAGGCCGCTGGCCTTGGAGCAGCCCGCCGGGGTGATCTCCAGGCTGCTGAACCCCGAGGCCATCAGGTGCACCTTGCCCGACAGGGCGGCGAACGCGGCGAGGTCGTCCAGCTTTTCCTCGCTGGTGCTGGCGAGGGAGATGCTGCAGCTATCCTCCTCCCCGCTCAGAAAGGGCGCAAAGCTGGGCACGAAACGCAGGCCGTACTGGGAGAGCACCGGCTCCTTGACGAAGGCCAGCTTCTCCGACGTGGCCCCCTCCTCGGCGTCGACCAGCGCCTCCCAGTTCGGGAGCATGCTCAGGTCCCAGGTGGTGTTGATGCCGTAGAAGATCCCGTGCTCATCCATATAGGTACACAGGCGCTCCAGCTCGTCTAAGGGGATGGTGCGCTTGGCGATCAGCGCTCCGTCCGCACCCCGCACCGCCGCGCCGTTGCTGCACACGATGGGGTAGCTGACGCCGTGCCGTTCCAGGATGGAGCGCGCGTCGATATAGCTGCGCCCGGTGGCGATGGCGAACACGACGCCCCGGCGCTCCAGCTGCGCGATGGCGTCCAGGTTTTCACGGCTGATGGTAAAATCGCTGCACAGCAGCGTGCCGTCCATGTCGCTTGCAAACAGTTTCATCTATCGCTCTCCTCTTCTCTGCGCCGTTTCGCTCCGCCCGGGGAGCGGGACAGGCCGGGAAATACAAACGGGCCAGCCATGCTGACCCGCTTGCTTTTTCGTCAT
Source organism: Pseudoflavonifractor sp. (assembly GCA_035562355.1). Lineage (GTDB taxonomy): Bacteria > Bacillota > Clostridia > Oscillospirales > Oscillospiraceae > Pseudoflavonifractor. The sequence continues at coordinate 5,519 of DATMXU010000126.1, forward strand.
ACCGGGAGGTTACAGGATTCCGAAGAAAGAGAGCAGGATGGACAGCGCGAAGGTCACGGCGATGAGCACGATGGGGCTGACCTTCCTGCGCAGGAGGGTGAACATGGTGAAGGTGTAGGCCAGCGGCAGAATGCGTGGGAAGATCTTGTCGAAGAAGTCGGCCTGGAGCATGACGGTCTTGACCTCGTTGACGGGGATCTCCACTAGGACGTTGATGTTCACGTAGGAGGCGATCAGACCGCCGATGACGGTGATGCCCAGGATGGTGGCGCACTTGGAGATGATGCCTGAGTACGCTTTGATCGTGTCGATGGCCCGGATGCCCAGGTTATAGCCCAGATGGGTC
>DATMXU010000127.1:0-4361 GCA_035562355.1 Pseudoflavonifractor sp.
ATCAAGCATTCTTACAGCTCTCATCAGCGCATTGCGTAAATCAGGATTTTTCCACAGTTCATCAATGTTCGGAGCCAGCCATGCGCCGCCGACCACGCCATGAACAGCATGAGAATGAAACCCTCCGTCAGACAATTCGGACTTCAGCTCGTCCGCACTGTGAAAATGTGAACGCCCAATTCCTTGATAGCTGCTGCCCGCCGGTTTTATATGCTCGCCATCCAAGAGTTCTCTGGCTACCATATCCATAAAAGCATCTTCTTCAAGCAATCTATTTTGAGTTCCAAAAACGGTGGTCGCCCATAATAGCGTTGCGTATGGCGTAATGGCAGCCGTAAACAACACGCCATTTTTCTTCAAAAGGCGAAAACACTCTTTGATGGCCAATAGCCGTTCAGATTTTTCAACGATATGATAAAGAGGCCCCATCAATAGTATTGCGTCCGCACTCGAATCAGAACGGGCGATACTTCTTGCGTCAAGAACTTCTCTCGCCGCCAGCTTTACCCCCGGATAATAAGAACCCAGCTCTTCCGATATCTCAATGTTGGTTTTGGAAATATCAAAAAGATGCACTTCATATCCAAGGGAGGCAAGCCACCATGAATATTCACCATATCCTCCACCGATATCATATATAACTGCGGGAGGTTTTGGGAGCGTCTCTATCATCAACTCTTTTGTGCGTTCAAATTCAATAAGCCCCAAATCTGTTCGAAGCCTGTTTCGTTCAATTCCGGCGTTATATCCTGCCAAAACATCTTTGTCTATTGTTTTCACGTGAAGACCTCCCATAAGTATTTCTGCCGCATATTTTTGATTCTGCTGGGAGATAGCTTGTTCCGGCATTGCATCTACTAGTAAGGTAAGTATACCATAGTTTTAAGCATAGTGAGACATCGTTTCCCCTTGACGGAACGCTGTGTTTTTCGAAAAGGGCAAGGATTCACTCCGCCCGAGCAGAAAAGAAAGACACCCCAAAGGGTGTCTTTCTTTTTGGTACGGCTGAAGGGATTCGAACCCCCGACCTTTTGGTTCGTAGCCAAACACTCTATCCAGCTGAGCTACAGCCGCATACTGCTCTGAAAGGGTTTGTCCCTCATCGACAGCTTATTTATGATAGCACAGCCCCCCTTAAAATGCAAGAGCAATTTTTAAAAAACGGTGCAAAAAAACGCGCCCTCACGGACGCGGAAATTTTGGTCTGTGCTCCCCGCAGGAAGCGGTTGCCATCCTGCGGGGAGACAGTGCTGTTGGAATTAAAAAGAGAGGGAGAAAGAGGAGGTTGGAGTATCTTAGCTCGCTGACAAATATAGGATACCACAGCGCTGATAAAATTGATGGATAAAATTATAACTCCATGTGAACAATCTATGAACGTTTGGCTATGGGTCACGTATGACGTAAAGGGCGTTCAAAACCCGCCAATTTTGGGGGAAATTCCGCATCAGGTTCCAGTACCCGGCCCCCAGCAGCCCGTACTCCGGAATGAGCGCCAGCTTTGCCCGTATGCTCCGCGCGTCTTCGAACCAGACCTCGTGCTGGCCGCCGTTCTCGTCGGTATAGCGGAACCAGGGGGACTGGGCATAGTTGTCGTACTGGATCTCCGCGCCGTAGCGCACCGCCCGGGCCACCGCCTGCTGGCTGGAGATGGAGGTAGCCCTCGTCTGCCCCTGCACGTAGGGGAGGGGCCAGTCGTACCCGTAATTGGGCATACCCAGCCATATCTTTTCGGCCGGTATCTCGGTCAGGGCGTACTCTATCACCCGCCGCACGTTGGGCAGGGGAGCCACGGCCATGGGCGGCCCGTAGGTATAGCCCCACTCATAGGTCATGAGCAGCACCTCGTTGGCCGCCGCGCCGATGGCCTGGTAGTTATGGCCTTGGTAGAGGAGGCCCGGCTGATCGGCCGAGGTCTTGGGGGCCAGGGCGGCGATGACGGGGTACCCCAGCGGGTTGAGCCGCCGGGCCAGATTGCCGATGAACTGGGCATAGGCCAGGGCGTCCTCGGGGAAAACAAATTCGAAGTCCACATCCAGCCCGCGGTAGCCGCGCTCGGCGAGCTGGCGCTCCACGTTGCCGATGAGGGTGTTCTGCACCGTCATATCGGTGAGCACCAGATGGGCAAGGTCGTTGGAGAAACCGCCCTCCTCCGTCAAAGTGGAGAGATGCATGAGGGGGGCTGTCCCGCCGTCCTTTGCCATGGCGATGAGCACCTGGTCGTCCAGGTCCACCAGGCCGCCCTGCGTGGTGATGCCATAGGTAAAGGGGGTCAGGTAGGTGAGGTAGGGGATGGTGGCGCGGAGAAGTCCCTTGTTGATGTAGGGGTAGGCGTAGCCGTTGACCGAGAGGGTGGCGGTCTTTTCGCCCCTGTAGGAGATGACGATGGTCTGCCCCGGATAGAGGACCGGCTCGCCGCCCAGAGCCGGATTGTTGCGATAGAGCTGGCGGACCGAGAGCCCGTACCGGCGGGCGAGGCCGGTGACGGTGTCCCCTGGCCTCACCGTATGGACCTGATCGGGGAATTGGATCACCAGCGCCTGCCCCACTGCCAGACGAAAGGGCTCCGCAAGGCCGTTGTCCGCCGTGAGCTGGGAGAGCGGGATGCCGTACTGGGATGCGATGGAGTAGACGGTCTCACCGGCCGCGACGATGTGGATCTCCATACCGGCCCCCTAGATCAGCGTGATATAATCGCTGCTGGCATAGCCCACCACGCCGTCAAAACGCACCAAGTACCAGCCCTGCCACTCGTTGATCACGGTGAGCTGGGCTCCGTCGTAGGCCCGGGCTACCACAGTGGCATCCCGGCTCGGGCGGCTGCGTATATTAAGGTAGCCCCAGGACACGTCTACAACGGCCCTCCGGGGCGGCCTGGGCTCCAGGAAGGGAATGCCGAAGAACTCGGTGAGGGACAGAACGATGTTGCGGGCAATGGGGTCCAGATTGCTTTTGATCCAGGTGGCGTCGTCCGGGTTGTCGTGGTAGCCCAGCTCGATAAAGGCGGAAGGCGCGCGGACCTGGCGCACCTCGCCGATGGCGGTGGTGGGCTCGACCCGTACGTTGTTGGGAAGGGGATAGATGGTCCTGAGGTTCTCTGCGATGAGGTTGGCGGCCCGCTGGCCCTTGGCGCTGCCGGGGTAGTGGAAGACGATGATGCCCCGCGTCTGCCCATACTGCCCCTCGGGGGAGGCGTTGGAGTGGAGGGCGAGATGTAAGTCGTAGTCCCCGGCGTTGGAGGCCCGGATGGAGGAGGCGGCGGTCATATCGGGGGTGTTCCTGGTGTACTGGATGCCGCTGGCGTTCAGGTAGGGGACCATCGCGTCGGCCAGCCGGTTCATCCACTGTTCCTCGGTGCCGCCGTTGACATAGAAGTTATTTTCCTGCGTTGAGGGGGAGAGATAGATTTTGGGCATAGGAATACCTCCTTTTGTGTCATCCTATGCGCACCACAGCCTTTTTGACAGCGGAACTAATTTTTACCACCCAGCGTCTAAAGGGTATCTACACAGAATGAAGGAGGTATGAAGATGAAAAAGCGCAGTCTCTTGCCGATCTCTGCGATTCTCCTGTCCCTCTGCCTTGCCGCCTGCTCCAGCGGCAGTAAGTACGCCTCCGAGCCCCAGGCCGCCGCGCCCACACCCAACCCCAGCGCGGCGGTTTCCTCCGCCCCGGGATATTCGTTCGAAGGGAGTGCGGAGGCTCCGTCCGGAGCACCCAATACCGGGGCCCCGGATCAGGCGGTCCGCGAATCCAAGCTCATCCTGCGGGCAAATCTCACCGTGGAGTCCCAGGAGTTTGACGCGGCGGTGGCGGCCCTTGATAAGCTGGTTAAGGATAAGGGCGGCTACTACGAGAGCAACAATCTCCAGCAGGGCACCTATTACGATGTCCATGCCGCCCGGTATGGCGACTTTACCATCCGCCTGCCCCAGGACCAGTTTGAATCCTTCCTGAACGCGGCGGGGGATGTGGGGCATGTGGTCAGCCGCAGCCAGTCCTCCGAGGACGTGGGAGAGGCCTATTATGACGCTGAGATCCGCCTGAAGACCCAGCAGACCAAACACGAGCGCTTGCTGTCCCTCCTGGAGAAAGCGGACAATATGGAGAACATCATCGCCCTGGAGAACGCACTCTCCGACGTGGAGTATGAGATCGAGCGGCTCACCGGCACGCTGCGGAAGTACGACAGCCTGGTGGGGTACTCCACCATTACCCTCCGCCTGAACGAGGTGCTCAAGCTCACCGAGCAGCCCAAGGAGACCGCCAGCCTGGGCGGCCGGGTGGCCAACGCCTTCTCCGGCGGGCTGCAGTCCGTGGGCCAGAATCTGGGCAATCTGGCCGTCTGGGGGGCGTACCAC
>DATMXU010000128.1:0-5137 GCA_035562355.1 Pseudoflavonifractor sp.
ATATTCGGCCACGGCAAGCTTGTAGGTGTTGTCGTTGTTCACCAGGAGGGTAAGGGCCAGTGTCTCCCGGCCCTGGGTCCGCACCCCGTTGCTTTGAGTCCAGCCCGCGGCAGTGAGGAGCTCGTCGACGGTCTGGGGTGCATAGGCCAGAGCCTCGGCCCGTGCGGCGTCGTAATTGGCGGTAGCGGGAGAAAAGGGCAGGGCCGCCGCCGTGGCATGGCCGGACAGAAGACTCTTGGCTACCGCGGCGCGGTCAAATCCGTAGGAGAGCGCCTTGCGGACCGCCTCTTCCTTGCAGGGCCCCTTTTCCCCGTTGTAGCCCACATAGAGCATGACGCTGGTGGGGTAGTCCCACACCTCATAGCTGCCCGAAAAGCCCAGGGCGTTGGTCCCCGTCAGATCGGCGGCCACGAGAGAGATCTCCCGTGTATCGAAGGCGTGGATGAGCGCGTCGGCCGCCTGCACGGAGTAGAGCCGGATCTCTTCCTCGGGCAGGGCCTTGCCCTGCCACCAGCCGGGATTCCGCCTGAGGAAGAGGTCCTCCCCCTTCTCGGCCAGGGCATAGGGTCCGGTGCCCAAAGGCCCGCTCTCCCCCTCCCGGACAATGGGGACGTCCAGCAGGGCGGGAAACGCCCCGTTGAGAGTGTTGAGGGTAATGGCCACGCCATCCTCACCCGCCGCCCGGACGCTCTTCACGCCGCCCAGCCGGGCCGCATAGGGAGAGCCTGGTCCCATGGCGGTCTGGAAGGAGTAGACCACGTCCCCCGGCGTGAGGGGCGCGCCGTCCGAGAAGGTCACTCCCGGCCGGAGGGTGAAGGTCCAGGTAAGGCCGTCCTCGCTCACCGTCTGGGCCGCGCAGAGGACAGCCTTGGGCGTAAATGTCCCATCCAGCTCAAAAAGCCCCTCGTAGACGAGGGGCGCCAAATTCAGATTGGTGCGGTTGCTCCCGGTGAGAGGGTGAAAGCTCTCCCCCCGGTAGCAGGGCAGCACAAAACCCGCCGTCCCCGCCGTCTCGGTAGGGGTGGGCGTGGCGCTGACGGTGGGCACGGACTCCGTCGGGGTGACGGGGGCAACGTCTCCACAGCCCGTCAGGGCCAGCGCCAGCATGAGGGCCAGCGCGGCCGCTCTCCTTCCCCGCCTCATACCAGTGAGATCACGGCAGCCATGCTGCCCCGCTGGTCGCCGGCGGCCCGGTGGGACCAGTACCGCTGGGGCAGGCAGGCGGTGCATGCGTTGGAGACGGCGACGTTGGCGGCCCGCAGCCCGGCCCGCTCCAGCCGCAGGACGTTAAGGCCCTTCAGGTCCACCAGGAACCGCCCGCCCTCCTTGGCCTCAATAAAGGGCAGGGCGGCAGCCCCCAGGCTCTCGGTCATGGCGTTGGGCACGTCCTCCCGGGTCTCGAAACAGCAACGGGAGATGCCGGTACCGATAGCGGCCAGGATATTGGCCCGGTCGCTGCCGTATTGGGCCGCCATACGCTCCACCGTCCGCTCCACAATGCCCAGGGCTGTCCCCCGCCATCCCGCGTGGACGGCGGCCACCACCCGCCGCTCCCCGTCGTAGAGGAGGATCGGCAGACAGTCGGCGGTAAAGACGGCCAGGGCGAGGCCGGGCACGTCGGTGACAAGAGCGTCGGCCTCATAGGGGGCGGGACGGTCCAGCCCGACCCCCGCGTCGGCGCTGGTGCAGATGCGCACCGCATCGGCATGGACCTGGGCGGAGAAGACCAATTTCTCCCGCTCTACGCCCACGGCGGCGCAGAACAGGCCAAAATTCTCCTCCACCCGCGACCGGTCATCCCCCCGGTTGAGTCCCAGGTTGAGGGCGGCGTAGGGCTCCTTGCTCACCCCGCCAAGCCGGGTGGAAAAGCCGTGGTGCACCCCGGGGCCAAAGCCGTCCGCCATGCCCAGGGGAAGACCGTTGACGTTCGTCTCGATAAAGTTCATAGCCGCTCCTTTGTTTGTCCCCACAAAAGCAAGCTTTTGCGGGGCCCCCCGTCTTTCATCTGCCGGGCGGAGTGAATCCGCCCGACATCAAGATTTCGCTGCGCGAACTGCTTGGACGCCGCTTGCGCGGCGGCTCGCTCATGCTCGCACCTGCCGCAGCACCCCTACTCGTCTCCGGTGTGGTACTCCGCGCAGGTGCACTTCTTTTCACCCCACAAAAGCAAGCTTTTGCGGGGCCCCCCGTCTTTCATCTGCCGGGCGGAGTAAATCCGCCCGGCATCAAGATTTCGCTGCGCGAACCGCTTGGACGCCGCTTGCGCGGCGGCTCGCTCATGCTCGCACCTGCCGCAGCGCCACTACTCGTCTCCGGTGTGGTACTCCGCACAGGTGCACTTCTTCCACTTGAGGCCGCTGCCGCAGGGGCAGGGGTCGTTGCGGCCGATTTTAGCAGCGGCCTTCTTGGGCTGTTTCTTCACGCTGCCGTCGTCCGCGCCCGAGGTCCCGGTGACCTTGGCCACCCGCTCGCGCTTGACCTCACCACCCACCTGGACCCGGGCCAGGAACAGGCGGCGCACCGTCTCCTCCTGGATGGCGGCGATCATGTTTTCAAACATCTCATACCCCTCGCGCTTGTACTCCACGACAGGGTCGTTCTGGCCGTACGCCCGCAGGCCAATGCCCTGGCGCAGCTCGGTCATGGCGTCGATGTTGTCCATCCAGTACTCGTCCACCACGCGCAGCATAACGACCCGCTCCAGCTCCCGCATGAGGGGCTCGCCCAACTCCTTTTCCTTGCGGGCATAGAGCTCGGTGGCCTTGCCCACGAGCAGCTCCTCCAGCTCGTCCACACTGTACTTCGTGAGCTCCTCGTCGGCGAGTTTCAGATCGTTGTTCCCTAAAAAGACCCCCCGGAAGGGCGCGGTGGCCTCCCGGAACTGCTCGGCATTCATGTGTTTCTGCTCGCCCATATGGCCCCGGAGGGAGGAGGCAATGACGGTGCCTATCATGTTCTGTACGGAGGCCTGGAGATCGTTCCCGTCCAGTACCTGGCGGCGCTGCTTGTAAATGACCTCGCGCTGGGTATTCATCACGTCGTCGTACTCCAGCACCGTCTTACGGGTCTGGAAGTTGCGGGACTCCACCTGTTTCTGTGCGTTCTCGATGGCGTTGCTGAGCATCTTCTGCTCGATGGGGGTGTCCTCATCCACGCCCAGGCGCTCCATCATACCCATGACCCGCTCGGACCCGAAGAGGCGCATCACGTCGTCCTCCAGGGAGAGGAAGAACCGGCTCTCGCCCGGGTCCCCCTGCCGCCCCGCCCGGCCGCGGAGCTGATTATCAATCCGCCGCGACTCGTGCCGCTCGGTGCCCAGGATGAAGAGGCCGCCCGCTGCCCGGACCTGCTCCGCCTCGGCCTTGATCTCTTCCTTAAACTTAGCCTCCGCCTCGGTGAATGCCCTGCGGGCATCCAAAATTTCCTGGTTATCAGTCTCGGCAAAACCGGTGGATTCGGCAATCAGCTCGTCACTGAGGCCCATCTTGCGCAGCTGGTTCTTGGCCAAAAGCTCGGCGTTGCCGCCCAGCATGATGTCGGTGCCGCGGCCGGCCATGTTGGTGGCCACAGTGACGGCCCCCAGCTTGCCCGCCTGGGCCACGATCTCGGCCTCCTTCTCGTGGTTTTTGGCGTTCAAGACGTTATGAGGCACCCCGGCTCTTCTGATCATGTCGGAGAGCTGCTCGCTCTTCTCGATGGAGACGGTACCCACCAGTATGGGCTGGCCCTTGGCGTGGCACTCCTTGATCTGCTCCACCACAGCCCGGAGCTTGCCCCGCTCGTTCTTATAGACCACGTCGGGGTTGTCCTTCCGGGCCAGGGGACGGTTGGTGGGGATCTCTACGATGTCCAGCTTGTAGATCTCGTTGAACTCGTCCTCCTCGGTCATGGCGGTACCCGTCATGCCGGAGAGCTTGGTGTACAGGCGGAAATAGTTCTGGAACGTGATGGTGGCAAGGGTCTTGGATTCGCGGGCCACCTCCACCTTCTCCTTGGCCTCGATGGCCTGATGCAGCCCCTCGGAGTACCGGCGGCCGTACATCAGGCGGCCGGTGAACTCGTCCACGATGATGACCTCGCCGTCCTTCACCACGTAGTCGATATCCCGTTTCATCAGGCCCCAGGCACGGATGGCCTGGTTGATGTGATGGGAGAGGGTGGTATTCTCCATGTCGGCCAGATTTTCGATGTTGAACTGTTTCTCAGCCTTGGCGACGCCCCGGGCGGTGAGGGTGACGGTGCGGGCCTTCTCGTCCACGATGTAGTCGGCGTCGATGTCCTCGGCCTCCTCCTCCTTGGCGTCCACGCTGGTCACGCGCTGGCCCTTGAGGCGGGAGACGAAAGAGTCCACGATCTGGTAGAGCTGGGTGGACTGGTCCCCCTGGCCCGAGATGATGAGGGGGGTGCGGGCCTCGTCGATGAGGATGGAGTCCACCTCGTCCACGATGGAGAAGGGCTGGCCCCGCTGGACCATCTCCTGCTTGTAGATCGCCATGTTATCCCGGAGGTAGTCAAAGCCGAACTCGTTGTTGGTGCCGTAGGTGATATCGGCCTCATAGGAGGCACGGCGCTTGCCCGGCTCCACAGCGTGAATCACGAGGCCCACCGTCAGACCCAGGAACCGGTACACCTTGCCCATCCACTCGCTGTCGCGCTTGGCCAGGTAGTCGTTCACCGTGACGATGTGTACCCCCTCCCCCGCCAGGGCGTTGAGGTAGGCGGGCAGAGTCGCCACCAGGGTCTTGCCCTCGCCGGTCTTCATCTCGGCGATGCGGCCCTGGTGGAGGATGATGCCGCCGATGAGCTGCACCCGGTAGGGGCGCATGCCCAGCACCCGCCAGCAGGCCTCGCGGCAGGTAGCGAAAGCCTCGGGCAGGAGGTCGTCCAGAGTCTCGCCCCGGCCCAGCCTCTCCTTGAACTCGGAAGTCTTGGCCTGGAGCTGCTGGTCGGTGAGGGCCTTGTACCCCTCCTCCAGCTCTTCGATCTTCCTCACCAGCGGCTCGATCTGCTTGAGCTCCCGCGCCGAGCTGGTTCCAAAGATCTTTTTGAGAATGTTAGCCATATCAGTCGTTCACCTTTCTTGCCGAATGAAATCAGTGGTCGCTAAGCACAATATTCTAATTTAATAGTATACCAC
>DATMXU010000129.1:0-2342 GCA_035562355.1 Pseudoflavonifractor sp.
GCGGCCTATCCTGTCTTTCATTATCCCAATTTTGCCAGCTCCACAGCCGTCCTCGCCGCCACGCGGGCGTTGTTGAAGACGAGCTGAATGTTGCTGTCCAGACTGTCGCCGCCCGTGAGGTCCTTCACCCGGGCCAGCAGGAAGGGGGTGGTCTCCTTTCCGTGGACGCCCTGCTCCTTGGCCTCGGCGATGGCCTGGTCGATAGCACGGTTGATGACCTCCGGGTCCATGGCGTACTCCTCGGGGATAGGGTTGGTCACCAGCATGCCTGAACGGAGCCCCAGGGCCTGACTCGCATGGAACGCGGCAGCCAGCTCCTCCGGGGTATCGATCTGATAATCCACGGCGAACCCGCTTTTGCGGGTATAGAAGGCGGGCAGTTCACGGGTGCCGTATCCGATGACGGGTACCCCCTTGGTCTCCAGATACTCCAAAGTCAATCCCAGGTCCAGAATGGACTTGGCCCCGGCGCAGACCACCATGACGGGGGTTTGGCCCAGCTCCTCCAGGTCGGCCGAGATGTCCATTGTGGTCTCGGCACCCCGGTGCACGCCGCCGATGCCGCCGGTGGCGAAAACCTTGATGCCCGCCATGTGGGCGATGATCATCGTGGTGGTGACGGTGGTGGCCCCGTCCTCCCCCCGGGCGGCAATGACCGCCAGATCCCGGCGGCTGGCCTTGGCCACGTCATGTCCCTTCTTACCAAGGTGCTCGATCTCCTCCCTGGAGAGGCCGGCCTTCATCCGTCCGCCGATGATGGCGATGGTGGCGGGCACCGCGCCGCACTCCCGGATGATGCGCTCCACCTCCAGGGCTGTCTCCACATTCTGGGGATAGGGCATACCGTGGGAGATGATGGTGGACTCCAGCGCCACCACGGGCTTGCTTTCCCGGACGGCGGCAGCCACCTCGGGAGATACGTCGAGATATTTGTTGAAAGACATTAAGATTACCTCCAAATTTTGAATTTCGATTCAGCGCCTAGGTGTTGGAACCGGGCGCACAGTACGCCCTCTGTTATATCCCCGCCCGCTCGCGAACTGCAGATTCACTCAGCTCCGGGTTGATGGTCTCGGGCCCGCCCACGGAATGCAAGCATTCCGTGGGACCCGATTTCATATACATGGCCCGGAATAAATCCGGTCCATGCAAGGTTTTGCTGCGCAAAACGCTTGTACGCGCCTTCCGGCGCGGGTCGCTGCGCTCCCAGAGGGGGCCTAAAAGCCGGCTACATCCCCGCCCGCGCCCGGATTGCCTCCTCGCTCAGGTCGGGGTTGATGGTCTCGGGCCCCTCCATGGCGATGGCGGAGGCGGCAAGGCCCGCCAAAGCGGTACGCTCCAGATCGTTCCCGTCCAAGTAGGCCCAGGCCAGGGCGGCCATGAAGGCGTCTCCCGCGCCGGTGGTATTGACCATCCTGGCCGGGAGGCAGGGCAGGTGGACCGCGCCGCTGTGGTCCGCGGCGTAGACCCCGTCCCCACCCAGGGAGAGGAACACCCGGCGTAGCCCGGTGTCCAGCAGGGCGGCGGCGGCCTCCCTGAGACTCTTCTCATCGGTGATGGCTACCCCGGAGAGGAGCTCAGCCTCGATGCGGTTGGGCTTGAGAGTATGGAGCTTGCCCAGCACACCCTTGAGCTTTACGGCTTTCGCCGTGGAGACCGGATCTGCGAAGATGGGTGCGCGGACATTCTCGCAGAGCCAGGCGATGGACTCGGCGGGGATGTTGGTGTCGAGGACGACGCCCTGGGCATTGTCCAGCAGCGCCCGGCGGGACTGGAGGTAGGCGGGGGTGACATGGTCGTAGATATCCATATCAGACACCGCCAAGGCCATGTCCCCGTCAGGCCCCGCGATGAAAAGATAAGTGGACGTGGCACCGCCCGGCACCTGGATGGCATCGCTGATGTCGATGCCCAGCTCCCCACAGGAGGCGGCGATACGCTGTGCGTACAGGTCGTCCCCAAAGGCGGTGAGCAGCCGCACATCCATACCCAGCAGGCTCATATTGTGGGCGATATTCCGTCCCACGCCCCCCAGGCTCATGCGCACCTTGCCGGGGTTGGAGTCGGCGCTCACCAGCGGCGCGGAGGACTGGCCGCCAATATCCATGTTCACGCCGCCGATCACGGCAACGTAGGACGCCGAGCGGAGCACATAGCCCTTCCCGGCGACATGGCCCTTCTTCATCAGGTTGGAGATGTGCACCGCTACAGAGCTGCGGGTGATCCCCAATCGGCTTGCCAGCTCCTGCTGGGAGATCATGGGGTCGGCCTCGATGAGCTTTAACAGCTCCCGTTCCCGCTGGGTCAAGCTACCGCCTCCTAATCATTTGTTTATATAATAG
>DATMXU010000130.1:0-2385 GCA_035562355.1 Pseudoflavonifractor sp.
TCTCTAGTTTGTATTGTATCATAAAGAATCCCAATTTTACAAGGATTTTTACAATAGGAGGGTGAAAAATGGACTTTATCACGTATTACGCCGAGGCGCTCCTCAGCCGCCTTCAGGCCATCTCCCAAGAGGATGGCGAAAAAATCAGAGCCGCCGCCGCGCTCCTCTTCAGCGCCGACATTGGCGGCCATAAGATCTACACCTTTGGTACCGGCCACTCCCACATGATTGGGCAGGACATCTACGCCCGGGCCGGCGGTTTCGCCAAAATCTACCCCATCCTGGAGCCCGAGCTCACTTTGGTGACCCATCCCACCAAGAGCACCCACATAGAGCGCACTGCCGCCTATGCCGACATTCTGGAGCAGGTCTATCACCCTGAGGCCGGGGATGTGGTCATCGCCGCCAGCAATTCCGGCCGCAACGCGCTGGTGGTGGAGTATCTCTCCCGGCTCAAGGCCCGGGGCGTCGCGATCGTCGCCATCACCTCCCTCTCCCACTCGGGCGCCGTGAGCTCCCGCCACCCCAGCGGCCTCAAGCTCTGCGACCTGGCCGATGTGTGCCTGGATAACCGCGCCCCTTACGGAGACGCTACGGTCGCCATCGACGACGCACACGCCATGGGCCCGGTCTCTACCATCACCAGCTGCTACCTCTCCCAGCTTATCGTAGGAGAATTTGTAACAATGCTCCTGGCCGACGGGCGGGAGGCTCCCGTCTTCTACAGCGGCAACATGGACAATGCCGACGCCCACAATCAGGCTCTGTTCGACCGCTACCTGCTCCACAGGAAATAGGGCCGTGCCATGGCCGTCAAGATCAGTACCCCCTCCTACACGTCAGATTTTACAAAGGCCAAACGCGTTATAAACAAAAAAGTCATTGAAACCCCGATGGTCTCAATGGCTTTTTCATGAACCCTTCCCACAGCGGCCACTGCAAAGCTTTAGGCATGGACTTCCAGGCCGGGTCTTCAACGGTCCTGGAAGTCCATGCCTAGGTTTCTTTTAGCGTTTCACGAACCGCTCCAGCATGGCGGCGACCTCGGCGCGGGTAGCGATATCAGTGGGGTTGAGCCTACCGGCCGCGCCCTGAATGATGCCCTGTTCCACCGCCCAGGCCATGGCCTCGGTGGCCCAGGCGCTCACCTGTCCGGCGTCCGAGTAAGTGTCCAGGCCGCCCGTGGGTTTCTCGGCCTTGGCGTAGCGGTAGAGCATAAGGGCCAGCTGCTCCCGGGTGATGCTGTGGTCGGGATTCGTCCCGTCGGAGATGCCGGTCTTTTTCGCCCACTCCATGCCCGCGCTGTACCAGAACTCGCCCCTGGAGGTGTCCTGCCCGTCCAGACGGGCCAGCACCGTCATCAGCATGGCGCGGCTTGTGGTGGCATCGGGGGAGAAGGTGTTGGCACTGGTACCGGTGAAGAGCTCGCGGCTGGCGACGAACTGCACCGAGGCGTCGAACCAGTCCTTTGTCTCCACGTCGCTGAAACGCTTACTGTTGTCGATGATCTCCAGCTTGGCCCCCTCGGTGAGGGTGACGCGCATACCGCCCTCGGTGGCGACGGAGGTTTTGACGATCTCTCTGGTGCCGTCAGACTTCACAATAACGGCAACCTGGCCCGGTCCGGGCTGCTGTGCCGTGGGGATGGTAACGGTGACGCTGTCCTTGTCCTTGGGCACCGTCACCTCGCTGGTGCCCGTGCCGTCCTTAGCTGTGGTGGTGACGATCTTGGTGCCGTCTGGCCAGGTGGTGGTCTCGGTCACGGCGCCCGTCTTAAGGTTGGTGACGATCTTGGTCGTGCTGCCGTCACTGTTCTTCCGGGTCTCGGTCTTGGTGGTAGGCGGAGTGTAGGACGGGGTTTCATCAGCGTAGGACAGTCCAAAGCCGAGGGGATAGGCAATGGTACCTGGGACAATTGCGCCGTTCTCGACCTTGGGGATGTCGACAGGCAGCTTACCCTGCGGCTTATAGTTACCCAGAGTGACCTCAATGGCAGCGGGAATGTTGGGTCCGAACCCATTTTCGGGTTCAAGGGAATCGGTGGGGTCCATGCCGATTGCGCCATAGGCCGCCATAATGGCCGGCGCGTCGGGATAGTTTGCGATATCGTAGGGCTGGTTAATACTGATCGCCACGGTGGGGATGTTCATGGACTTGGTGTAGGCGGTCACTGTCCGGGGGAAAATACTGGCCCAGCCATTTAGTTCCCGTCCGCCGGTTTCGGAGGTAATTACAACATAGTTTGCCTTTTCAATCTTCGCCTTTAGCGCGTCGCTCACCACAGAGGGGTTGGCCTTGTCATAGAGCACGTAGTCGATGTCGTAGGTGACGCTTTTATCAACGGTGCCGTCGGCCTTAGCGCGCTCAATGCCCAGCTTAATGCCG
>DATMXU010000131.1:0-3731 GCA_035562355.1 Pseudoflavonifractor sp.
CACCTGGAACTGCGCCCGGGAGACCCAGGGGCGCAGCTCCACCATCAGGTCTTCCTGCAGCTCGGTGTCCTCGCTCAGGTCTACCCCCAGGCGGCTGCTGATCTCGGCTGTGAAATCGGCCACGGCGGTACGGAAGTACTCCTCGCCGTGGGTCCCGGTTCCTCCGGATCGATAAAGATGGCTCACACCTGCCCCAAGCACGTGCATAGTGAAGTAGCATAGCTCCTCGGTAGGCAGCTCTATCCCCAGGCGCTCGGCCAGAGCGGTAAGGGTCCGCTTAACGGCGGCATACTCCTCCGTGGCCTGGAGGTGCTCCATATTCTGCTCCGGTATGGACACATAGTGCCTCTGGTCCGCCCGCACCAGCCCCACGCCCAGATGGACGAACAGCTCCACCGCGGACTCATCGGTGAAAGACATGCCCAGCTCTCTTTGGAGCCGCCACACGGTACCCGCCAGGATCGGGGCGGCAATCTGTCTCCGACCCTCCAGCCAAGCCCCACCCTGCTCCTTGGGTCGGGCATGTGCCAGTCTCAGCAGCGTACGGGATCCATGCTCCTCATAGACCACATCGGCCAGGGCCTTGCGTATGTCCAGCTCACTGCCGCTGGCCGACATCCCGTGCCCCTTGACAAGAACAATCCGCCGTTCTTTCAGCCATCCCTCTACCGCCTCCAAGTCCCGGAAGGCAGTGGTCTTGCTCACATTGGTGAGGGCGGCCAGCTCCCCCAGGGTGCGGGGTGCGCCGCCGAGCAGCTCTCTCGTTAATATCTGGTGCCTCTCCGGGCCGGAGTAGACCCGCTGGCTGTCCCCGCTCCGCTCAAAATGGCTGCTCAGCTCAGCGTAACCGGAGGAGCCCGTATCCAGGTAGACACCCACGCGGCTCTTCCGAACCAGCCGGACTCCTTTTTCCTCCAACCAGTCCTCCAGAATATCCAGGTCGTAGCGGACGGTACGTGCACTCACGTGCAGTTCCCGGGTAAGCTCCTCGATGGTTATGGGGCGCTCCCTCTCTAACAAGATCCGGGCAATGGAATTGCACCTGGGGGTTAGATACGGCATGGTGTTTCCGCCTCCTCCACAAGATACGGCCAGGGCGAACGCGGCCACGGCTGCGTCCGCCCTGTTCTGTGTCATTCCATGCCCTATTTTATCATAGAAGGCCTAGCTCGGTAAGGCTCTTTTTCACGCTGGCCTTGACCACATCATCAATCTCGATGTACGGGCTGCGGGGCAAGCCCGAATCCAAGCCGCGCATGGAGAGGATGGCGTGCATGATAGGCACGGTGGGTCCCGCCTTCGTGACGGCGCGGAGCTTGAGCACCTTATATTGCTGTTCCATGGCCTTGGCCCGGTCCCCGGCGAGATAGGCCTCGCGCATATCGCGCATAACCTCCGGGAAGATGTTGGCCATGCCGCACACACAGCCGGTGGCCCCGGCATCGAAAGCCGCCACGAAGATAGCCTCGGTGCCCACAATGAGGTTGAAGTCGGGGATATCCTTAATGGCCTCATGGAACTGGTAGTAGTTTACCAGGTCAAAGGAGCTGTCCTTACAGCCCCGCAGACCGTGGTCGGCCAATCGGCGGAGGAGCTTGGGGCTGACGGCGTTTTGGGAGAGATTTCTGTTATTATAGACGAAGACGGGAAACTCCTCCTCGTTCACGGCATCGATAAGGGCGGCAAAATGGCGGTAGTGGGCCTCCTCAGAGAGGTTGGGAGAGTAGTAGGGAGAGATGGCACCCACGCCGGCGGCCCCGGCAGCCTTGGCATGACGGGCCAGGTCGCAGGTGGTCTTGGTATCGGCGGTGCCCACATGGGCCACCACGGGCACCTTGCCGTTCACCTCGTCCAGGATGATTTCCAACACCCGCTTGCGCTCCCCCACATCCATGCAGGGGCCGCAGCCGTAAGTACCCACCGGGTAGAGCCCGTTCACGTAGGGCAGGATAAAACGAATGTTTTCCCGCACACCCTTCTCATAGATGTTGCCGTCCTTGTCAAAGGAAGATAGGGCAGGGGGGATTATACCGACAAATTCTCTTGCTTTCATAGTACAGGTTACCTCCGTTTTCTAATCTTCGAAGAAGACCGCATCGTACCCGATGCCGTCTACTTTTGCTCTGTTGTATTGCCGCTGCTCGATCTCTCCAGGCAGGAATATCTGCTGTCCCGGCCTAGGCTTGGCGTGTCTGACGTCGGAGACCAGCTGAGTCATCCGCTTGTCATACTCCTCCTCCGTGAGGAAATAGCGGGGGTCCACTAGAAACATAAACGCCCCGGCATCCATACCCCTATCCAAACCCTTGTGGACTGAGGAGACCTCCCCGGCGATGCCCGCGCCGCTGAGGACCCCGGCCAGGGCCTCCACCACCAGGGCGATACCATAGCCCTTGGGTCCAGCCATGGCGGTGAGCACGCCGTCGATCGCCTTCTGAGGGTCATCGGTGGGATTCCCGTCCGCGTCCAGGGCCCAGGAAGGGTCGATCTTCTGCCCCGTCTTGGCCGCGTGGTAGATCTTCGCTTTAGCTACCGCGCTGGACGCCATGTCCAGCACGATAGGCGCCTTCCCGTTGGGGAGGGCCACCGACATGGGGTTGGTGCCCAGCGCCGCCTCCATACCCCCGAAAGGTGCAACCGTGGGATTGGCATTGACGAATAGGAATGCGATATATCCCTTCCGGGCGGCCTGTTCGGTATAATAGGCCAAGGCCCCGCAGTGGTTGAGCCGGCGAACGCTGCCGCAAACCACTGCGGACCGGGCCGCCTTCTCCAGCAGTTTCCCGGTGAGGGCCTGCACCCCGACTTGCCCGAAACCGTTGCAGGCATCCAGCACGGCGGTGGAGGCATCCTCCTTCAGGACCTGAGGGACTGCGGCGACATCCATTCCGCCGTGGTCGATGCGCTCCAGATAGGCGGTAAGCATGTTTATCCCATGGGATTTGGTGCCTCTCGCATCTGCGAAGACCAGGCTGTCCGCCACAGTGGCGGCAGCCCCTCCGGGCACCCCTTTCCCGGTAAGCACCCGGACAATGTACATCCGGGCCTCCTCCATGGTCTTGGTCACATTCATCTTTCCCCAGCTCCTTTGTCCGCTATGAGATAGGTATAGATCTCGTCCGCCGTTTCAGCGTCCAGAATGCCTTGAACCCGGGCGGGATCGCTCAGTACGTCCACCAGGTCACCCATAGCGTTAAGGTGGGCGTCATGGTCTTCGGCCGCCAGCGTGATGACCAATTGGATGGGGTCGTTGTCCCGGCTGCCGAAGGGAACAGGCGTCTTCAGCGTGGTAAGGGCGATGCCGGTCCGTATCACTCCGCTTTCCGGTCTCGCGTGGGCGATGGCCATGCCGGGAGCGACGGCGATGTAAGGTCCCAAGTCCTTCACCGCCTGTATCATCCCCATCACATATCTAGGTTCAATAGAACCGTCTCGGATGAGAGACTGAGCCGATTTCTCTATGGCATCTTCCCAGTCTCCGGCCTCCACGCTCACTGTAATATTTTCTTTTTTTATCAGGTCTGTCAGCATTATGCCTCACCCCATGTCTATGTTGGTGAAAAAATCAGTCAGGCTTTGGACGCAGCGGTCCACCATGGCGAGGAGCGTCACGTCATCGTAAGCTGCGATGTGCGGCGTGCAGATTACCTGCTCCAGTTTCAGCAGGGGGCTCTCGCCGGGCGGTTCATGCTCCAGCACATCCAGCCCCGCCCCGGCGATGGTCCCCGCCC
>DATMXU010000132.1:0-3177 GCA_035562355.1 Pseudoflavonifractor sp.
ATTTCTTTATAAGGCGCGGTCTGCTTACAGGCCCAGAAAACGCA
The DNA here is from genome assembly GCA_035562355.1 of Pseudoflavonifractor sp. GTDB lineage: Bacteria > Bacillota > Clostridia > Oscillospirales > Oscillospiraceae > Pseudoflavonifractor. The sequence continues at coordinate 45 of DATMXU010000132.1, forward strand.
AGCCGCATCTTGTTTTTCGGTTTCATAGGGGCAGATAGCCCACGGATACAAATCACTGTTTTTATAACAAAAAGTCCCTTTCACTGCTTACACAGCAAAAGGGACTTTTGACTACTTTTTCAGCCGTTTACTGATGACCTGCGCCACCTTGATCCCGGAGGCGCCCGCCTGGGCAAGGCCCCGGGTAACGCCGGCGCCGTCTCCGATGGCGAAGAATCCGGGCATCACGGTCTCCAGTTCGTCGGAGAGGGCCAGGCGTGAGGAGTAGAACTTGACCTCCGCGCCGTAGAGCAGCGTATCATAGTTGGCGGTGCCCGGGGCCAGCTTGTCGAGCTGATAGATCATCTCAATGATATCGTCCAATTGGCGTTTCGGCAGAGCCAGGGACAGGTCCCCCGGGACGGCGGCGGTGAGGGTGGGGATAACAAAGGACTTGGCCATGCGGTGCTCGTTGGTGCGGATACCGCCCACCAGGTCCCCGAACCGCTGGACCAGCACACCGCCCGCCAGCATGTTGGAGAGGGCTGCGATGTGCTTGCCGTACCGGTAGGGCTGGTTGAAGGGGGCGGTGAACCGGTTGGAGACCAGGAGAGCGAAGTTGGTGTTCTCGCTTTGGAGCTTGGGGTCGGAGTAGGAGTGGCCGTTGACGGTGTTGATACCCTCCACGTTCTCAGCTACCACGTGGCCGTAGGGGTTCATACAGAAGGTGCGCACCTGGTCGCCGTACTGCTTGGTGCGGTAGACCAGCTTGGACTCGTACACCACGTCGGTGATGTGCTGGAATACCTTGGCGGGCAGCTCCACCCGCACGCCGATATCCACCTGGTTATTGATGAGCTCAAGACCCATCTCCTTGCACCGGTCGGAGAACCACTCGGCCCCCGAGCGGCCGGGCGCGGCGATGAGCCACTTGCAGTCCACCTCGTCCCCGCGCTCGGTGTGGAGGCGGTAGCCTCCGTCCTCCCCAAGCCGCTCGATGCTCTTCACGGCGGTACGGAACCGGTACTCCACCCGCGCGCGCACCGTCTCATAGATGCTCTGGAGGATCTTCAGGTTGTTCTCGGTGCCCAGGTGCTTGCACTGCGCCTGGAGGAGGTGGAGGTCAAATTCCAAAGCCTTCTTCTCCAGCGCCCGGGCCTCCGGGGTGGACGTGGAAAAGACCTGGTCGGTGGCGCCGTGGGCCATGTTGATGGTATCCACGTAGTTAATGAGCCCCATGACCTCGTCCTTGGGCATGAAGTCGGTAAGCCAGCCGCCAAACTCGGTAGTAAAGTTATACTTCCCGTCAGAAAACGCCCCAGCGCCGCCAAATCCGCACATGGTATCGCATACCGGGCAGTGGATGCACTCGTTTACCTTGCCCGCCACGATGGGACAGCTGCGGCTGTAGATGTCCTCCCCCAGCTCCAGGGTGACCACCTTCAGCTCAGGGTTGCGCAGGGACAGCTCGTACCCCGCGAAAATACCTGCGGTGCCACAGCCGATGATGGCCACGTCGTATCTTGTGTTCATGGACGATTCTCCTACTTTTATCACAATTTAGAGTTCCGCTCAGCCCCGCTGATCCAGGGGTATGAAAGGCTGGCGGGGCGCCACCGCCTTATAGGCGGGGCGGATGATCTTGTTGCCGGGATTATAGACCTCCTCGATGCGGTGGGCGCACCAGCCCACCATACGGGCGATGGCGAAGAGGGGGGTGTAGAGCTCCTGGGGGATGCCCAGCATCTTGTAGACGAGCCCCGAGTACATGTCCACATTGGCGCAGACCATCTTACCGTCCCCCTTCTCCCGGAGGAAGACCTCGGGGGTGAGCCGCTCCACGGCCTCAAAGAGCTCGAACTCCTCCAGCAGGCCCTTTTTGGCGGCAAGGCCCTTGGCAAATCTCTTGAGTAGGACGGCGCGGGGATCGGAGAGAGTGTAGATGGCGTGGCCCATACCGTAGATGAGGCCCGAGCGGTCCCCCTCCTCCCGGCGGATGAGCTTTGTAAGGTATGCGCGGACCTCGTCGTCGTCGGTCCAGTCGCGGACGCCGCCCTCGATATAGGAGAACATCTCCATAACCTTTTTGTTTGCCCCGCCGTGCCGCGGACCCTTGAGCGCGCCGATGGCGGCCGAGATGGCGGAGTAGATATCGGTACCCGAGGAGGAGAGCACCCGGCAGGCGAAGGCCGAGTTGTTGCCGCCGCCATGCTCCGCATGGAGCACCAGGCACAGGTCCAGAACCCGCGCCTCCTCCTGGGTAAAGTGGTTGTCCCGCCGCACCGACCACAGAAAGTTCTCGGCCATGGAGAGGCCGGGCTGGGGCCGGTGGAGGTAAAGACTCTCGTTGTCGTAGTAGTGCCGCTTTGCCGAGTAGGCGTGGGCCACGATGAGGGGCACCCGGGCCACCAGAGCGATGGCCTTGCCCAGCTCGCTCTCCAGAGAGCGGTCCTCAGGCGCCTCGTCGTAGGAGTAGAGGGCCAGGACGGCGCGGGAGAGCTTGTTCATCACGTCGGGGCTGGGGGCCCGGAGGATCATGTCCTCGGTGAACATGTGGGGCAGGTCCCGGTGGGCGTTCAGGGCCCCCTTGAACCGCTCCAGCTGCTCCCGGGTGGGGAGGGCCCCAAAGAGGAGGAGATAGGCCGTCTCCTCAAATCCGAACCGCTCCTCCCCGGTGAACCCGCTGATGAGGTCAGCCACGTCGATGCCCCGGTATAGAAGCTTGCCCTCCATGGGGTTGCGCTCGCCGTCCTGGACATAGTAGCCCAGCACGTTGCCAATCTGGGTGACCCCAGCCATGACGCCGGTGCCGTCGGCATTGCGCAGGCCCCGTTTCACATCCCACTTCTCATAGTGGGCGGGATCGATGTGGTTATGCTTTTGAAACTCGCCGCATAGACTTTTGAGAAAGCCCATGGAGTCGTCATGTTCGGTGGACAATGGTAAGTCTCCTCTCCTGGAGCGGTCGGATCAGGGCACGCATTGTTATCATACTACCAATCCAGGACAGCGTCAACGGAAAGCAGGTGGAATTCCTTGCAAAATAGGCGAAAATCGGACAAGGGTCCCGGGATGCGCCAGGTGGTGGCAGTGGCACTGGCACTGCTGCTCCTCCTTTTTTTGATGCCGCTCCTCTTTTTCCGCGGGGAGAGAA
>DATMXU010000133.1:0-10480 GCA_035562355.1 Pseudoflavonifractor sp.
GTTTATGATCGCTTATGATTGACAGGCGGGAGAATCCTGTGTATAATGGGGACGTTCACAGGCGATGAAGGAGAGAGTACGCCATAGAAGGCCGCACAGAGAGCCCTTGTGTGCTGAGAGGGGGCGGGCCGACGGTGGGGGAACATGGCTCCGGAGCCGCGCACCGAGACCGCCCTCGCGGTCAAGGCTGCGACGGGGACCGCCCGTTACAGCGGAAGGCATTGTCGGATGCCGGAACGAGGTCCCGGGCTTAGGTTCGGGATGAAGAGAAGTGGTACCACGGGAAATTCGCCCGTCTTCTGTGTAAGGAAGACGAGCGTTTTTATTTTCATATGAACACGTGCCCGCCGCCACGGACGCGTAAACTATTGAGGAGGAACTTTACTATGAGTCACTTCTGCCATCCCGAGACCCAGTGTATCCACGGCGGCGGCGTCCACGCCTACGAGGAGGGGACCAGGGCCGTCAGCTTTCCCATCTATCAGACCGCCACCTTCGGGCACCTGGGCCTGGGCCAGTCCACCGGCTTTGACTACACCCGGGAGAAAAACCCCACCCGCCAGCGGCTGGAGGAGACGGTCTCGGCCCTGGAGGGGGCGGTGGACACGGTGGCCTTCTCCTCCGGCATGGCGGCGGTGTCCGCCTGCTTTGAGCTCTTCTCCCCCGGCGACCACATCCTCTGTACGGAGGATCTGTACGGCGGGGTCGTCCGTCTCTTCAACACCATCGGCCGCAAGAACGGCCTGGCGTTCGACTTCGTAAACAGCTCCGACCTCGCCAGCCTGGAGGCCGCCCTGCGGCCGGGCACCAGGGCCCTCTATATCGAGACCCCCAGCAACCCCATGATGCACGTCACCGATGTGCGCGCCTGCGCCGCGCTGGCGAAGGAACGGGGCCTCCTCCTTATCGTGGACAACACCTTCCTCTCCCCCTACTTCCAGAATCCGCTGGCCATGGGAGCCGACCTGGTTCTCCACAGCGGGAGCAAGTTTTTAAGCGGGCATAACGACACCATCGCCGGGTTCCTCTCCTCGGCCAATCAGGACCTGGCCGACCGGGTGCGGCTCATCGCCAAGACCACCGGCGGCGCGCTGGCCCCCTTCGACAGCTGGCTGGTCATGCGGGGGCTCAAGACCCTGTCCGTCCGCATGGAGCGCCAGCAGGAGAACGCGGAGAAGATCGCCCGGTGGCTGGGGACGCAGGAGCAGATCTCCCAGGTCTTCTACGTGGGTCTCCCCTCCCACCCCGGCTATGCCGTCAACGCCGCCCAGGCCCGGGGCGCGGGTAGCATGCTCTCCTTCCGCACCGACAGCGCGGACGCGGCCCGCCGCATCCTGGAGCGGGTGCGGCTCATCACCTTTGCCGAGAGCCTGGGCGGCACCGAGAGCCTCGTCACCTACCCTATGGTGCAGACCCACCCCGACGTGCCCGCCGAGACCCGGGAGCGCCTGGGCATCACCGACACGCTGCTGCGCCTCTCCGTGGGACTTGAGCACGTGGACGACCTGATCGCCGACCTGACCCAGGCCCTGGCGTTACAGTAAAAAAATTTCGCCCTATACTTTTTTGAAAAATACGGTATAGTATTAAGAAAACATCCACACGCCGAGAGGGGGGACGCGCCCGTGGAGCTGAATATCGAGGAGGCCCTGCGCTATCTGGGCGTGCCCGCCCCCATTCCGGAGGACCTGCGCCGGGAGGCCGAGGCGGTGGCGGCCGGTCTGACCGCCGCCCTGCGGCCCAGGTACCTCTACCGGGTCTTCCCTCTGGCGCACGAGGAGGATCAGATCTTCCTCACCGGCGCGGGGGTGACCCTGACGGGCCTCTCGGCCAGAAAGATGCTCTCCACCTGCGACCAGGCCGCCCTGCTGGCCTGCACCTTGGGCAGCCCTTTCGACGCCCTTTTGCGGACCGAGCAGGCGCGGGACATGGCGAAGGCCGTGATTTTAGACGCCTGCGGCAGCGCGTGGGTGGAGGCGGGCTGCGACGAGGCGGAGCGGGAGCTCTCCGCCCGTCTGCCGGGGCGGTACCTCACCGACCGGTTCAGCCCCGGCTACGGGGACCTGCCCCTGGCCCTCCAGAGCGGCCTCTGCGCCGCGCTGGACGCGCCCCGGCGGCTGGGCGTCACAGTCACCGAGAGTTTTCTTCTCAATCCGGTCAAGACGGTGACTGCCGTCATCGGGCTCTCGGACGAGCCCCAGCGCGCCCGCATCCGGGGCTGCGCCTACTGCTCCATGCGGGAAACCTGCGCCCTGCGCAAGGGAGGAAAGAGCTGTGCAAGCTGAATTCTGGAAAGACAGCATCGTTATCTTGGACGGGGCCTTCGGCACCGTCCTCCAGCAGAAGGGCCTGCCCCCCGGCGGCCAGCCCGAGCTGCTGAACCTGACTGACCCGGACCTCATCGCGTCGGTCTACCGCTCCTATGTGGAGGCGGGCAGCCAGGTGGTATATGCCAACACCTTCGGCGCAAACCGCCTGAAGCTGGCGCACGCGGGCCACAGCGTGGAGGAGGTCGTCGGCGCGGGTGTGGCCCTGGCCAAGAGGACCGTGGCCGGCACCGGCGTCCGGGTGGGGCTGGACATGGGCCCATTGGGAGAGCTCCTGGAACCCATGGGCAGCCTCAGCTTTGAGGAGGCCTACGACCTCTTCCGGGAGATGGCGGTGGCCGGGGCCGAGGCGGGGGCCGACCTGGTGGCCATCGAGACCATGACCGACCTCTACGAGACCAAGGCCGCCCTGCTGGCCGTGAAGGAGAACACCGACCTGCCCGTCTTCGTCACCATGTCCTTCGACGAGAACGGCCGCACCTTCACCGGCTGCACCGTCCCCTCCATGGCCCGCACGCTGGAGGGCCTGGGGGCCGACGCCATCGGCCTGAACTGCTCCCTGGGCCCCGACCTGCTCTACCCCCTTTTGAAGGAGCTGTGCGAGAGCACCCGCCTGCCCGTCATCGCCAAGCCCAACGCGGGCCTGCCCGACCCGGTGAGCGGACACTACCACATGGGGCCCGAGGACTTCGTGGCCGCCCTCCTCCCCTGCCTGGAGGCGGGGGTGACCATCTTCGGCGGCTGCTGCGGCAGCTCGCCCGAGTACATCTCCCTCCTCCGCGCCGCGCTGAAGGGGAAGGCTCCCGCCCCCAGGCGCATCCGTACCGGCGCCTTCGTATGCACGCCCACCGTGCCCCTGGAGCTGCGCGGAGTGCATGTCATCGGCGAGCGCATCAACCCCACGGGCAAAAAGCGGTTCCAGCAGGCCCTGCTGGAAAACGACCTCGACTATATCCTGGACCTGGCCATCCAGCAGGTGGACGCGGGGGCCGATATTCTGGACGTGAACGTGGGCTACCCCGGCGTGGACGAGGTCGCCCTGCTGCCCCGGGTGGTCAAGCTGCTCCAGAGCGCCGTCGCCCTCCCCCTCCAGCTCGACTCCTCCAACCCCGACGCGCTGGAGGCCGGGCTGCGGGTCTACAACGGCAAGCCCGCCGTGAATTCGGTGAACGGCGACGCCCAGGTGCTCGCGCACATTTTGCCCATCGTGAAGAAGTACGGCGCCGCCGTGGTGGGCCTGTCCTTGGACGAGAGCGGCATCCCCGACTCCGCCGAGGGCCGGGTAAGCATCGCCCGGCGCATTCTGGACGCGGCTTTGGCCCACGGCATCCCCAGGGAGGACCTGTGGATCGACTGCCTGACCCTCACGGTCTCGGCCCAGCAGTCCCAGGCCGTGGAGACCCTGCGGGCGGTGCGCGCGGTACGGGAGGAGCTGGGCCTGCAGACCGTGCTGGGTGTGTCCAACATCTCCTTCGGCCTGCCCAGCCGCTCCCTCATCACCCAGAGCTTTCTCACCCAGGCCATGGCTGCGGGGCTGACCTTGCCCATCCTCAACCCCAACCAGAAGGAGATGATGGACGCCATCGCGGCCTTCCGGGTCCTCTCGGGTGAGGACGCGGAGTGCAGGACCTACGTGGACCGGTTCACGGGGCAGTCCCAGTCGGCCCCCGCCGACCAGGGCAGCGAGCTGACGCTGGAGGAGGCCATCCTCCGGGGCCTGCGTGGCGACGCGGCCGCACTGGCCACAAAGGCCCTGGAGACCGGGGACGAGCTGTCTTTGGTGGAGAGCCGCCTGATCCCCGCTCTGGACCGGGTGGGAGAGGGGTATGAGCAGGGCAAGGTCTTCCTCCCCCAGCTCCTGGGCGCGGCCCAGGCCGCCCAGGCCGTCTTTGAGGTGGTGCGCGCCTCCATCGCGCGCAAGGGGGGCACGCCCGTCAAGCGGGGGGCTCTGGCCGTTGCCACCGTCAAGGGGGACATCCACGACATCGGCAAGAACATCGTAAAGACCATTTTGGAGAACTATGGCTACGACGTGATCGACCTGGGCCGGGACGTGCCGCCCGAGGCGGTGGTGAAGACGGTGCAGGCCAACGGCCTGCGTCTGGTGGGCCTGTCGGCCCTGATGACCACCACCCTCCCCGCCATGGAGGAGACTTTGCGCCTGCTCCGCGCCCTGCCCGAGCCGCCCGTGACCTTCGTGGGCGGCGCGGTGGTGACGCCCGAGTACGCCGAACGCATGGGGGCCGACCACTACGCCAAGGACGCCCGTCAGTCGGTGGAGATCGCCAGGAAGGTATTGGGATAGACTATGGATATCAGAAATCATCTGGCCCAGGGGCGGTCCCTCCTCTTCGACGGGGCCATGGGCACCTGCTTTGCCGCATTGCCTGGCCGGGCCGCAGAGCGGTGCGAGAGCGCAAACCTTGACCACCCGGAGGAGATTCTCTCCATCCACCGAGCCTACTTAGCCGCGGGCTGCCAGGCCCTTAAGACCAATACCTTCTCCGTGGGAGTGGACCTGGCCCAGGGGGACGACGACCTGGCCCGTCAGCTCATCGAGTCGGGGAGCCGCCTGGCGCTGGAGGCGGCAGAGCCCTATGGCGTCCCCGTCTTCGCGGACCTCGGCCCCGCGCCCCAGAGCCAGGAGTACGGCCCCGCCCAGGTCTATCTCCGTCAGGCCGACCTCTTCCTCGATCAGGGGCTGACCCATTTCCTCCTTGAGACCCTCCCCTCGGACGAGGGGGTGGCCGAGCTGGCCCGGCACCTGAAGGGCCGCTGTCCGGAGGCCTTCCTCATCGTCTCCTTTGCCGTGGGGCCTGATGGCGCGACCCGGGAGGGCCGGCTGGGCCGGGAGCTCCTCCTGCGCGCCGCCGCCCTCCCGGAGGTAGACGCCGTGGGCTACAACTGCGTCTCAGGTCCCTCTCATATGCTGCGGCAGATCGAGGGCCTCAATCTGGGGGACACCTTCCTCTCGGCCATGCCCAACGCGGGCTACCCCACCGTACTGGGCCGCAGGACGGTCTACCAGGGCACGCCCGACTACTTTGCCCAGCGCCTGGAGCAGCTCGTCCAGGCAGGGGCCGCCATCGTGGGCGGCTGCTGCGGCACCACGCCCGAGCACATCGCCCAGGCCGCCGCCCTGGTACGGGACGCGGTCCGGAGGCCCGCCCCTCTTTTGGGCCAGATTCTTCCCCGCCGCGCCCCGGTCCGGAAAAGCGCCCTCTGGGACAAGCTGGACGGCGGGAAACGGGTGGTTGCCGTGGAACTGGACCCCCCCGTGGACGACGACGCCGCCTCCTTCCTCGACGGGGTGCGCACCCTGCGGGACGTGGGGGTGGACGCGATCACCATCGCCGACTGCCCCGTGGGCCGGCCCCGGGCCGACAGCAGCCTTCTGGCCTGCAAGCTCAAGCGGGAGCTGGGGGTGGAGCCCCTGCCCCACCTGACCTGCCGCGACCGGAACCTGAACGCCACCAAGGCCCTGCTGCTGGGCCTGTCTATGGAGGGGGTGCACAACATCCTCCTGGTCACAGGGGACCCCATCCCCTCCACCGACCGTGACGAGGTCAAGAGCGTCTTCAACTTCAACTCCCGCAAGCTGGCCCGGTACGCCAGCAGCCTGAATGAGAACACCTTGGCCACCCCCTTCCGCATCTTCGGCGCGCTGAACTTAAACGCCCGCAACTTCGACGTGCAGCTCCGCCTTGCCCAGGAAAAGGAGGAGTGCGGCGTCTCCGGCTTTCTCACCCAGCCCGTCCTCTCCCCCGAGGCGCTGGAGAACCTGAAACGGGCCCGCGCCGTGCTGAAGGGAAAGATTTTAGGCGGCATATTCCCGGTGGTCAGCCATAAAAACGCCCTCTTCCTCAACAACGAGGTCGCGGGCATCCACGTGAGCGACGAGATTCTCTCCCTCTACGAGGGCAAGAGCCGGGAGGAGGGCGAGGACCTGGCCGTGCGCATCTCGGCCCGGGTCGCCCGGGAGATCGCCCCCTATACCGACGGGCTGTACCTCATGACCCCCTTCCGCCGCGTCCACCTCATCACCCGGATTCTGCAGAGCATACAATAAAAAAGCGGGGACCGCCTCTTCGGTGGTCCCCGCTTTTAAATATTTCTCTCTTACTTCTTTGCCAGGTATTTGCGCATATCGAGCGCGCAGGCAAAGAGGATAATGCCGCCCTTGACCACATAGAAGAGGTTCTGGTCAATGTGCATCATATTCAGGCCCACGAAGATGATGCGCAGCATGAACACGCCGATGACCACGCCTCTGATCCTGCCGATGCCGCCGACAAAGCTGACGCCGCCGATGACGCAGGCCGCGATGGCGTCCAGCTCGTAGTTGAGGCCGGTGTTGGCGGTGTTGGAGCCGATGCGGGCACCCTCGATAAAGCCGGTCACGCTGTACATAGCGCCCGCCAGGGCAAAGACCAGAATGGTGGTGAGCATCACGTTAACGCCCGAGACCCTGGCAGCCTCCTCATTTGAGCCCAGGGCGAACATATTCTTGCCGAAGGTGGTCTTGTTCCAGATAAACCACATCACGCCCACGAGGAGGAGGGCGATCCACACATAATTGGGAATAGCGGTGGCCCCCGGAGGAGTGTCGGGCCCGAAGGAGAGGATGCCGGGCCCTCCAACCGACAGGACCGTTCCCTTGATGAAACCGGTGTACGACTGCGCCAGACCGGAGATGGCCATACCGTTGTTATTGCCCGCCTGCATATAGAGAAGCAGGAAGGTGTACAGTACAAGCTGGGTGGCCAAGGTGACGATGAAGGGGTGGAGCTTGAACTTCGCCACAAAGAAACCGTTAAAGGAGCCGATGACCGCGCCGATGACCATGACAAAGGCCAAAACGGCCAGGACGGGCAGCGTACCGATCTGGGGCCACATCTTGTTGGCTGAGCCCACCGCCTGGAGGAGGGACGCACCCACGCAGGCGGTCACGCCCACGATGCGCCCGGCCGACAGGTCGGTACCGGTGAGGACGATGCACCCGGCCACACCCAGGGCGGCGGGCAGATAGGCGCAGGTCTGGGCGATGATGTTGATGATGGAGGCAGGCTTGATAAAGTTGGGATTGGTAATGGCTATGTAGACGATGACCGCCAGCATCACGATGTACAGCGCGTTGTCCATCAGGGTCTTGCCGACCTGCTTGCCGCTAAGGGTGCGCCCTGTGGCCTGTAAGGCCTTGGATTCTTTACTCATGTGTGCTCCTCCCTTATACGTACTTGGCAGCCAGGGTAAGAATCTCCTCCTGGCTGGTCTTTCTGGCGTCCACCTCGCCGGCCACCTGGCCGCCGGACATGACGAGAATCCGGTCGCATACGCCCAGCAGCTCGGGCATCTCGGAGGAGACCATGATGACGCCCTTTTTCTCCTTGGCAAGGTTGATGATGAGCTGGTAGATCTCGTACTTTGCGCCCACGTCGATGCCGCGGGTGGGTTCATCCAACAGCAGAATCTCGGGCTTGGTGAGGAGCCACCGGCCGATGATGACTTTCTGCTGGTTGCCGCCTGAGAGGGAGCGCATCTGGGTCTTCTGGCTGGGGGTTTTGATGCTCATGGCCTGGATGGACCAGTCGGTGTCCTGCTGCATCTTCTTGTCACTGAGGCAGAATCCCCCGATCAGATAGCTGTGCAGGTTGGAGATAACGGTATTCTCCCGGATATCCCGGATGCCGAAGATACCGGTGGCCCTGCGCTCTTCGGTGAGAAGGGCAAAGCCGTTCTTGATGGACTCCCGGGGAGTGCGGTTCTTAATGCGTCTGCCGTGGAGCGTGAGGATGCCGTCCCCCTTGGTCATGGCGCCGAAGAGGTTTTCCAGCACCTCGGTGCGGCCCGAGCCATCCAGTCCCGCAATGCCCAAGATCTCCCCCGCCCGGAGTTGAAAGCTTGCATCCTTCAGGCGGGTATATTTGCCCGAGAGGTGCTCCACCTCCAAAATCACGTCGCCGGGGACGTTCTCCTTGGGCGGAAACCGATTGGTGAGTTCCCGTCCCACCATGAGCCGGATGATCTCCTCCATGGTGAGGCCCTTGGCAGGCTTGGTGGCCACCCACGCGCCGTCGCGCATAATGGTCACCTCGTCGCTGATGCGGAGGATCTCCTCCATCTTGTGGGAGATATAAATGATACCGCAGCCGCGCTCCCGCAGCATATGGATAATGCGGAACAGGTGCTCCACCTCTACCTCGGTGAGGGAGGAGGTGGGCTCGTCAAATACAATGATCTTCGAGTTGTAGGACACGGCCTTGGCGATCTCCACCATTTGGCGCTGAGAGATGGGCAGAGTGGACATAATCGCCTTGGGACTTACCTCCACGCCCAGCTCCTCGAATATCTCCTTCGTTCGCCTGCGCATGGCCCCCTCGCTGACCATCAGTTTCCCCACGGTCGGGTAGCGCCCCAGCCAGAGGTTATCCTGCACGCTGCGAGTAAGCGCCTGGTTCAGTTCCTGGTGCACCATGGCCACGCCGTTCTCCAGCGCCTCCTTGGAGCTTTTGAAGTTGACCTCCCTGCCATCCAGGACGATGGTGCCGCTGTCCTTGCTGTAAATGCCGAAGAGACACTTCATCAGCGTGGACTTACCCGCGCCGTTCTCCCCCATCAGGGCATGGACCGTGCCGGGATACACGGTGAGAGATACGTCGTCCAGCGCCTTGACGCCTGGGAACTCCTTGGAGATGCCGCGCATCTCCAGCAGTGCTCTTCCTTCCATTTGCATCCTCCTCTCTTGGCGGCGCGCCGCCGCCCTGTATGCAAAGCCGCCGTTTCAGCCGCGCCGCGTATCCGCCGCGTGGCTGAGACGGGGGCTCCGCTGTGGAAATACGCTGGAGCGAGCGGGGCTGCCGATGCTGGCAGCCCCGCTCGGCCAAATACGATTCAGACTTAGAACGAATCCTTACTTATTCGCCGCGTCGTACACGCCATAGGGCACGCGGATCTTGTCCACGGTGGCGTCCACGTTGTAGGAGCCGGTGTTGTCCATCAGAGCCGCGCCGTCCTTGATATTGGCGACCAGGGCGCAGATGGTGTCGGCCATGCCGACGGCGTCCTGCTTGATGGTGCCGGTCATCTGGCCCGCGTCGATGAGGGCCTTGGCGGAGTCGGTGGCGTCTACGCCGAACACGGGGATGGTCTTGCCGCCGTCGCCCTTGTTGTAGCCGGCAGCCTGGAGCGCGGAGACGGCGCCCTCGGCCATGCCGTCGTTGTTGCAGATGATGAGCTCGATCATGTTCTTGTTGGCCTCGCTGTACTCGGCCAGGATGGTGTTCATGTAGTCGGTGGCAGCCTGGGCGGACCAGTTGCCGCCCTGGTCGACCAGATACTTGGTGGTGGCGGCCGCGTCATAGTAGGCGAGCTCGGGTTTGCCAGCGGCGGTCAGGACGGCGTTGGCATCCTCCACGCCGAACTGGGTGCGGGCCTCGGCCTCGGCGTTGCCCTCCTGCCCCTTGAACATGACGTAGGAGATATTCCCGTCGCCGTTGAGGTCCACGGCGTCGTAATTGGCGAGGACATACTCGCCCACCAGCTTGCCCTGCATGTGGCCGGCCTCGGGGGCGTTGGTGCCGACGAAGGCGCACTTGTCATAGCTGTTCACCACATCGTCAGAGACCTCGCGGTTGAAGAAGATGATGGGGATATCGGCCTTCTTGGCGGCGTCCACGGCGCCCTGCGCCGCGTCGGGAGAGGAGGTCTCCACGATGTTGACGATCAGTAGGTTGGCGCCGTTGGTGATGGCGGTGTTGATCTGATCAGTCTGGGTGGGCTGGCTGCTGTTGCCGTCATAGTTGTTGTACGTGACGCCCAGCTTGCCCAGCGCGGCGTCCAGGTTGGTACGTACGCTGGAGATGTATATGTCGGCGTAGCTGTAGTAGAAAACGCCTACGTTCAGCTCCTCACTGACGGGAGCGGAGGGGGATGGGGAGGCGGAGCCCGAGGGAGAGGCGGGTGTGGAGGGAGACGCGGCCGGAGTGCCGCCGCAGGCAGCCAGACCGAGCACCAGAACAGCGGAGAGCAGCAAGGCGATCAGTTTCTTCATTTCAATGATTCCTCCTTATTTTTTCAGGGCTATGGGCCCTGTCTGCTCCCTATCTTATCTGGAACTTCAAGAAAAAACCATAGAAAATCCTACTGACTTATAT
>DATMXU010000134.1:0-8193 GCA_035562355.1 Pseudoflavonifractor sp.
GCATCCCCGGCTGCGCCCCCTCCCCGGTGAGCTGGAGGCGGCCGAGGCCCTGCTGGAGATAGATACCCTGGTGGAGGACGCCGTGAGGAACATCGAGCGGGTCCGAATCAGCGCCGGATGATCTCAAATTGAAGAAGGAAGTGCCGTCTATTATGTCCTACACCGCTGAACTCATCGCCGTCGGAACTGAGCTGCTCCTGGGAAATATCGCAAACACCGATGCTCAAATGCTCGCCAAGGGCCTCTCCGCCCTGGGCATCAACGTCTACTACCACACCGTGGTGGGAGACAACCCCGCCCGGCTCCGCTCGGCGGTGGAGGTGGCAAAATCACGGGCCGACATCATTATCACCACCGGTGGCTTGGGCCCCACCTGCGACGACCTGACCAAGAACGTCCTGGCCGACTGTTTCGGTAAGCGGCTGGTCTACGACAAGGATTCAGCCCAGCGCATCCGGGACTACTTTGGCCGTTTCCACCGGGATCGGGAGATGACTGAAAATAACCTCCAGCAGGCGTGGCTCCCCGAGGGGTGTACCATTTTCACCAATGACTGGGGCACCGCCCCCGGCTGCGCTTTTGAGGCTGACGGCGTCCACGTCGTCATGCTGCCCGGCCCTCCGGGGGAGTGCGAGCCCATGTTTCGCTATCGGGCCGTCCCCTACTTAGAGGCCCTGTCCGACGGAGTCATCCTCTCCCGCAGCCTGCGTATCTTCGGCATGGGGGAGTCGGCGGTGGAGGATAAGCTCCGGGACAGGATGAACGCCATGCGCAATCCCACCCTGGCCCCCTATGCCAAGACCGGCGAGGTGGAGCTGCGCATCACTGCCAAGAGCATCACCGAGGCCTCCGCCCTGGCCCTCATCGCTCCCGTGGAGCAGGAGCTGCGGGCCATGTTCGGCCCGCTGATCTACGGGGTGGACGTGGGCTCTCTGGAGGAGGTGGTGCTGGGTGAGCTCAGGCAGCGCCGCCTGAGCCTGGGCACCGCAGAGAGCCTGACCGGCGGCCTGGCCGCCAAGCGGCTGACCGATGTGCCCGGCGCCTCGGCCGTCTTCAAGGGGGCCATCGTCAGCTATACCAATGAGGTCAAGGAGACCGCCCTGGGCGTCCCCGGCGGCCTCCTGCGGGAAAAGGGGGCGGTCTGCCCCGAGGTGGCCTCGGCCATGGCCGAGGGCGCCCGCAAGGCCCTGCGGTGCGACGTGGGCCTCTCTTTCACCGGCGTGGCGGGCCCTGAGAGCGACGAGCGCGAGAACCCGGTGGGGCTGGTCTATGTGGGCCTCGCCACGGCGGACGGCGTCCGCGTCCGGGAGCTCCGCCTGGGCGGCGTCCGGGAGCGCATCCGAACCACCGCCGCCAGCCACGGGTTCGACATGGTCCGCCGCTGGCTCGCCGGTCTGCCCGATCGGGATGAATAGGATACGCAGCAGAAAAAGGCCGACGAGTTCCCTCGTCGGCCTTTTTTTGGTATATGCGGCAGGGAAACTGGGCAGGTCCCGCTATCCGCCCAGGTAGGCCCTCTTTACGTCCTCATCGGCCAGCAGAGCGTTTCCCGGGCCGGTCTTCTTGATGTGTCCGGTCTCCAGTACATAGCCCCGGTCGGCCACAGAGAGGGCCATCTGGGCGTTTTGCTCCACCAGCAGAACGGTTACTCCGGTCCTGTGGAGGCTTTGGATGATCTCAAAGATCTGTTCCACCAGAATGGGGGCCAAGCCCATGGACGGCTCATCCAGCATGAGGAGCTTGGGGCTGGACATGAGGGCCCGGCCCATGGCGAGCATCTGCTGCTCACCGCCGGACAGGGTGCCTGCCACCTGCCGCCGCCGCTCCTTCAGGCGGGGGAACTGCTCATACACCCGCTCAATGCCGGAGTCGATCTCGCTCTTCGGGCGGGAAAAGCCCCCCATCTCCAAATTCTCCTCCACCGTCATCTGGAGAAAGATGCGCCGTCCCTCGGGTACATGGGCCATGCCCTGGTAGACCATCTTGTGGGCGGGTACGCCGCTCAGACTCCGCCCCTGAAAGGTGATGGACCCGGTACGGCTCTGCAGCAGGCCGGACACCGTCTTTAAGATGGTGCTCTTGCCCGCGCCGTTGGCGCCGATAAGAGTGACGATCTCCCCCTCGTTTACCTCGAAGGAGACCCCCTTGACAGCGTGGATGGCCCCGTAATAGACGTTGATATCCTCTACGCTCAGCAGCATGCCGTCACTCCCCCTTCTTCCCGGAGCCCAGGTAGGCCTCGATGACCACCGGGTCGTTGGTGATCTCGTCGGCGGTGCCCTTGGCGATGATCTGCCCGAAATTGAGCACGCAGATGCCCTCGCAGATGCCCATGACCAGGCTCATGTCGTGCTCAATGAGCAGAATGGCGATCTCAAAGGTGTCCCGGATCTTCACGATATTCTCCATCAGCTCGGCCGTCTCAGAGGGATTCATGCCCGCCGCCGGCTCGTCCAGCAGGAGGAGGGAGGGGTTGGTGCCCAGGGCGCGGACGATCTCCAGCCGCCGCTGGGCGCCATAGGGCAGACTGCCCGCCCTGGTGTTCGCCAGATGCTCCATATCGAAGATGGACAGGAGCTCCATGGCCCGCTCATGGGCCACCCGCTCCTCTTTCCAGTACCCGGGCAGGCGAAAAATGCCCTGGAACATGCCGTAATTGATGTGGTTGTGGAGGCCCAGTTTCACGTTATCCTCCACGGTGAGATTGTTGAAGAGACGGATGTTCTGAAAAGTCCGGGCAATGCCCAGCTTGTTCACCTGGGCGGTGTTCATGCCGTGGGTGTCCCGCCCGTCCAGCAAAATGGTGCCCCGGGTAGGCTGGTATACCTTGGTCAGGAGGTTGAAGACCGTGGTCTTCCCCGCGCCGTTGGGGCCGATGAGCCCCGCGATCTCGGTGCGGCCGATGGCCATGTCGAACTCGTTGACGGCGGAGAGGCCGCCGAAGTCGATGCCCAGATGGCGGCATTCCAGAATAGGGCTCTTGTCCACGTCGCGCTCGGGAATGCGGTTGGTGCTGGGTACGGGGACCAGCTTTGTGGTGGGTTTAGGCGGTTTAGGCATGGTTCCCGCCCTCCTTTCCGGCAGCTTTGTTTCTCCGGAGCGGG
Source organism: Pseudoflavonifractor sp. (assembly GCA_035562355.1). Classification (GTDB taxonomy): domain Bacteria; phylum Bacillota; class Clostridia; order Oscillospirales; family Oscillospiraceae; genus Pseudoflavonifractor. Next base: position 3,105 of record DATMXU010000134.1, read on the forward strand.
GACCTTTCCCTGAGCCGGCCGAGCAGCGCCTTTACCGTGGGGTTATTGGTCGCCAGCATCACCAGAATGAGGACGATGGCGTACACCAGCATGCGGTAGTCGGAGAACTGGCGCAGCGCCTCGGGCAAAATCGTCAGCGCGGCGGCCGCCACAATGGAGCCCCACATGTTCCCCAAGCCCCCCAATACCACGAAGACCAGCACCAAGATGGAGGTGTTGAAATCGAACTTGGTGGGGACGATGGTGGAGAAGTTCATAGAGAAGAGAGCGCCCGAGGCACCCGCCAGGGCGGCGGAGGTGACGAAGGCAATAAGCTTATACTTTGTCACGTTGATGCCCACGCTCTCGGCGGCGATGCGGTTATCGCGCAGGGCCATGATGGCTCTGCCTGTCCGGCTGTTCACTGTGTTGAGCACGATAAACAGCGTGATAAGAATAAGCACAAAACCCGCCGTGAAGGTAGAGAGCTTTTGAATCCCGGCGATGCCCACCGGCCCGTTGATGATGACCCGGCCTCCGGTCCTCAGGTTCAGCGCGTCGGCCCCCCCAAGGATATTGAAGTGGAGGCCCCTGTCGTCCATGCCCACATAGAGGCAGGTGATGATGTTTTTGATGATCTCGCCGAAGGCCAGGGTGACGATGGCCAGATAGTCCCCGTTTAAACGCAGCACAGGAATGCCAACGAGCACACCGGCTGCCGCGGCGCAGAGCGCGCCGATGACCATGGCGATGGCCAGCCGCGCCCCCCCTGAGGGGATAGCGCCCTGGAGGCTGATGGCGGCGGTGACGCCGGCAAAGGCCCCCACGCTCATAAAGCCCGCGTGGCCCAGGCTCAGTTCGCCCAGTACGCCCACAGTCAAATTCAGGGAGATTGCCATGACCACGTAGGCGCAGATGGGCACCAGCTGCCCCCGGAGGGAGGAGGAGAGCATGCCCCCCTGGCGGATGAGGTCGCTCCCCAGAATCTGGAGCGCCGCGAAGGCGACGATGACCAGCCCATAGGTGAAGAGGCTTGTGCGGGTGGCCTTGTTCCACTTTTTCATCTTACGCCACCTCACACTTTCTCGCTGATGGGCCTGCCCAAAAGACCGGCGGGCTTGACCAGCAGCACGATGATCAGGACGGCGAACACGATGGCGTCGGACAGCTGAGTGGAGAGATAGGCGTTGGCAAAGATCTGGATGAGCCCCAGCAGAATGCCGCCCAGCATGGCGCCTGGAATGGAGCCGATGCCGCCGAACACGGCGGCGGTGAAGGCCTTGATGCCCGGCATACTGCCCGTGGTTGGCATCAGGGTGGGGTAGGCTGAGCAGAGGAGCACCCCGGCGATGGCCGCGAGGGCGGAGCCGATGGCAAAGGTCACCGAGATGGTGGTATTCACGTTGATGCCCATGAGCTGAGCCGCGCCCTTGTCCTCCGAGCAGGCGCGCATGGCCTTGCCCATTTTGGTCTTGCTGGTGAAAAGAGTGAGGGCCACCATAATGACTATGGAGGCCGCGATGGTGACGATGATCACCGGGGTAACCGAGATCTGCCCGTCAAAGAGCTTGATGGGGTTTCCTCCGACCACGCTGGGAAAGATCTTGGGGTCCGAGCCGAAACGGAGCAGGGCGGCGTTCTGCAGGAAATAGCTCACGCCGATGGCGGTGATGAGCACCGCCAGAGAGGGGGCGGAGCGCAGGGGCTTGTACGCCAGACGCTCAATCACCATGCCCAGAACGGTGCACACCAGCATTGCCAGCAGCACTCCCACCACGGGCGGTAAATGGAAGGACGACATGGCGAAAAAGCAGATGTACGCACCTACCATGATGACATCTCCATGGGCGAAGTTCAGCATCTTGGCGATGCCGTACACCATGGTGTAGCCCAGGGCGATAATGGCATAAATGCTGCCCAGGCTGATGCCGCTGATGATATAGGACAGAAAGGTCACAACACACACCTCGTTCCGAAAAAGCAGTTATCGGGAAGACCGTCGGCCATCGCCAGCGGTCTTCCCGGAACCCTTTTAGGAGCAAATTTTCATTCAACAGAGTGCCGGGCGGAAACCGTTTCCACCCGGCACCCTTCGCTATTATGCGAAGGCAAGTGAGGCATCAAAAAAGCCGCAGACGGGCTTTTGTATCCAGGGGGACCGGCCTCCTGGACGTGTTAGTCCATCCCCACGTAGCCGCCGTCCTCAATAATCATGCCCTTGGGCGCCTTGGTGACGGCGCCGTCGGCGCCCCAGGTCATGCCCTCGCCGGTAAGACCGTCCAGCTTAAGCTCGGGGAAGACGGCGATGAGCTTGGCGCAGAGGTCCTTCGCGCTCATGTCGGGGGTGCAGCCGGCCTTCTCCAGGGCGTCCTTATAGGCATAGACGCAGTCATAGCCGTCGGCGGCGAACTGGTTGGGGGTCTCGTTGTACTTGGCCTGATAGGCCTCGACGAAGGCGGTGGTCTTGGCGTCGGTGGAGTCGGCATTGAAGGGGGTCAGCAGCATGACGCCCTCGGCCAGAGTCTTGTCAAAGCCGTCCATGGCGAGAATGCCGTCCATGCCGTCCACGCCGAAGAACTTGGGGGCGTAGCTCATGTCGCGTGCCTGCTTGAGGATGAGGGAGGCGGGAGTATAGTACATGGGCAGGAAAACGAAGTCGGCGCCCTTGTTCTTCGCGTCGGTGAGCTGAACGGTGAAGTCGTTCTGGCTGCTCTCGGTGAAGGTGGTGGCGGAGACGATCTCCAGGCCCAGCTCGGCGGCCTTGGCCTTAAAGCTGTTGTAGATGCCCAAGGAGTATACGTCGTCGTTCTTGTAGATGACGGCGATCTTGGTGCCCAGTGACTTATCCTTGATGTACTGGGCGGAGGCGGAGCCCTGGTTGGGGTCCACGAAACACATCTGGAAGACGTTGTCCTTGCGGGGCACGTCCACGCTGCCGGTCAGGGGGTTCTTCACGCCGCCCAGCACGTCGGTGGAAGAGGCGGAGGGGGTGAGGAAGAAGATCTGGTCGGCGTTACTCTCGGCCGAGGTGGCCACGGCGGGGGTGCTGGTGACCGAGCCCAGGGAGATCTGCATGCCCCAGTCCTTGAGGCTATTGTAGGCGTTGACGGCCTTCTCGGCATCGTGCTCGTCGTCCGCATACTTGAGGTCAAACTGGATATTGCCGCCGGCGGCCTTGATCTCATCCACGGCGATCTGGGCGCCATTCATGGCAGCGTTGCCGTAAATAGCGGCTCCGCCGGTCAGGGGGCCGGTGCCGCCCAGCTTGAAAGCGGCTGTGCCGGGCGTGGCGGAGCCGCCTGTATCGCCGCCGGCACAGCCGGCCAGCAGGCCCAGAGCGAGGGCGAGCGCCATGGCAAGAGCAAGAAAACGTTTCTTCATTTCAGTTCCCTCCTTATAAGGTTGTTGACAATTATAATTGCAGGGAACGAAATTGTCAACAAAATAAATGCACAATAGCCGTGGAGGAGAGACGGCTATTGTCGTATAGAATCCATAACCGGAAGGCTAGATCACCAGTCCCCCATTGGAAGCGAGGACCTGACCGGTGAGGAAATCTCCTCCCGGAGAGGCGAGAAACAAGAGGCTCTCGGCCACGTCGGCCGGGGTGCCGACGCGCTCCAGCGGTGTCTCTTCCCGCAGCGCGTCAAGGGTTTCCGGACTCAAATGAGCGTTCATGGGCGTGTCAATCAGGCCGGGAGAGACGCAGTTCACCGTGATGCCCGAGGGTCCCAGCTCCTTCGCCAAGGCCTTGGTGAGGCCGATGACCGCAGCCTTGGAGGCGGAGTAGGCCACCTCGCAGGAGGCTCCGATTTGTCCCCACATAGAGGAAACGGTAATAATTTTCCCCGTCTTCCGGTGAATAAAGTGAGGAATAACCGCCCGGCAGCAGTGGAAGACCCCGTCTACGTTGACGGAGAATAGGGCTCGCCACTCCTCGTCCGTCATGTCGCTCAATAATCCCTGCCAGGACACTCCGGCGTTGCATATCAAAATGTCAAGTTGACAAAATTTCTCCAACACATTGTCAACCATCTGCCTGGCCTGTGCGCTGTCCCTCAGGTCGGCCCGCACCGTCGCCGCCTCGTGTCCGGCGGCGATGAGCCGGTCCGCCAGGGCACGGGCCGGGGCCTCTCCCCTGTAGTAGTGGATGGCGACTGCGTACCCTGCCGCTGCAAAACGCTCGGCCGTCACCGCGCCGATGCCGCCGGAAGCGCCGGTGATGAGCACAGTCTTCCGCTCCATCGCTCTTCCTCTCCTTTTTTGACCTTATTCTGGTAAATTCGATTCGTTCATACAATTGTAAAAAAAGGATGCTATGATGGCAAAAAATCCTTTTATACGAGGTGCACCATGAAGATGAGGAAAAAGCTGCTTGCCCTGCTCTGCTCCGCGGTCCTGGCCGCGTCCCTGTCCGTTCCCGCCCTGGGCTATACCGACGTGGCGGAGGGAGCCTGGTACCGGGAGGAAGTCCAGACCGCCACCGATCAGGGCCTGATGACCGGCGTCACCGCCGACCGGTTCGACCCCGAGGGTACCGTCACCCGTGCCACCGTTATTACCGTCCTGTGGCGTTTGGAGGGCTCCCCTGACGTGACGGTGGAGTCCGTCTTCCCCGATATCCCGGTGAATAACTGGGCCTACACCGCCGCGGCCTGGGCCAAGGCCGTGGGCATTGCCGCCGGATACGGCGACGGGACCTTCGCCCCCGGCGACAGCGTGACGCGGGAGCAGCTCGCCGTATTCCTCTATCGCCATGCCCTCTATAAGGGCCAGCCCATCGCCCAGGGCGTGGTGGACCTCTACGACGACTCCCTCTACATCCACTCCTGGGCGCTCACCGGCATGAAACACGCCCTGGGTGCGGGTCTCATGACGGGCAGCGGCAATCGCCTCTCCCCCCTGGGCCTTGCCAGCCGGGCCCAGCTTGCCACCGTCCTGGTGAATCTCCTCGCCCCCGCGCAGGGGTAGGCCCGTACTACCGGAACCAGAAGGCCAGACCCACCTGGGCCAGCAGCAGCGCAGGCAGCCCGTACCGAAAGCGCGGATGGCGGGTTTTATGGTGGAAGACATACATCCCCAGCGCCGCGCCGGGCGCGCCGCCCAGGGC
>DATMXU010000135.1:0-3319 GCA_035562355.1 Pseudoflavonifractor sp.
CTATATGAACCGCGACGACTGATGATAAGATAATCCGCGCGCCCCCAAATGGGGGCGCGCGGATTATCTTATCGGGCCGTAGCTGCAGGGTATGTGCGCGGACTGCTGCACCCCGGGGTTTACGTGGGCTGTCGACCGCTCCTGTGGCAGGGCGCTCACAGGGGCCCATATCCCTTCAGCCACCTCTTTTCGCACTCATGTAGGGTGCCGCCGTCTCTTCGCCTCCCGCTTACTCCTCGTCCAGCTTGAGAACTGCCATAAACGCCTCGGTGGGAATTTGCACCGTTCCCAGAGAGCGCATCTTTTTCTTGCCCTCCCCACCCGGTGTTCACCGGGCGGGGACCCCTGATTTTACTCAAATCGCCGGGAATGAATCCCGGCGATTTCAAGGTTTTGAACTTCCGTTCAAAACGCTTGACGGCACTCATCATGCCGCCCCGCTGTGCGGGGCCCCAGAGGGCAAGAAAAAATGCTTTCCGCTTACTCCTCGTCCAGCTTGAGAACTGCCATAAACGCCTCGGTGGGAATTTGCACCGTGCCCAGAGAGCGCATCTTTTTCTTGCCCTCTTTTTGTTTCTCCAGCAGCTTTTTCTTCCGGGTGATGTCGCCGCCGTAGCACTTGGCCAGCACGTCCTTGCGCATGGCCCGGACGGTCTCCCGGGCGATGACCTTGCCGCCGATGGCGGCCTGGACGGGAACCTCGAAGAGTTGGCGGGGAATGTTCTCCCTCAGCTTTTCACACAGCCTTCTCGCCCGGGGGTAGGCTTTCTCCCGGTGGGCGATAAAGCTCAGGGCATCCACTTGGTCGCCGTTCAAGAGCATATCCACCTTCACTAGGTCGGAGGGCAGGTATTTGTCCAGCTCATAGTCCAGGGAGGCATAGCCCTTGGTACGGGCCTTCAGGGTATCGAAAAAGTCGTAGATGATCTCGTTTAGGGGCATGGAGTAGTGCAGCTCCACCAGGTGGGTGTCCAGATACTGCATATCCTTGAACTCAGCCCGCCGCTCCTGGCACATGGGCATGATATTGCCCACATAGTCCGGGGGCGAGATGATGGAGACCTTGGCGTAGGGCTCCCGGGCCTCGGTGATATGGGCCGGATCGGGGTAATTGTGGGGGTTATCCACATAGACGGTGGTGCCGTCGGTCTTGTCGATCTCGTAGATGACGCTGGGGAGGGTGGTGATGAGATCAAGGTCAAATTCCCGTTCGATCCGCTCCTGGATGATCTCCATATGGAGCATCCCCAGAAAGCCACAGCGGAACCCAAAGCCCAGAGCTACCGACGACTCGGGCTCGAATGAGAGGGAAGCGTCGTTGAGCTGGAGTTTCTCCAGCGCATCCCGCAGGTCTGGGTACTCGGAGCCATCCTCGGTGTAGATGCCGCAGTAGACCATGGGCTTGGCCGGGCGGTAACCGGACAAGGGCTCGGCTGCGCCTCCGGCGGCCTGGGTAATGGTGTCGCCCACCTGGGTGTCCTTCACGTTCTTGATAGAGGCGGTGAAATAGCCCACCTCACCTGCGATGAGCTCGTCGCAGGGCTCCATCCCCAAAGGCAAGAGGTGGCCGCACTCCAAAATCTCGTGCTCCGCCCCCGACGCCATGAGACGCACCTCCATACCGGTGCGCACCGTGCCCTCCATCACTCGGAAGTAGACGATAACACCCCGGTAGGCGTCATACTGGCTATCGAACACCAAAGCCCGGAGCGGGGCCGCCGGGTCCCCCGTGGGGGGCGGAATGTGGGCCACGATATCCTCCAGAACCGATTCTACATTAATACCCATCTTGGCGGAGATCTCGGGGGCGGTCTGGGCCTCCAGGCCGATGATGTCCTCGATCTCGGCCTTGACACGCTGCGGGTCGGCGGCGGGCAGGTCGATCTTATTGATGACGGGGCGGATCTCCAGGTCGTGCTCCAGGGCGAGATAGGTGTTGGCCAAGGTCTGGGCCTCAATGCCCTGGGCGGCGTCCACCACCAGCACAGCCCCTTCGCAGGCGGCCAGGCTGCGGCTCACCTCATAATTAAAGTCCACGTGCCCCGGTGTGTCGATGAGATTTAATTCATAGGTCTCGCCGTCGGCGGCTCTGTAGTTCAGCTTGACCGCCCTGGCCTTGATGGTGATACCCCGCTCCCGCTCCAAGTCCATGTTGTCCAGGAGCTGGCTCTCCATGTTCCGCGCCTCCACCGCGCCGCACAGCTCAATCAGCCGGTCGGAAAGCGTGGACTTGCCATGGTCAATGTGAGCGATGATGGAAAAGTTTCTGATTTTTGACTGGTCAGTCAAAGGAAGTCACCTCCGTGGCAAGTCCGCGCTGACGCGCCAAGTGGCGCGTACAAGCGTTTTGCGCAGCAAAACCTTGAAATCGGCGGAATTCACTTCCGGCGATTTGAGTAGGAACGGGGTCCCCGCAGGGCGTAAGCCCTGTGGGGAGAGACTTGCCATGGTCAATGTGAGCGATGATGGAAAAGTTTCTGATCTTCGACTGGTCAGTCAAGTGAAGTCACCTCAAAAAAGAATCAGGATTTGGAATCCGGGCGATGGACAAGGATGCGGTTGTTCACCCGCTCTCCCGTGGTGTGGATAATCTGGAGGAGGGACTGGTAGGGTCCGGGGTAGCTCTGGACCAGGGCCTCATGGTTCATGGGAGGGAACTGGCCCTTCTCCTTGACATGCTGAGCCAGGGCGTCCACATACTCCACCTCGGTACAGATCATGTCGGCCTCCGGAATACCGGCGACGAACTGCCGGGCGGAGAGGGAGAAAAAGTCCTCATTCTGAGTTCCGTCGGCCCGATAGAGGTGGCGGAACATCTTATAAACGGCGGTGGAGAGATAGTTGGAGGCGGCCAAAATGGCGCCCTTGTGTCCCGTCCGGCTCAAAAGGTCGAAGAGGATGCTGATGGAGTTTACCTGCAGCTTTTTGGAGAGGGTCGCCAAAATGCTGCCCTGGAGAGAGTTGTCCTTCTCGGCGCTGTAGTCGTACAGCTCCTCGGCGGCAATGGTGGTGCCGTCCCGGTTGAGGGTGCGGCCCAGCAGAAAATCGGCGGAGACGTTATAGTAGTCACAGGCCTTGGCGACGAAGGAGAGGCCCGGCTCCCGAATGCCGTTTTCATAGTGGGAAAGGAGGGCCTGGGAGATACCCAAATCGCGGGCCGCCGCACGCTGGGAGGTCCCCTTTTCCTGCCGCAGCAGAGACAGGGAGCGGGAAAAATGGGAATTCATGTACACACAACCTTCTTCTCTTTAAACCTTCTATCTTTGATAAGCCTGGGCCTTGGCCCCGCCTTATAATGACGTATAGTATAGTATATTTG
>DATMXU010000136.1:0-10990 GCA_035562355.1 Pseudoflavonifractor sp.
GCCGAATATTTCATCGTCCACGCCGAAGGTCTCCCGGGCGATCCAGGCCCCCGTCTTGGAGTGGAGCAGCTTGACGGCGCTCCGCTCCAGCTCGTCGAGCTCCTCCCCCCAGTGCGCGCAGAGCGCAAGCTGCTCCTCGGCGCGCAGGTACTTGGTGCAGTCGTGCAGGATAGCGGCCCGGCGGGCCTTCTCCACGTCGGCCCCCCAGCGCTCGGCCAGGGCTGCGGCTGCGGCCTCCGTCCCCTGAATATGGGGGACGCGCTTTGCCTGTATCATGCTGTAGGACGCCGAGCGCAGGTCCTGATCGCAGAGCGCCCGGAGGTCCTTTCCCACCCTGTAGAGGCCCCGGAGCAGGATGTACCCGTACACCTGAGTCCACAGATTCTCTCCGCCCTCCCCCTCCGCCAGCGCGGCGCGGAGCTCGGTGGAGGAGAGCTGGGTGACCTTGGGCAGCGGAACCAGGGCGACCCGCGCGCCGAAGTCCTCCTGCAGGCGCACGGCCTGGCGCTCCATGACGGCAAGGCTGTCCCCCTCCTCCCGGGCGAAGGCGGCGATCCCGGCCAGGGCCGTGATCCGCTCCGGCTCCCGCCAGGACTGGAGGGAGAGGAACATATCGCTGCCCATGAGGAGCCACAGCTCGTCCTCCGGGTGGAGGGCGCGCAGCTCGGCCAGCGTGTCGGCGGTGTAGCTCTTCCCCGCGCGGCGGAGCTCGACGTCGTCGGCGCGCACAGCGCACCGCTGCCCCGGCTCCGCGTCCAGCCCGTCGGCCATCAGGGCCGCCATGTCAAGCCGCTCGAGCGGCCCGGCGCTCCCCTCCGGCAATACCTTATGGGGCGGGGCGGCGGCGGGGATGAACAGGAGTTTCTCCAGCCCTAAGGCCCCGATCGCCGCTCTTGCCGAGGTCATGTGCCCCAGATGAGGCGGGTTGAACGTGCCGCCATAGACGCCAATCCTCAATACAGCCAGCTCCTTTTTAGGCAATTGCCAGTGCTTGCAAAAAAGCTGTCACACCACGGGTCTCTTCTTCTGGTCCTTCACCAGGACGATCTTATCCTTCTTGTCCTTATTATGACTTTGACGATACAGGACAAATTTTGTCTCCCCATGTGACGAGCCCCATGGGGGCCCCGGCTTTTACTTGCGCAGCGGAATGAATTCCGCTCTGCGCCAAGGTTTTGCCGCGCAAAACGCTTGTACCCCACACTTGCGGCGTTCGGAACAAAATTTGTCAGGATTTCCTGTCCTTCACCAGGACGATCTTATCCTTCTTGTCCTTATTATGACTTTGACGATACAGGACAAATTTTGTTCCGATAACCTGCACCACCTCGCTGCGGGTGACCTTGGCCAGGGCCTCGGCCGCCTCGCGGGCGGTGAGCTCGCAGTTCTCCAGGGCCTTGCCCTTAATGAGCTCCCGGGCCTCCAACGCGTCGTTCGCCTGCTTGACAAGGTTCTCTCCCAGGCCGTCCTTGCCCACCTGGAGAATGGTGTCCAGGCTGTTGGCAAGCCCCCGGAGCTGTGAGCGCTGCTTACTTGTTAAGTCCATAAATCGGCTCCTCTTCTCTCGTATGTCCCGCGGCTCACTTCAGGTACTCCCGCAGCTTTTCCGCGAATTGCTCCAGCGCGACGCCACGGTGGGAGATGGTGTTCTTCTCCTCGGGGGCGAGCTGGGCGAAGGTCTTCTTGAGGCCTGGCACGAAGAAGACGGGGTCGTACCCAAAACCGTCCTCCCCCTTGGGCACATAGGCCAGAGTGCCGTGGCACTCGCCCCGGGCGGTGAGGGTGTCCCCGCCCGGGAAACAGCAGCAGATGCAGGAGACGAACCTGCACCGCCGGTCCAGCATCCCCCGCATATTTTCGAGCAGCAGCTTATACCGCCCCGCGTCGTCCAGGCCGGGCCCGCCGTACCGGGCCGAATAGACCCCCGGCGCGCCATTGAGAGCGTCCACGCAGAGGCCGGAGTCGTCCGCGATGGCGGGCAGACCGGTCGCCTCCATGACGGCCCGGGCCTTCAAAAGGGCGTTGGCCTCAAAGGTGGTCCCGGTCTCCTCCACATCCACATCTACGCCCGCGTCGGACTCCAGCACCACCTCCACCCCCTGCTGCGAAAGGATGGAGCTCAGCTCGGCAAGCTTGTGGGCATTCTTGCTGGCCAGTACCATTTTCATGGGGAAATCAGCCTCCCAGCGCTTTTTTCTGTATCTCCTGGATCTCCCGGATGCCCTTGGCGCACAGGGCCACCAATTTTTGCTGCTCGTCAACGGTGAAGGCCCGGCCCTCGCCGGTGGCCTGGAGCTCGATGAGCTCCCCCTCTCCGGTCATGACGCAGTTGAGGTCCACCATGGCGGCGGAGTCCTCCTCGTAGCACAGGTCCAGCAGGAGCTCGTCCTCCACGATGCCGGCCGAGATGGCGGCCACGCAGGTCTTGAGGGGCATTTCGGGCAGTACGCCGTCGGCCACCAGCTTATGCAGCGCGTAGGAGAGGGCCACGAAACCGCCCGTGACGGCAGCGGTGCGGGTCCCCCCGTCGCCCTGGAGCACGTCGCAGTCCACGGTGATGGTCCGCTCTCCCAGTGCCTTCCTGTCCACCGCCGCGCGCAGGGCCCGGCCGACAAGCCGCTGGATCTCGGCGGAGCGGGGGGAGAGCTTCAGCTTTGCAATGTCCCGCTTAGAGCGCTCCCGGTTGGCCCGGGGGAGCATGGAGTATTCGGCGGTGACCCAGCCCTCCCCCTCGGGTACGTGGGGCGGGGTCTTCTCCTCCACGCTGGCGGTACACAGCACATGGGTCTTCCCGCAGCGGATGAGGCAGGAGCCCTCGGCAAATTGGTTGATGTTTGGAATGATCTCGATGGGCCGCAGCTCGTCCTTGGCCCTGCCGTCAATACGTATCATATTATTATAGTCTCCTATTCGCGTGAAAACATGAACAGTCCGTTAAATCAGCGCCCGAACAAAGCTCTCGGGCTCGAAGGGCAGGAGATCGTCGATGTTCTCCCCCACGCCGATGAATTTGACGGGCACCTTCAGCTCCTGGGCGATGGCCACCACGATGCCTCCCTTGGCGCTGCCGTCCAGCTTGGTGAGCACGATCCCGGTGATGCCCGCCGCCTCCATGAACTGCTTGGCCTGGATGAGACCGTTCTGCCCGGTGGTGGCGTCCAGCACCAGCAGGGTTTCCCCCCGGCTGCCGGGCAGCTCCCGGTCGATGACCTTGCCGATCTTGGTCAGCTCGTTCATCAGATTCTGTTTGTTGTGAAGGCGCCCGGCGGTGTCCACCAGCACCACGTCGCTCTTTCTGGCCCTGGCCGCCTGCATGGCGTCGAAGACCACGGCGGCGGGGTCGGCCCCCTCGTGCTGGCGCACCAGGTCGGCCCCCGAGCGGTCGGCCCAGATCTCCAGCTGGTCGGCGGCGGCGGCCCGGAAGGTGTCCGCGGCGGCGAAGAGGACCCGCTTGCCCTCCCCCTTCAGCCTGGCGCCCAGCTTACCGATGGTGGTAGTCTTGCCCACGCCGTTGACCCCGATGATCAGAATCACACTGGGGTTCTTGGAGAGGTCCAGTGCGCTCTCCCCCACCGTCAGCATATCGGTGAGGACCCGCCGCAGCACCTCCCGCGCGCCCTCGGCGTCCTTCACCCGCTCTTCCTTACAGCGGCGGCGCAGCTCTGCGGCGGCGGCCAGCGTGGTCTCCATCCCCATGTCGGTGAGGATGAGGGTCTCCTCCAGCTCGTCGTAGAAGTCGTCGTTCAGCTCGCCGGAGAAGAGATTGTCGAAGGAGTGGCCGATGTTCTCCTTGGTGCGGGTGAGCCCCGCCTTGATCTTATCAAAAAAACCCATAGTGTCATACCCTCACAGTGATTGGCAGTAGTAGTCATCCTCCGCCCAACGGACAGGATTGTTCTCCATGTATTGCAGGTGCTTTCTATAGCTTGCCTCATCACGGATCGTATGCTCGTAGAAACTATCCTGCCAGATTGGCCTTCCCAGCGCCTTTGTTACTTGGCGCTTAAACCCGCGCACGATCATCATGACCGATGGGCCGCCCCTCTCCAGCACCAGCAAAATATGCACATGATTTGGCATCACCACATATCCCGGAACAAATGCGGTCTGATATACATCCGTAATCGACTGAATATACCGTTCTACAAGTTCTCCTACAGGGGATAGCACACACATCGGCGGGATGAGGTCATCCCGCCCTACCGTGATCGTCCCTAAAATACTCTGGCGGTTCTCGGTGCAAATCGTAATAAAATATGCCCCGCTTTGGCTGTAATCATAATTCCTTAACCTGGGGTGCTTTCTTTTTGGAAACTCATTCAATAGATACGCACCTCCCAGCCACACCCGGTTATGGCGGTAGGGCGGCATGACTCATACCGCCGTAACCCGGTACCACCCCACCAGCGCGGCGGCATAAGATCCTGCCACCCTACTTGAGATTCAACTCCTCCTCCACGCTGTTGAGGTTGATGCTCAGAATCCGCGTGACGCCCTGCTCCTGCATCGTCACGCCGTACAGCACGTCGGCCTCAGCCCCGCCCGGCTCACGCCGCGCGGGGACCCCTGATTTTGATCTGCTCGGGCGGAGTGAATCCGCCCGGCATCAAGGTTTTGGCCACAGGCCAAAACGCTTGGGAGGCCGACGTCCTCTCCGCCGTCATTTGAGATTCAAATCCCGCTCCACACTGTTGAGGTTGATGCTCAGAATCCGCGTGACGCCCTGCTCCTGCATTGTCACGCCGTACAGTACGTCGGCCTCCTCCATGGTGCCGCGGCGGTGAGTGATGATGATAAATTGGCTCTTGTCGCTCATCTGCCGCAGGTAGCGGGCGAAACGGGTCACGTTGGCGTCGTCCAGGGCGGCCTCGATCTCGTCCATGACCACGAAGGGGGTGGGGCGCACCTTGAGGATGGCAAAGTAGAGGGCGATGGCCACGAAGGCCTTCTCCCCGCCCGACAGGAGGGTGATGATCTTCAATGCCTTGCCGGGGGGCTGGACCTTGATCTCAATGCCGCAGTTCAGGATATCGTCGGGGTCCTCCAGCTCCAGTGTGGCCTTGCCGCCGCCGAAGAGCTCCAGGAAGGTGGCCCCAAAGGCCTCGTTGATGATGGCAAACTGCTCGGCGAAGATGGTTTTCATCTCACCGGTGATCTCGGCGATGATGCGCTCCAGGTCCCTCTTGGACTTCTGCACGTCGTCCCGCTGGCTGGTGAGGTAGGTGTACCGCTCGTTGATCCGCTGGAACTCCTCGATGGCGTCCAGGTTGATGTTGCCCAGGGCGGCGATGCTCCGCTTGAGCTCCATGATGCGGCGCTGGGCCTTAACCACGCTCTCCAGCTCAACCCGCTGGTGCCTGGCCGCCTCATGGGAGAGCTCATAGTTCTCCCAGAGCTTGTCGAGAATGTTCTTCTCCTCCAGCTCGGCGGTGAGTTTCTTCTGCTCCAGCGCCGCCGCCTCGCGCTCCATGGCGAGGAGCTCGGCGTTCTTGTCCCGGCTCTCCCGGTCGGCCCGGTTGCGCTCCCCCTCCAGGGCCAGCTTTTCGTCGTTGAGACGCCTGATGGCGGTGCTGCGGGCGGTGTTCTCCTCCCGGATGGCCTGGATGGCGCGCTCCTTTTCCAGGATCTGAGCGGCCAGGGCCTCGTTCTTCCCCACCAGCTCCTCGATCATCCTGCGCCGCGCCTCCCGGTCCCCCGTCATGTCCCGGCGCAGACCCTCCAGCTCTTCCAGAGCCTTCTCACTGGCGAGGCGTTCGGCGTCCAGCCCGGCCAGGCGCATGTTCGCCTCGGCGATCTCGCTGCCGATGGCGGCGGCCCTGGCCTGGAAGTCGGCCTGGCCGCCGGCCTTGCTCTCGGCCTCGGCCCGCAGTGCGGCGGCCGCGCCCTCCAGCTGCTCGATGCGGCTGCGGGCGGCGGCGGTGTCGGCCTCGGTCTGGGCGGAGCGGCGGGCGAGCTGCTCCAGCTCCCCCCTCTGCTCCTCCCGCTGGCGGCGCAGGTCCGCGAGGACAGCGCTGAAGTGGCTGCACCGCTCCTCATAGGTAAGGATGGTGTCCTCATGGGTCCGTTTCTGGGCCTGGGCGGTCTCCATCTCATAGGCCGCGGCGGTGGCCTCCCGGTTCGCCTCCTCCAGGGTATGGGCGGCGGCGCGCAGCTTTTCCCGGATGCCCTCGATCTGGGCGTTCAGCCGCTCCAGCTCGTTGGCCCGGCTCAGAATACCCGCGCTGTGGGAGACCGAGCCGCCGGTCATGGACCCGCCTGGATTGAGCACCTGCCCGTCCAGCGTGACGACGCGGAACCGGTAGCCGTACTTCCGGGCGATGGCGATGGCCTTGTCCATGTCCTCGGCGATGACCACACGGCCCAGGAGGCTGGAAAATATCTTCTCATACTTCCGGTCGAACTCGATGAGCTCGTCCCCCATGCCCACAAAACCGGGCTCGTCCACCACCTTGCCGTCCCGAAAGTCGGAGGGCCGGATGGAGCTGAGGGGCAGAAAGGTGCAGCGCCCCGCGTCCCGGCGCTTGAGGTAGTTGATGGCGGCCTTGCCGTCCTCCTCGGTGTCCACCACGATGTTCTGCATGGCGGCGCCTAAGGCGATCTCCACCGCCACGGCGTACTGGTCGGGCACGCGGATGAGGCCCGCCACCGGCCCGTGGAGGCCTTTCAGCTGGCCCCGCGACCCGTCGCTCATCACCAGCTTGACCGCCTTGGAGTAGCCCTCGTAGAGCTTTTCCATCTCGGCGAGCATATGGATGCGGGACTTGAGGGAGTTCTCCTCCATCTGGAGCTGGACGTGCCGCTCCTCGGCCTCCTTGGCCTTCTTGCGGCGGCTCTCCAGCCGGAGGGTGTACCCGTTGATGATATTTTTGAGGGAGTCCAGGTCCTCCTTGGCCTGGGTCAGCTCGGCGGCGGCCTGCCGATGCTCGGCCTCGGTGGCGGTGACGCGCTCCTCCAGCCCAGCCAGGTCCTGCCGGATGGACGCGTCCCGGTCCATCAGCTCCTGTGCGGCGGCGGCCAAAGCCGAGAGGAGGGCCTTCGCCTCTCCTGCGGAGGCCGACTCCACTGCCTCCTTCTGCCGCAGGGACTCCATCTCAACCGCCAGCTTGCCTGCGCTGTGGGCGGCCTCCTCGGCGGACTTCTGCCGCTCCAGAAGCAGGGCCTGCAGCTCGGTGACCTCCCCGACGATGCCCTCCAGACGTCGGCGGCGCTCCTCGATCTGCCCGGTGATGCTGCCGTCGCGCCCCTCCTGGGCCGCCAGCTCCTGCTGCATCCGGTCGGTGTTCTCCAGGTTATTTTGAATATTGGTCTTCAGGACGGCCACGCTGTTCTCGAGCCCGGCGGCGTCGGCCTCCCGCTGCATCATGGTAAAGCGGATGCCCTCGGCCTCCACATCCTTCTCCCTCATCTTGGCGGCGTAGCCCTCCGACGCGGCGTAGAGCCGCTCCACCGCCGCCTGGGCCTCCCCCTTCTGGCGCAGGGCGTTCTCATAGTCGCCGAGGACCTTGATGGCCGATGCCCGGATGCGCTCCAGCTGCTCCAGCCAGACCGATATCTCCAGGCCCCGCAGCTCGTCCCGGAGGATGAGGTATTTCTTCGCCTTCTCCGACTGGACGCGCAGAGGCTCCACCTGGAGCTCCAGCTCGTCGATCTTGTCGTTGATGCGCACCAGGTTCTCCTCGGTGCGCTCCAGCTTGCGCTCGGCCTCCTCCTTGCGGTGGCGGAAACGGGAGATGCCCGCCGCCTCCTCGAAGACCTCGCGCCGGTCCCCGCTCTTGACCGAGAGGATCTCGTCGATCTTGCCCTGGCCGATGACCGAGTACCCCTCCCGGCCCAGGCCCGTGTCCATGAAGAGCTCGTACACGTCCTTGAGGCGGACCGAGCGGCGGTTGATGTAGTATTCGCTCTCCCCCGAGCGGTAATACCGCCGGGTGACCATGACCTCGCTCTCCTCCATGCCGAAGAAATGCTCGGCATTGTCCAGCACAAGGGAGACCTCGGCAAAGCCCAGCTGCTTGCGCTTGGCCGTACCGCCGAAGATGACGTCCTCCATCTTGCCGCCCCGCAGGGCCTTGGTGGACTGCTCCCCCATGACCCAGCGGATGGCGTCTGAGATATTTGATTTTCCACTGCCATTGGGCCCCACGATGGCGGTGATGTCCTCCCCAAAGGAGAGCACCGTCTTGTCGGGAAAGGATTTGAAGCCCTGTATCTCAAGCGCCTTTAAGTACACCCACGCGCACCTCTCATCCACGAAATATGTGAATATGATAGCGTCAGCCCGTCGAAAAGGGTCTTTCGACAGGCTGACGCACGCGAAAGGAAACCCTGACGGTTTCCTTTCACACGATCTCCCCTCCGAATCCTTTGGATGGAGGGTCTACCGACAGCCTGTAGGATATTATATCAATTTCGGCCCATCAATGCAAATCTTTTCCGGCGCAAAAACACGCGCCGCGAGCTCTTCCGGCCCGCGGCGCGTTCTTCCCTATTTCGTCAGCCCCGCAAGCGCCGCCTTGGCGGCGGCCTGCTCGGCCTCCTTTTTGCTCCGGCCCTCACCGGAGCCGATGGGCGCACCGTTGAGGTCCACCGCCACCTGGAACACCTTGGCGTGGTCCGGCCCGGTGGAGCCGGTGAGGCGGTACTCCAGCACCTGGCCGCTCTCCCGCTGCACCAGCTCCTGGAGGGCGGTCTTATAGTCCCGGCTGCCCGTCTTCTCCTCCTCGGCGTCCAGGATGAAACGGGTGATGACCTTCCGGGCCGAGCCGATGCCCCCGTCCAGATAGACGGCGGCAAGCAGCGCCTCCACCGCGTCGGCCACGATGGAGGGCCGTTCCCGGCCGCCCCCCGCGTCCTCCCCCTTGCCCAGGAGGAGGTGGCTGCCAAGGTCCAGCTCCCGGGCCACCTCCACCAGACTCCCCTCGCACACCAGCGCGGCCCGGGTGCGGGTCAGGTCCCCCTCGGGGAGGTCGGGGTGGGCGCGGTAGAGATAGTCGGCCGTCACCATGCCCAGCACCGAGTCCCCCAAGAACTCCAGCCGTTCGTTGCTCTGGAGGCCCCTGCCCCGGTTCTCATTGGCATAAGAGCTGTGGGTGAGCGCGTTTTCCAGCAGCGCCCGGTTCTGAAAGTGGTAGCCCAGCTTTTGCTCCAGCTTGTCCATTGCGTTCACCTTCTCAAAAAGAGAAAGCCCCGCATATGCGGGGCTTTCCCCTTTTATGTTCTTCTTTCGTATTGCGGCTTATTCGTCGATCTTGGCCTGAAGATAGCGCACCAGATCGCCCACGGTACGGATCCCGGCGGCGTCCTCCTCGCTCATCTCTTCCACGCCGAACTCCTCCTCCAAGGCCATGGAGAGTTCCACCAGGTCCAGGGAGTCGGCGCCCAAGTCGTTCTCAAAGGAGGTATCCATCGTAATGTTGACGGCGTCCACGGAGAATTGCTCGGCAAGCAGCTCGGTCAGTTTCTCGAAAATCATGCTTATCTACTCCTTATCGCAATGCGCGATGTTGTATTGCACTAAAATAATAGGCATAAACCCATTGTCTGTCAATAGGCAAATGCAAAATATTCACAGATTATTCTTCTCTGACCCCGCCCAGCTCGGAAACGGGCAGACGCATATAGTCTATATTCTCGGTGATATCCTCGATAATGCCCGACGCGGCAAACTGCTGGGCCTGCCGGATGGCGTTGCGGATGGCGTAGCCGTCGGAGGAGCCATGGGCCTTGATGACCGGCTTTGAGATGCCCAGCAGGGCGGTGCCCCCCACCTCCCGTGCGTCCATCAGGCGCTTGAAGTCCCTGAGGCCGTCCTTCACCAGCAGGGCGGAGAGCTTGGTGAGGAGGTTTTTCTTGAACATCTTCTTGATCTCTCCAGCCAGGAAACTGCCCGCCCCCTCCAGGGTCTTGAGGAAGATGTTGCCCGAGTACCCGTCGGTGACGATCACGTCCACCTGTCCCAGCACGGCCTCCTTGGCCTCCACGTTGCCCGCGAAGTGGATGCGCTTTTCCTCGTCGGCCTTTTTGAGGAGTTTCCAGGTCTCCCGCTGGAGGTCGGTGCCCTTGCTCTCCTCGGCCCCGATGTTCAAGAGGCCCACCCGCGGCTCCGGCCGGCCCAGCACCCGCTCCGCGTAGTAACTGCCCATAAAGGCGAACTGGAGCAAGTACTCCGGCGTCCCCTCGGCTGTGGCGCCGCAGTCGACGAGCAGAGCGCCCCCCTTGGCGGTGGGCACCACGGGACACATGGCGGCCCGGCGGATGCCCTTGATGCGCTTGACCAGCAAGGTGGCCGCCGACAGGAGGGCCCCGGTGCTCCCGGCTGAGACGAAGGCCGCCCCGCCTCCGTCCTTCAGGAGGTTCAAGCCCACGGTGAGAGAGGAGTCCTTCTTCTCCTTAAAGGCCGAGGCGCTGTTGTCGCAGATCTCCACCACCTCGGACGCGTGGGCGATCTCGATGCCGACGGGCAGGTCGTCGTACCCCAGCTCCTTGAGGCAGGACAGGATCTCCTCGCCCCGGCCTACCAGGACTACCTCCACCCCCAGATCCTTCACGGCGCTGACCGCGCCCTCCACGTTGCTCCTGGGCGCGTGGTCGCCCCCCATGGCGTCTACGATGATTTTCATAAGTATCCCTCCCTATCGACTCATTGCTTATGCGGCTCTGCAGGGCCTGATGCCCCATCGGGCTGTCTCTTATCTATCTAGTTTCTCCAAAATCTCCAGCGCCCGTCTGCTCAGCTCGGCGTTCTTGTTCCGCTTGTTCCCCAAAAGCTCCGCTTTGCGGGGGCCCCTTTTTCTTTAAACATCCTCGGGGCAAGTGAATTGCCCCTGCGGCAAGGTTTTCGCAAGCGAAAACACTTGGACGCGCCTTACGGCGCGGCTCGCTCCCGCTCGCGGGCAAGCGCAAAGCCTATTCAGTATCTAACGTCTCCAAAATCTCCAGCGCCCGTCTGCTCAGCTCGGCGTTCTTGTTCCGCTTGTTCCCCAAAAGCTCC
>DATMXU010000137.1:0-11860 GCA_035562355.1 Pseudoflavonifractor sp.
GTCAAGGCCGCTCCCACGGGCCTCACCAAGTTCAACGGCGTCATCGTCTTCGCCTGCGACGCGGGCATGGGCTCCAGCGCCATGGGCGCCACCACCCTGCAGAAGAAACTGGCCGGGGCGGGCATCGACGCCAAGGTACTCCACAGCGCCATCGAAGAGATCCCCGAGAATGCCACCTACATCGTCACCCAACACACCTTCCTTGAGCGCGTCCAGAAGAAAGTGCCGGGCGTGAGGGTATACACCATCAATAACTTTATGAGCCCCACCGAGTACGACGGGCTCATCGAGGAGCTCAAGGGACTCCAGCGGGTTTAAGAGACAACGCTTTTGGGAGAGCGGCCAAAGGAGGGCCGCTCTCCCGAACGGCTGTAAACCGCGCACTCTAAAAAAGAAAGAGGGTGTTCACGATGCAGCTCTCCACCAGAGAGGGTTCTATTCTAAAAATGGTTCTGGACAGCGACGGTTTTGTCACCATGAACACCATTGCACAACGCCTCTCACTCAGCAAACGCACCATTTTGCGCGAGCTTGAAAAGCTGCACGCCCTGTTGGGCGAGCAGAGCAAGCTTTTGGAGACCAAGTCCGGCTACGGCGTGCGCTTTAGCGGCAGCGAAGAGCAGCGCGAGACCCTCCATGAGCTGGTGGGACTATCCCGCCGGAATCCCGCGGGGCTCTCCTCCGCCGAGCGGGTCAGCTACCTGCTCAAGGAGCTTCTCACAGAGCAGGAGCCCATCAAGATTTACGCCTTTACCCAGGAGCTCAACGTCACCGAGGCCACCATTGGCAGCGACCTGAACCGCTGCGAAAAATGGCTGAGCGAGAACCATATTGAATTAGTACGCAAGCCCGGTGTGGGCATTTACATAGAGGCGGACGAGTGGCGCCGCCGCCAGGCTCTGGTGGCCCTCTTCTACCAGAATACAGACCAGAATCCCGGCGCGTACGACATGCCGCCCATCTCAGACCTCTACGACAGGGAGAAACTGGCGGCGCTCCGGGCCCTGGTGGACTCCGCGCCCGACGTGCGGGACGTGTTCCTCAGTGACAGGAGCTACACCGCCATCGTGGTGCATCTCTACTTCATCCTCCAGCGGGTGGAGGCCGGGGCCTCTATTGCGGTGGACGACCTCACCAAGATCGCGGGGGAGGACGAGGAGGAGACGCGGCTGGCGAGCCGGCTCCTGGAGCTTGTCCAGCGTGAGTTCCATGTCGCCATCCCCGCGGGGGAGCTGGGTTATCTCGCCGCCATTTTGCACTCCGCCCAGGGCCTTAAGCAGTTCGACGACCGCTACCGCGAGCAGCAGGCCCGACGTATTGCCGACAGGCTGATGCGCATCACCGAAAATAAGACGGGGCTCATCATCGGCAACAACAACGCCTTTTACGACGCGCTCCTGCGCCACCTCATCCCCACCATCTCCCGGCTCAACATGCACATGGAGATCAGAAACCCTATGCTGGACGATATCAAGAAACATTACGGCGAGCTCTATGAGCTGGCGAGGGGCAGCGTGAGCGCCATTGAGGAGGAGCTGGGGGTGAGCGTCCCCGAGAGCGAGATCGGCTATATCGCCATTCATCTGGGGGTGGCGCTGGAGGACCGGCGGATGCACCTGCAGCGCCGCTACAAGGCCATCATCTGCTGCCCCAGCGGCATCATCAGCGCCAAGCTCCTCTCCCTGCGGGTGGAGCGGGAGTTCTCCGACATCGCCATTGTGGATGTGATCTCCACCATGAATCTGGACTTCGGAGACCTGCGCCGGCAGGGGGCCGAGCTCATGATCTCCACCGTCCCCATCAGGGACTGCCCGCTTCCGTGCGCGGTCGTGTCCCCCTTCCTGCTGGACGAGGAGAAGGAGAGCCTGCGCCAGATTCTGCTTACCTGCAAGCGCGTTTCGCCCGCCCCCGCGCCGGTCGCGGAGCACGTCAACATCGCCAGTACGCTGGAGGACTCCAAACGGTTCATCGACAGTATTCTGGACCTCCTGAACAACTTTTTCTTCCGAAACGGGAAGAGCCTGAAGAACGTGGAAGAGCTCATTGAGCTCGCCGCCGAGATCATAGGGCGCAGCGACCTCCAGCAGGCCGCCATCGCCCGGAGTCTCCTCGCAAGAGAGCGGTATGGCAGTACCCTCACGCCCGACGGGCGCTGCATGCTCCTCCACTGCCGCACGCCCGGCGTCTCACAGGCCCATCTGGGCGTCGTCTGGCTGGACGGGTGCATCGCGGTGGCCGACGGACAGAAACCGCGCTCCGCCCTCATCATGCTGGCGCCCCAGGACGGCCCGCGCCAGGCGGTGGATGTGCTGAGCGCGGTGGGCTCCTCCACGGTGGAGTACCCCTGGCTGGTGGACGCGCTGTGCACAGGCGACCGGGATCGGTGCTATGCCGCGGTGGAACAGGTGCTCGCGGAGTACTATGGCAACAGCAAACTATAAAGGAGAAACCGAGATGGGCCTTTTCTTTAAGAACAAGAACAACGCGGCTGCGGCAGGGGGGAGCTTTGATTGTCTGACGCGCTCGGACATCCGGGTCCGCCTTCCACCCATGGAGAAGTTCGACGCCATCCGTCTGGCCGGCAGGATGCTGGTGGAGCGCGGCAGCGTCAGCGAGGAGTATATCGAGGCGATGGTGGAGCGGGAGAAGACCGTCACCACCTACATCGGGGAGGGGGTAGCCATTCCGCATGGAGTGGGCACCGCCAAGCAATACATCAAATCGACCGGGCTGGTGGTGCTCCAGTTTGCGGGTGAGGGCGTCCCCTTTGAGGACGGCAACGCCAAGCTTGTGGTGGGGATCGCCGGGCTGGGGGAGGAACATCTGCCCATTTTGCAGGCTGTGGCCCACATCATCATGAAGGGCGACCTCCTGAAGGAGCTGCAGGAGACCGACGACCCGGGGTTCATCCTGCGCACCCTCACCAGCGGGGAGGCGGATGCATGATCCTCACCGTGACGCTGAATCCGGCGCTGGACAAGACGGTCTATATTCCCGACTTTGCCGTAGACCGGGTGAACCGCATACAGAAGATCCATCTGGACCCGGGCGGCAAGGGCATCAACGTCTGCAAGGCGGTGAACGCGCTGGGTGGAAAAAGCCTCGCCCTCGGTATTCTGGGCGGGGGTACCGGCCGCTATATCAAGGACCGCCTGGATGAGCTGGGGGTGGAGAACGAGTTCCTCTTCATCGACGGAGATACCCGCACCAACCTGAAGGTCGTGGATGAGAAGAACAGGACCTACACCGACCTCAACGAGCCCGGACCCACCGTGGACGCCGCTGTGATTTCCGCGCTGGGCGAAAAGCTCTTTGCTCGGGTGGGAGAAGGGGACATTGTGGTGTTCGCGGGCGGCGCGCCCAGGGGTGTGCCCGACGAGCTCTTCCGGGTCTGGACAGAGCGGTGTAAAGCGCTGGGCGCGTGTGTATACGCCGATCTGGACGGCGTACTCCTTGCCAAAACGGTAGAAGCCGCGCCCTATCTGGTCAAGCCCAACGACACGGAGCTCTCCCGCCTGTTGGGCCGCCCTATGGAGACCACAGAGGATATCATCTCCGGCGCGAAGGAGCTCACTGCCCGGGGCGTTCGTCTTGCCGCCGTCTCCCTTGGAGCCAAGGGCGCGCTCTTCTGTAAGGACGGTGAGCTTTTCATGGCCGAGGGCCTCAAGGTGGACGTGCGCAGCACTGTGGGCGCGGGGGACTCCATGCTGGCTGCCCTGGCGTGGTGCCAGGACAGGGGCCTTGACTGGAAGGAGGCGGCCCGCTGGGCCGTGGCGACCGCCAGCGCCAAGGTCACCGAGGAGGGCAGCAGCCCCCCGCGCTTGGAGAAGGTAAGGGAATTTTACAGCCGGGTTATCTGTCACGGCGTCTGATAGAGAAGGAGTTGTATCCATATATGAAGACAAGAGCGGTAAGACTATACGGCGCGGGCGACCTTCGCCTGGAGGAGTTCGAGCTCCCCGAGCTGGAGGACGACGAGATCCTGGCCGAGGTCGTCTCGGACAGCGTCTGTATGTCCACCTATAAGTGCGCCATCCTGGGACAGGACCACAAGCGCGTCCCTCCAGACATCCTCCACAATCCCACCATCATGGGCCACGAGATGGCCGGCAACATCGTAGCCGTGGGGAAGAAACACCAGAATAAGTTCAGGCCCGGCATGCGCTTTACCCTCCAGCCCGCCCTGAACTACAAGGGCACCATGTGGAGTCCCGGCTACTCCTACCGGTACTTCGGCGGCAACGCCACCTATATGATCATCCCGCCCGAGGTGATGGAGCTGGGGTGCCTGCTCGAGTATCAGGGCGAGGCCTACTATGAGGCATCTCTCGCCGAGCCCATGAGCTGCAGCATCGGTGCGCTCCACGCCGCCTACCACACCAAGATGGGCGATTATCACCATATCATGGGCATCCGCGAGGGCGGCAAGATGGCCATCCTGGCGGGGGCCGGACCAATGGGCCTGGGTGCGGTGGACTACGCCATCAGCTGTGACCGCCGCCCCGGAATTCTGGTGGTGACCGATATCGCCGCCGAGCGCGTCACCCGGGCAAAACACCTGCTCAGCGACAAGGCCAGCGCCGCGGGCGTTCTGCTGGACATCGTGGACACCTCCGCTATGGCCGACCCCGCCAAGGAGCTGCTGGCGAAGTACGGAGGCTTTGACGACGTGCTGGTCTACGCCCCCGTGGCAGCGGTGGCGGAGCTGGGCAGCGCCATTCTGGGGCGCGACGGATGCCTCAATTTCTTTGCCGGCCCCACCGACCAGAAGTTCAGCGCCAAAATCAACCTCTACGACGTGCACTACAACTCCACCCACCTGATGGGTACCACCGGCGGCAATACCGACGATCTCATCGAATCTCTGGAGCTGTCGGCCAAGGGGCGCATCAACCCCGCCGTCATGGTCACCCACGTCGGCGGCCTCGACTGCGCATGCGAGACCATTTTGAACCTGCCCCATATCCCCGGGGGGAAGAAACTCATCTACAACCATATCTCGATGCCCCTCACCGCGATTCAGGATTTTCGCGGCCTTGCCGCTGCGGACGCCCGTTTCGGGGCGCTTGCCGACATTGTGGACGCCCACAAGGGCCTCTGGTGCGCCGAGGCCGAGCGGTATCTGCTGGAGCACTGGGAATAGACCGTTCAAAGGGGCCGCGCGGCGTCGATGCCGCGCGGCCCCTTTTTGGCCTTTTTATGATGGTATGCAGCGGGAGGCTAAAGTACGCTGTACAGCAGCTCCCCGTAAGAGGGCAGAGGCCAGTATTTTTTGGCCACCAGAGTCTCCAACTCGTCTACGACCAGGCGCAGCTCGGACATGGCCGCGAAGACCTTTTCCCGGTAAAACCTTGCCAGGGGGAGGGGGGCCTGTTCGGCCTTGGTCTCCAGCAGACTCCCCTCCAGGGCGTCCAGCTTTTTGAAAAGGCAGGCCGACAGCTTGGAGAGCCTGGTCAAAAGAGCGGCCTCCGGAGCGCTGTCAAACTCGCCGCAGGCCTTCTTCTGCTGGAGGAGGGCGGCAAGGGCGCTCTGGTACTCGAAACAGGCGGGGATGATGTCCCGGTGGGTGAGGTCGGCCATGGTGAGGGCCTCGATGTGGAGCGTCTTGCAATAGCCCTCCAGCAGGATTTCGTAACGGGAGAGGAGTTCCTTTTCAGTAAAGACGTGGTGCTGGGTAAAGAGCGCCACGCTCTCGGGGGCGATAAACGCGGGCAGGGCGTCCACCGTGGTCTTCAGGTTGGAGAGGCCTCGGTGCTCGGCCTCGCGCACCCAGTCGTCGGAGTAGTTGTTGCCGTTAAAAATGATGCGCTTATGGGCACGAATGGTCTCGCGCACCAAGTCTGCGAGAGTGAGGGTGAAGTCCTCCGCCCCCTCCAGCTGGTCGGCAAACTGACGCAGGGACTCAGCAACCACGGTATTGAGCACGATGTTGGGCCCCGCGATGGAGATGGTGGAGCCCAGCATACGAAACTCAAACTTGTTGCCCGTGAATGCAAAGGGGGAGGTGCGGTTGCGGTCGGTGGTGTCCTTGGGGAAGTGGGGGAGAACAGTCACCCCGATCTCCATCTGGTGCCGCTCCTTGTTCTGGTAGTCCGAGCCGGTCTCCAGAGCCTCCAATATCTCGGAGAGCTCGTCGCCTAGGAACATGGAGACGATGGCGGGCGGCGCCTCGTTTGCCCCCAGGCGGTGGTCATTCCCCGCGCTGGCGACCGACACCCGCAGCAGGTCCTGGTACTCGTCCACCGCCTTGATGACGGCCACCAGAAAGAGGAGGAATTGGGCGTTCTCATGGGGCGTCTCACCAGGCTCCAGGAGGTTGAGCCCTGTGTCGGTGGAGATGGACCAGTTGTTGTGCTTGCCGCTGCCGTTGACCCCGGCGAAGGGTTTCTCATGGAGGAGGCAGGCCAAGCCGTGCTTGTCGGCCACCCGTTTCATCAGCTCCATGGTGAGCTGGTTGTGGTCGGTGGCGATGTTGTTGGTGGTGAAGATAGGGGCCAGCTCATGCTGGGCGGGAGCCACCTCGTTGTGCTTGGTCTTGGAGTAGATGCCCAGTTTCCAAAGCTCCTCGTCCAGCTCCTTCATAAAGGCGGAGACCCGCGGCTTGATGCTGCCGAAGTAGTGGTCGTCGAGCTCCTGACCCTTGGGCGGGCGGGAGCCGAAGAGGGTGCGGCCCGTGTAGATGAGGTCGGGACGCTTTAAGTAGAGCGCCTTGTCGATGAGAAAGTACTCCTGCTCCGGCCCCACGGTGGTGACCACCCGGCGGGCCGAGTTGTTGCCAAAGAGCCGAAGAATCCGTAGGGCCTGTTTCTCAATGGCCTCCATGGAGCGCAGGAGGGGCGTCTTCTTGTCCAAAGCCTCGCCGCCGTAAGCACAGAAAGCGGTGGGGATACACAGGGTGTCGTCCTTGATGAAGGCGTAGGAGGTGATATCCCATATAGTGTACCCCCGGGCTTCAAAGGTGGCCCGCAGGCCCCCGGAGGGAAAGCTGGACGCGTCTGGCTCCCCCCGGACCAGCGCCTGGCCGGAGAACTCCATGATGACCTTGCCGTTTCCTATAGGGGAGAGAAAGCTGTCGTGCTTTTCCGCCGTGATGCCGGTCATGGGCTGGAACCAGTGGGTGAAGTGAGTCGCGCCCTTCTCCACCGCCCAGTCCTTCATAGCGTTCGCCACCACGTTGGCCACGTCCAGCTCCAGGTGGGTGCCCTGGGAGATGGTCTTTTTCAGGGCCTTGTAGACCTCCTTGGGTAGGCGGGCCTGCATGACGGCGTCGTTGAATACCATGCTGCCGAATAAATTAGGAACCTCCTTCATAGATGTCACCTCACAGTAGTTTGATGCCGGCGCTAGCGCAGCCGTCAAGGGTATCTTTGTCCCAGACCGAGACCTGTACCTCGCCGATGTGGGCCTTCCGGAGCAGGAGCATGGAGAGGCGGGACTGGCCGATGCCGCCGCCCATGGTCAGGGGCAGCTCCCCGGCCAGGAGCATGGCGTGGAAGGGGAGGGAGCGGCGGTCGTCACAGTCCGCCGCGGCGAGCTGCACATCCAGGCTCCGCTCGTCTACCCGGATGCCCATGGAGGAGATCTCGAAGGCCCGGCCGAGCACGTCGCTCCAGAAGAGGATGTCGCCGTTGAGGGACCAGTCGTCGTAGTCGGGGGCGCGCCCGTCGTGCTTGATGCCGGACTTTAAGAGGCCGCCGATCTGCATGACGAAGGCGGTCTTGTGCTCCTTCATATACGCGTCCTCCCGCTCCTTGGGGGTGAGGTCGGGCCAGAGGTCCTCCAGTTCTTGCGTGGTGACGAAGGAGACCGTCCGGGAGAGGGGGTGCCCCGCCAGGGCGGGGAACTGGGCCGCCAGGGCCTCCTGGGTATCGCATACGGCGTCCACGATCTCCTCTACGGTGGCCTTCAGCGTCTCCACCGTCCGAGTTTCCCGGTCGATAATCTTCTCCCAGTCCCACTGGTCCACGTAAATGGAGTGGAGGTTATCCATCTCCTCGTCCCGGCGGACAGCGTTCATGTCTGTGTACAGCCCCTCGCCCACGGGGAAACCGTACTGGTGGAGGGCCATACGTTTCCATTTCGCCAGGGAGTGGACGATCTGCGCGTGGCTGCCGGTCTCCCGGATGTCAAACTCCACGGGGCGCTCCACACCGTTCAGGTTGTCGTTCAGTCCGGTCTGAGGCTCCACGAAGAGGGGGGCGGACACCCGGCGGAGACCCAGCGCCTGGGAGAGCTTCTCCGCGAAGATGGTCTTGACGAGTCCGATGGCGGTCTGGGTCTCGTAGACGGACAGGACCGGGCTGTACCCGGCGGGAACGAATAGCTGACTCATTGCATACGCCCTTTCTAAACAAAAAAATAAAGACGCCATGGGCCAAGCCCACAGCGTCTTTGCTGTCTATGGCGTTAAGCATAGCACGCCGCCTGGAAGTTGTCAATAAGTTTTTCGAGGGTTCTTTTGGGAAAAGGGTATGGCGCGTGGGTCGCCGCGCCGCCCCTTTGAAGGACAGGGTTTACCCGGAGCCGCAGGGCAGGTGTGGCAGGGCCCCGCCGGGGGCACCCTCTTCGCGGAGAGCCGCAGGGACACAAATCCTATTGACAAACCTCCCGTATCTAGCGTATAGTATTCAGGTGAACAAAGGCGTTCATTACACTGCCCTTGAAGGACGGCGGCCTCATGGCTCCCTTTTCAACCGCGGTGTAATGAACGCCTTTGTTTTGCTTTTTGTGCCTGGCGGCATGCGTTACAGTAAAATGATTTTTCTGCCTATATGTAAGGAAGGGCTTGTAGAGCAGGCAGAAAAAGGATAAAATTGATTTGATAGGAGGGGTTCAATATGACCGAGCTCACAAATGGAGTTCTTGAATTTGTAAGGGAGAACGACGTCAAGTTTATCCGGCTTGGTTTCTGCGACCTGTTCGGTGTGCAGAAGAATATCTCCATCATGCCGGAGGAGCTGCCCTATGCCTTTGAAAACGGCGTCTCCTTTGATGCCCACGCCATCAAGGGTTTTCGGGACGTGACCGCGTCCGACCTGCTCCTCTTTCCGGACCCCGCCACTCTGACGGTGCTGCCCTGGCGGCCCGGGCCGGGCCGGGTAGTGCGCTTTTATGGGGAGATCAGGACCCCAGACGGCGGCCTCTTCGCCCACGACAGCCGTGCCCTGCTGAAACGGGCGGCGGAGCGGTGCGAGGCGCTGGGCTATGGCTGCAAGCTGGGAGCGGAGTGCGAGTTTTACCTGTTCAAGACAGACGAGGAGGGGGAACCCACCACCCTTACTCTGGACAAGGGCGGGTATCTGGATATCTCTCCCCTTGATAAGGGGGAAGACATCCGGCGGGAGATCTGCCTCACTTTGGCCGAGATGGGCATCCACCCCGAGACCTCCCACCACGAGCAGGGGCCGGGGCAGAATGAGATCGACTTCAAGTTTGCCGATGTGCTCACCAGTGCCGACCATCTCCTCACCTTCAAATCGGTGGTGAAGGCCATCGCCGCCCGGAACGGGCTGTACGCCTCTTTTATGCCCAAGCCCATTCCCAGCGCGCCAGGCAGCGGCCTGCACGTGAACCTCTCCCTCACCCGAAACGGACGCAACCTCTTCGACGGCAGAGGGGATGGCGCGGCGGCCGAGCGGTTTTTGGCGGGCATTTTGGCAAAGACCCCTGAGATCAGCCTGTTCTTAAACCCAATCGCCAACTCCTACGAGCGGTTCGGCGCGTATGAGGCGCCCAAGTACGTCTCCTGGTCCAACCAGAACCGGTCTCAATTGGTCCGTATCCCGGCGGCCACGGGGGAGCGGGTGAGAATGGAGCTGCGCTCCCCCGACCCGGCGGTGAACCCCTACCTGGCCTTTGCTCTTATTCTGGCGGCGGGGCTGGACGGACTGGAGCGGGGTCTCACGCTGCCCCCTCCGGTGGACGCAGACCTCTACACGGCGGGGGAGGACGTGACGCGGAGCCTCGCCCGTTTGCCCGACAGCCTGAGCGAAGCCATCTCCCTCGCCAAAGGAAGCGAACTTGTGAAACGGGTGGTGGGGGAGAGCCTGCTGGAGAAGTACTTGGCGGTCAAGGAGCGGGAGGCCGCCGACTTTGCCGCCGCAGAGGACAGGGAAGCATTTTACGCTGTGAGGTATTTCAGCCAAATCTGACTGCCGGGAAAGGAGGGCGGAGGGATGGAGAGCGTACTGATCCTCTCAAGCTCGGAGAAAAGCGCCACGCTCTTTACCGAACTGCTGCGCCCCGCCTCTTTCCGGCAGGTCGTCACCGCGGAGTCATGCGGCGAGGCCAGGCGCCTCCTCTTGGAGCGGGATTTCGACCTGGTGGTCATCAACGCTCCGCTGCGGGATGAATCGGGGGAGAGTCTGGCCCGGCACATCGCCTCGGGCGGGGTTTCCCAGGTCATTCTGGTGGTGAAGAGCGAGTATTTCGACGCGGTGGCCGCCGTCACCGAGGACGACGGGGTACTGACGGTGGCAAAACCCATCAGCCGGGCAGTCTTCTGGTCGGCCCTCAAGCTGGCGGGAGCGGCCCAGTCCCGGCTCAGGCGGGCCCAGAGCGAGAACAGCAGGCTTAAGCAGAAGATCGAGGACCTCCTCATCGTGGACCGGGCCAAGTGCATTTTGATCTCCTACCTCAACATGAGCGAGCAGGATGCCCACCGGTACATCGAAAAGCAGTCCATGGACATGCGCATGACCAGGCGGCAGATCGCCGAGGGGATCTTGAAGACCTATGATAATTGATCGGCAGTACAGCGGGAGAGAGGAAACGAGGATATGACGAAATATGTGTTTGTGACGGGGGGCGTGGTCTCCGGGCTGGGGAAGGGCATCACCGCCGCGTCCCTTGGGCGGCTTCTCAAGCAGCGGGGCCTCAAGGTGGCGGCCCAGAAACTGGACCCCTATATGAACGTGGACCCCGGTACCATGAGCCCCTTTCAGCATGGGGAGGTCTTTGTCACCGACGACGGGGCTGAGACCGACCTGGACCTGGGTCACTACGAGCGCTTTATCGACGAAAATTTGAGCGCCTTCTCCAATCTCACCTCCGGCAAGGTGTACTGGGCCGTCCTGAACCGGGAGCGCGCGGGGGGCTACCTGGGGGAGACGGTGCAGGTCATCCCCCACATTACCCAGGAAATCAAGGGTTTCATCTATCAGAGCGCCCGGCAGAGCGGGGCCGACGTGCTCATCACCGAGATCGGCGGCACCACCGGCGACATCGAGAGCCAGCCCTTCATCGAGGCCATCCGCCAGATCTCCCTGGAACGGGGCCGGGAAAACTGCCTGTTCATCCACGTGACCCTGGTGCCCTACCTCAGGCACACCAACGAGCACAAGTCCAAGCCCACCCAGCACTCCGTCAAGCAGCTCCAGTCCCTGGGCATCGCGCCCAATATCATCATCACCCGCTCCGACGAGCCCATCGGCGAGGACATCAAGCAAAAGATATCCCTGTTCTGCAACGTGAAGCCGAACTGCGTGATCGAGAACATCACCCTGCCCTGCCTCTACGAAGCGCCCATCATGCTCCATGAGAACGGCCTGGACGACGTGGTGTGCCGGGAGCTGAACCTGGTGACGCCCCAGCCGGACCTGACGGAGTGGAAGGACATGCTGCGGCGCATCGAGACGCGGGACAAGGTGGTGCGCATCGCCGTCGTGGGCAAGTACGTGGAGCTCCACGACGCCTACCTTTCCGTGATGGAGGCCCTGGCCCACGCCGGGTACGAGTGCGGCGCGAAGGTGGACATCAAGTGGGTGGACAGCGGGAACATCACCGAAGATACCGTGGAGGAGCTGCTGGGGGACTGCCGCGGCATCCTGGTGCCCGGCGGCTTCGGCGGCAGGGGCATCGA